>JBEKHI010000198.1:0-29715 GCA_050012355.1 Streptosporangiaceae bacterium | reverse complement strand
CAGCGCGATTTGCGCGGGGGCCACGCCTTTGGCCGTGGCGACCTCGCGCACGGTGTCGGCGATGGCCTGGTTGATCGTCGCCGCGTCGGTGGTGAACCGCGGGTTGTTGGCGCGGAAGTCCTTCGAGCCGAGCGCGGTGACGTCCACCGTGCCGGTCAGGAAACCGCGGCCGAGCGGCGAGTAGGGCACCAGGCCGACGTTGAGCTCGCGCAGGGCGTCGAGCACGTCGGTCTCAAGGTCGCGGGTCCACAGCGAGTACTCGCTCTGCACGGCGGTGATCGGGTGCACCGCGTGCGCC
The DNA here is from genome assembly GCA_050012355.1 of Streptosporangiaceae bacterium. Classification (GTDB taxonomy): domain Bacteria; phylum Actinomycetota; class Actinomycetes; order Streptosporangiales; family Streptosporangiaceae; genus JBEKHI01. The sequence continues at coordinate 29,417 of JBEKHI010000198.1, read as the reverse complement.
CGGCGCAGCAGGTCGTTGTCGGCCTCCGAGAGCCCGAGGTACCTGACCTTGCCGGCGGCGACCAGTTCGGCCATCGCGCCGACGGTCTCCTCGATCTCGGCGGTCTGCGGCGGCCGGTGCAGGTAGTACAGGTCGATAACGTCGACGCCCAGCCGCAGCAGCGACGCGTCACAGGCTCGCTTGACATAACTAGCCTCGCCGCGGATGACCCGCTGACCGTCACCTCCCGACCGGTCGATCCCGAACTTGGTGGCGAGTTGCACCTCGTCGCGCCGGCCTACGATGGCCCGCCCGACCAGAACCTCGTTGTGCCCCTGACCGTAAATGTCAGCCGTGTCGATGAACGTCACCCCGAGGTCAACGGCACGCTGAATGGTCGCGACCGATTCGTCCCAGTTGGTCTGCCCGTAGAACTCGCTCATTCCCATGCAGCCGAGGCCCTGCGCGGAAACGGCGAACCCCTGGCCAAGCTCGATCTTCTCCATAAGTTCAAGCCTATCGACTCACGAATGACGGTCGAGGAACTCGTAGACGTCGACGTCGTCGACGCCGGGGAACGCGCCGGCCGGCAGCGCGGACAGGATGTGCGAGTGAGCGCGGGCCGACGGCCAGGCCATGCCCTCCCAGCGCTCGGCGAGCACGAGCGGCGCCCGCTTGCAGCATTCGCCGTCCGGGCAGGCCGAATGAGTACGCAGCGTCGTCCCGCGGCCGCGGAACCACTTCGACGCCTCGAACGGCACCCCCAGCGTCACCGCGAACTCCCGGTCCGCCCGCGGATCCACCTGCGCGACGCAGTAGTAGGTGCCCGACGGCGTGTCTGAGTACTGGTAGCACGGCGAGAACCGGTCCGCCGCGGCGAACACTTGCCGTCCAGCCCACCAGCGGCACATCCGCTGTCCCTCGATCGCGCCGGACGGGTCGGCGGGAAAGACCACGCCGTCGTTCGCGTACGCCTTGTAAATGACCCCGGTGGAGTCGTTCTTCACGAAGTGACAGCGCAGCCCAAGGTGATGGGTGGCCATGTTGGTGAACCGGTGCGCGGCCATCTCGTATGACACCGAGTACATGTCCACCAGGTCCTCAACCGCTAGGTCCCTGGCCTCCCGCGCCGCGGTCAGGAACGGCACGGCGGCGGTTTCCGGTATCAGCACGGCCGCCGCGAAGTAGTTCGCCTCGACCCGCTGCCGCAGAAAGTCAGCGAAGTCCCTGGGCACTCCGTGGCCAAGCTGGAAGTGCCCAAGCGCCTGCAGGATGACGGCCCGCGCCGAGTGGCCGCCCACGGCCTCCTGCTGGACATAGATGCGCCTGCTCCGCAGATCCGTCAGCGACCGCACCGACCGTGGCAGGTCGTGGGCATAACGGACCGTGAAGCCGTGGTGGCCCACCAGGGACAGCAGCATCCCCTGTGACAGCGCGCCGCCACCGGAGTATCCGGCCCGCTCAAGGGTGGCGGCGGCCTCGTGCTCGATGGCCTCGAAGTAGTTTCCGCGCTCGTGCATCGACTCGCGCAGCGCCGCGTTGGCGGTTCGCGCCTCCTCCGGTGACGCGGCCGGCCGGGAGCGTTGCGCTCGCAGTTCGCTCGCCAGCCCGACCAGGTGCTCGAGCACCTCGGTGGGAACCCGGGCTCCCACCTTCAGCGGCGGGAGGCCGAGCGATGCGTACGACGGGTCCCGCTGCGCCACCTCGAGCGCGATCTCCAGCTGCGCGCGCCGGCTCGGCGGCGTCTTGCTCAGCAATTCGGACACCGGCACCGACAGCGCCGACGCCAGTTGCTCGATGAGCGACAGCCTCGGCTCGCGCTGCCCGTTCTCGATCAATGACAAAACGGATGGCGCCCGGCCTACCTGGCCGCCGAGCTCCGCCAGCGTGAGCCCCCGCGCGCGGCGTGCATGCCGTAGCCGCTGGCCGAACGTCGCTAGGTCTAGACCATCGGTCTCTACCAATTTTCGCTGTTCTTCCGCCATGAATCTGAGCGTAACTTATCCATACGCGAAATTTCCATATTCTTCGCACGCCTACACCATTGGCGGCCGGCGTCTGAGCCCGCAGGCTGGAAGTACCTCCGGCCAGCAAGCTGGAGGTGCGGGCGACAAAGTGCCCATTCACGAAAAAAGAGGTGTACAGAGATGGACACGATCAGCCAGCAGGCACAGCGGCTCGAGCAGGAGTGGGCGGCCAGGCTGCGCTGGAAGGGCATCGAGCGGACCTACACCGGCGAGGAAGTCATCCGGCTCCGTGGCACCATCCAGGAGGAGCACACCCTCGCCAGGCTCGGCGCCGAGCGGCTCTGGTCACTGCTGCACACCGAGGACGCGGTCACCGCGCTCGGAGCACTGACCGGCAACCAGGCCGTCCAGCAGGTACGCGCTGGGCTGCAGGCCATCTACCTGTCTGGCTGGCAGGTCGCGGCGGACGCGAACCTGGCTGCCCAGACCTACCCGGACCAGAGCCTGTACCCGGTCAACTCGGTTCCGCAGGTGGTGCGGCGGATCAACAACGCGCTGCTGCGCGCGGACCAGATCGAGTGGTCCGAGCGGTCAAGCGACGGCACCGCGCCGCGGCGTCACTGGCTGGCTCCTGTCGTCGCGGATGCCGAGGCGGGCTTCGGCGGCGTTTTGAACGCGTTCGAATTGATGAAGTCGATGATCGCCGCTGGCGCGGCCGGGGTGCACTGGGAAGATCAGCTCGCCTCCGAGAAGAAGTGCGGCCATCTAGGCGGCAAGGTGCTCATCCCCGCCGGTCAGCACATCAGGACGCTGACCGCGGCCCGGCTCGCCGCCGACGTGTGCGGTGTCCCGTCGCTGGTGATCGCCCGCACCGACGCGCAGGCGGCCACCCTGCTCACCTCGGACGTCGACGATCGTGACAAGCCGTTCGTCACCGGGGAGCGCACGGCCGAGGGGTTCTACCGGGTGCGCAACGGTATCGAGCCCGCCATCGCCCGCGGGCTGGCCTACGCGCCGCACGCGGAGCTGCTGTGGATGGAGACGTCCACGCCGGACCTCGACGTCGCGCGCCAGTTCGCCGAGGCGATCAAGGACGAGTACCCGGACCAGATGCTCGCCTACAACTGCTCACCGTCGTTCAACTGGCGGGCGCACCTGGATGACCAGACGATCGCCAAGTTCAGCAAGGAACTGGCGGCCATGGGCTACCGGTTCCAGTTCATCACGCTGGCGGGCTTCCACGCGCTGAACCACTCGATGTTCGAGCTGGCCAGCGGGTTCGCCGCCGAGGGCATGCCCGCCTACGTACGACTGCAGGAGGCCGAGTTCGCCGCGCAGCCACGCGGGTACACCGCGACCAGGCACCAGCGCGAGGCGGGCACCGGTTACTTCGACCTAGTGACGCAGGCCATCGCTCCGCAGGCCGAGACCGTGGCACTGGCCGGCTCGACGGAAACCGAGCAGTTCGCGACCGCTCACTGAGAGGCCGCTCACTGATAGCGCTCGGGATACGTCACCTGAGGAGACGTCCGCGTCCAGTCGTCGGCGATCAGACCGGTCGCGGGCGGAGGCGGCTGGGGATTGTTGTAGCCGTAGGAGTACCGCGCGCTGCGCCACCGGGATGGCACGAACAGCGGAATGATCATCACGATCCCCGCCAGGGCGAGTATCCCGTTGATCCCCATCGCCTCGAACCCGACGCCGAACGCCTTGTCCTTGAGCGGGATCAAGGTGACAGCGCGCTGCACCTTGGCGAGGTACAGGCCGGTCCAGGCGAGCATCGCCAGGCCCGGCAGCCCGGCGGCGAGCGGCGATATCCGCGGAGCGGCGACCAGGATTCCCGCTAGCAGCCCGGTCACCAGCAGCGCGGCGAAGGCCTCGAGTACGTGGCGATTCGACAGCAACGAGCCTCCGGCGGCGGGCAGTGCCGCCGTCGGCAGGCGCAGTAGCCGCAGGTATCCCCACGCCCCGGCGAAAAACAAAACACCCGCCATGACGACGGCGAGCACGACTCCTATCACATGGCGCATGGTGGCAGCACCTCCGTTACCCATCGTGCCTCCCCGAGAGGACCCTCGCAATCTGATCGGCATCGTGTCCCGCTGCGCTGGCCCGACGGGACACAGCGTTCTCCCAGGGATCCCCCGGACCCGATGGCCCGGAGCCCCCCGTTAGGCTGAGCAAATGCGCGCGGACAAGATTTTCGGGGCAATCGGGTCATTCGCCGTCAGGTTCAGGTGGCTAGTCGTCATAGCGTGGCTCGTCGCCGCCGTGGTTATACCCAATACGCTCCCATCACTCGCCAGCGTCACGCAGGGCAACAACAGCAACTTCCTCCCGGCCAGCGCGCCGAGCCAGCAGGCGTCCGATCTGGCCGCGCCGTTCGGCACCACGAATCTCACGCCGGTGCCCGTCGTCGCGGCCGCGCCCGGGGGGACGCTGGACCAGGCGTGGCTGACGGGACTGCAGGCGGCGCTGGCGAAGGTTCCCACCGTCGTCAAGGTGAACGACCTGGGGCTGTCCTCCAACGGGCAGGCGGAGCAGATCCAGGTGCTTTCGGACGTCAGCCAGGGTGACCAGAGCGCGATCACGACGTTCATCGGCAACCTGCGATCCACCATCACGGCGCAGAAGGTGCCGGCGGGCATGCAGGTGCACCTGGCGGGCGCCCTGGCGATCCAGGTTGACCAGCAGGCCAAGTCCGGTAACACCGGCAACCAGGTGCAGGGCGCCGCCGCCATCTTCATCCTCATCTTGCTCTTCCTGATCTTCCGATCGATCCTGGCACCATTCATCACGCTGATCCCGGCGTTCCTGGGTGAGAGAGAACATGCGGCATGGCATGGAATCCAAACCCGCCGTGGTCACCGCGCTCACCAAGGTCGGCGAGTCGATCACCTTCTCCGCCGCGACCGTGATCGCCGCGCTGCTGTCGCTGCTAGCCGCGACCTTCCAGATCTACTCCAACCTTGGCATACCCCTCGCGATCGGCATCGGGGTCATGCTGCTGGCCGGGCTCACCTTGCTGCCGGCGCTGCTCGCCATCTTCGGCCGGGCGGCGTTCTGGCCGACGAAGAACCGCGCGGGGACATCGGCGACCGGCGCTTGGGGCCGGATCGCGGGACGTGTCGTCCAGCGGCCCGCCATTCCGCTCGCCATCGGCGTCATTCTCTTCGCCGGCTTGTCGGTCGCGTTCATCGGATACAAGGCCGCGGGCTTCGGCGGCACGATCTCCGCACCAGCCGGCACCGACTCCGCCGAGGGCACGGCCCTGCTCACGAAGTACTTCCCCACCACCGCCGCGAACCCCACCAACCTCGTCTATAAGCTGAAAGCGCCCGTCTGGAACGATCCGGCCGTGATCTCCTCGGCGGACCAGCAGCTCGTCGCGAGCGGCCTGTTCACCGGCGTCACCGGCCCGCTGAGCCCAGCCGCGGGGGTGGCGCTGACACCGGCCCAGTACACCGCCCTGCACACCGAGCTCGGGCCGCCCAGCGCGTTGTCCGCTACCCCGCCCGCCGGGTCCACGGTCCCGCTGGCGGAATACGAGGCGTACCGGGCGACCGCCCAGTTCGTCAGCTCGAACGGGGAGACGATCCAGTTCGAGACCGGGCTGAAGGCCGGAGACCCGTCGACCACGGCCGCGATGAACGCGGTGCCGTCCATCCGAGCGGAGACCGCCGATGTCGCCCGCACGCTGGACGCCGCCGACTACGGCGTGGCGGGCGAGGCGCCGGCGTTCTACGACATCAGCCAGATCTCCGACAGCGACCTGGCCCACGTGATCCCGATCGCGATCATCGTGATCGGCGTGCTGCTGGCGATCGTCATGAGGTCACTGGTCGCACCGCTGTATCTGATCGCCTCGGTGGCGCTGTCCTACTTCGCGGCCCTTGGCCTGGCCGTCATCATCTTCATCGAGATTGGCGGCAGCAGCGGCATCACCTTTATCCTGCCATTCCTGCTGTTTATCTTCCTGCTAGCCCTCGGCGAGGATTACAACATCCTGGTGATGTCCCGTATCCGGGAAGAGGCGCACCGGCTGCCGCTACGGGAGGCGGTGACCCGCGCCATCGGATACACCGGCACCACCGTGACGTCGGCCGGGCTGGTGCTGGCCGGAACGTTCGCGGTGTTCGCGATCATCGGCGGACGCGGTTCCGGCGGCAGCCAGATCGTGGATGTCGGCATCGGGCTGGCGGTCGGCGTGCTGATGGACACCTTCGTGGTCCGCACCGTGCTGGTCCCCTGCATCGTGGTGCTGCTCGGCCGGTGGAACTGGTGGCCGGACAAGCTCGGCCGGACCCAGCCTCCGGCTGATGGCGAGCTAGCGCTAGCCAGCCAGGGCGTCGATGGCGGCGGTCAGGTCACGGAGGGCGGGAGCGGCGGAGGCGAGTGACGCGCGCTGCCCCTCCGGCAGCGACGCGAGCGCCGACGAGATGACCTGGGCGTTGACGTTGTGCCACTGGGAGACCGCGGTCTCACCCTGTGCCGACAGGGTGAGGCTGACCGACCGCCGATCGGTGGCGAGTGCCTCACGGGTGACGAGCCCCGTGGTCCCCAGTCCGTTCAGCAGCGTCGCCACCGAACTCGGCGCCAGTCGCAAGGCCTTCGCCAGCTCCCCCGGGCGCATGCCCGGGTTCTCCGCGATGCACGACAGGACCTCGAGCTGCGCCACCGATAGGGTCATGGCTGGATTGGCGGCCCGGGCCGCGCGGCGCATGGCCCGGCGCAGCCTGGAAACGATGTCGGCGAGGTCGGGACCGATCTGGTCGGGTTGGGGCACTCGCGAAGTATAGGAGCGATGAATCTGACATGAACTCCGGACATGCCGGGCGCGGTACTGGCTATCGGGCAGCGGACCAGCCAGACTCGTCACGGGAAGTGGTTCGGCCGGGGCATGCTGAATAGAGTTTGCGAACAGTAGTACCCCGGTAGTGTGCGAAAGGGACGCCGATGCAGGAACTGCGCTTCGTCGCGGTCAGCGAGGATGGCAGCTACGCTGTCCTCGCGGTGCCCGGGCGTAGCGCACGCTTTACCCTGCCGATCGATGAGCGGCTTCGTGCCGTTTCGCTCGGCCAGACCTCCCGGCTCGCCCAGTACGAGATCGAAGTGGAGAGCCCCTTGCGACCGAAGGAGATCCAGGCCCGTATCCGCGCGGGCGAGACGGTGGAGCAAATCGCCGACGCGGCGGGGATTCCCGTCGAACGCGTCCGGTGGTTTGAGGGTCCCGTCCTCGCTGAGCGCGCCTACATCGCGGATCAGGCGCAATCAGCTTCCGTGCGGCGACCGGGCGAGTCCGGGCCTGGACCGCGGCTCGGCGACATTGTCTCCGAGCGGCTGAGAACGACCGGGATCGACCCGGAGGACGGGCAGTGGGACTCACGTAAGCGGGGTGACGGGAGCTGGCAGGTCGCGCTCACGTTCCCGTCCGGCGGCCGTCTGCATACCGCCGAGTGGGTGTTCGACGCGCGGCGCCGGCACGTCTCCCCCGACGACGACAACGCTTCGCGGCTGTCGCTGCCGGAGGAGGAGTTCACCCTCCCGCCGCTCAGTGCCCCCGGCGAGGCCACCGTCACTCAGTTGGCCCCCAGGCTCGCCGCGCCCGCCGCCGCGAGCGGAGCCGCCGCGAGCGCCGCGGGCGCGACAACCCGGTTCCGCCCCGCCGCCCAGCCACCGGCTCCCATCCCCGCTCCGGCCGCGACGGTCGCTCCCCCGGCCCCCGCGCCAGTGCGCGAACCGGAACGCGTCCGCGAACCAGAGCCGGTCCGCGAGCCTGAACCGGTCGTCACTCACGTCACAGCACCCGCACCCGCACCAGAGCCCGAACCAGCGCCGGCACCCGCCGCCCAGGCCGAGCCAGTAGCCGAGCCCGAGCCAGTAGCCGTCGTCGAGCCGCCCCCCGCACCGGCCGCGCCCGTCCCCGCCGCGGTGACCACCGAAGACGAGCCCGCCGCCCAGGCAACACCCGTGCAGCCAGCACCCGCACCGGCACCGGCCGCACCCGTCCAGGCAGCGCCCGCCCAGCCAGAGCCCGTTCCGGCCGCCCCCATCCAGGCAGCACCCGAACCGACCCCGACCCCCGAGCCTGCGTCGCCCGCACCCGCCGCCGCTCAGGCCGAGCCCGCCGCGCCGAAGCCAGCAGCCCCGTCCAAGCCAGCCCCCACGCCGAAGGCCGAGCCCGCCGCAAACACGGAACCCGCGCCAAAGGCGGAGCCAGCCGCAACGACAGAGCCGACCGCAACGGCGGAACCAGCCGCAACGGCGGAACCAGCCGCCAAGACAGAGCCAGCCGCGACAACCGAGCCCCCCGCGAAACCAGAGCCCCCCGCAACGGCCGAGCCTCCCGCCAAGGCCGAGCCCGCCGCAACGACGGAACCCGCCCAGCAGCCCGAGCCCGCGCAGCCCGCCGCCCGCGGTGGCCGCAAGGCCCGTGGCCGCCGCTCCTCGGTGCCGTCGTGGGACGAGATCATGCTGGGCAGCTCCCGCCAGCAGGACTAAGCGTGGCCTGAGTGGCCCATGTGACTCGTGAGGCCTTCTACAACGCTGTCGATGTCTCATTGCTGGGCCTATTACCCCAGCGATGGGACATCGCTGGGGTCGCAGCGCGCCTCAGTCCTGGCCAGTACGCCGCCGGTGTGCGTAACTGACAGCGAACTGTGCGCGGGCTGAAAGCGACATATCTCATCATGGACGCATGGACATGACACACGCTGTCGAAGCGCGGGGGCTCGTCAAGCGCTTCGGCAAAACGCAGGCGCTGGCGGGCGTCGATCTAGCAGCGAGAACGGGGACCGTGCTCGGCGTGCTCGGGCCGAACGGCGCGGGTAAGACCACGGCGGTTCGCATCCTCGCCACGTTGCTACGACCGGACGCTGGCGAGGCCACGATCTGTGGCTATGACGTCGTAAAGGATTCCTACCAGGTCCGGCAGCTCATCGGCCTCACCGGGCAGTACGCCTCGGTGGACGAGGGGCTGACCGGCACCAACAACCTCGTCATGGTCGGCCGCCTGCTCGGCCTCGAGCGCAAGCAGGCCAAGGCGCGGGCCAGGGAACTCCTCGAGCGGTTCGACCTGTCGGACGCCGCCAGCCGCGTCGTCAAGGGCTACTCCGGTGGCATGCGCCGCCGCCTGGACCTGGCGGCCAGCCTGGTCGGCAACCCGCGGGTGCTGTACCTGGACGAGCCGACCACCGGCCTGGACCCGCGCAGCCGCGGCGAGGTCTGGGACATGATCCGCACGCTGGTCGCCGACGGCGTGACCGTGCTGCTGACCACCCAGTACCTCGAGGAAGCCGACCAGCTCGCGCACGACATCACGGTCATCGACCACGGCAAGGTCATCGCGTCCGGCACCCCGGACGAGCTCAAGGCCAAGGTCGGCGGCCAGGTGCTCCAGGTCGCGCCCGCCGACCGTTCCCGCCTCGGCGCGGTGACCGACATTTTGATCAAAACGGCGGGACTTGATCCCACCGCCAACCCCGACTCCGGCGTCGTCTCGGCCCCGGTGGCCGACGGCACCTCGCTACCGCGGATCGTTCGCGACCTAGACGCGGCGGGCGTCGAGCTCGCCGAGATCGAACTGCGTAAGGCCACGCTCGACGAGGTGTTTCTCACCCTGACCGGAGACGGCAAATGACGACGATGACCACACCCGCGCGGCGGATGAGCCCGATTACCGGGCTGCGCAACTCGTTCACGCTGACCTGGCGCAGCGTGCTGAAGATCAGGACCAATCCCGAGGACATCGCGGGGCTGGCCCTCACCCCGATCATCTGGCTGCTGCTGTTCACCTACATCTTCGGTGGCGCGGTTTCCGGCAACGTCCATCAGTACCTGCAGTACGTGGCGCCCGGAGTCCTCGTGCTCAGCGTGGTGTTCGCGACGCTCGGCACCGGCACCGCGCTGAACACCGACATCAAGACCGGTGTCTTCGACCGGTTCCGCAGCCTGCCGATCGCACGCTGGGCGCCTCTCGCGGGGGCGGTGCTCGGCGACGTGGTGCGCTACACGATCTGTGTCGCGATCGCACTCGGGTTCGCCGCGATCCTCGGGTTCCGCATCGAGACCAACCCGGTCGCCGCGGCGGGCGGCGTCCTGCTGCTGCTGGCCTTCGCGCTGGCCATGTGCTGGGTTTCGGCGCTGATCGGCCTGCTGGTGAAGAACCCGGAGGGCGTGCAGTGGATCGGGTCGCTGGTGTACTTCCCGCTGACCTTCGGCAGCAACGACCTGGTGAACCCCAAGACGCTGCCCGGCTGGCTGCAGGCCTTCGTGAAGATCAACCCGATGACCTACCTGACCGACGCCGAGCGTGCCCTGCTCGTCGGCGGCCCGGTGGCCAAGCCGGTGCTCGAGTCGCTGCTATGGGCAGTGGGGATCGTCGTGGTGTTCGCGCCCCTCGCCGTCCGCGCCTACCGCCGCCGGGCCTGAGCACCGCACGCCGTGCCAGCGAGGGCGACGGCCTGATCCGGAGTCAGGTCACGCCCTCGCTGGTAGGCGGCGTCGTAGCCGTCCTCGCCAAGGGCCTGCCGGGCCTCGCGCCGCGCGCCGGGGGCGTCCAGACTTGATTCGTCGAACTGCCCACGCAGGGTGTGTCCCGCGCCGAGCAGGGTGGCCGCGAGGGCCGGATCGCCGTCGTCGAGCGCCAGCACCCCGATCGAGTCGAAGACCTTAGCGAGATCTGGCTGCTCCACCCACTCGGACGCGGCGCGTAGCGCTTCGCCGAGCAACTCTCGTGCCCGGCCTGGGTCTCCCAGCCGCAGCATCGCCAGTCCGTGCCGGGCACTGACCGTACCGCGGAACGACCGCCACCACACGGAGGTCTTGTTCTCCAGCCTGGCGTCGACCTCTTGGCAACCGCGGGCGGTCGCGGCGAAGTCACCCTCGGCCCAGGCCAGCTCCGCGCGGATCAGGTCCAGCCCCAGTCTCATGTCGCGCTGGTCCTCATCTCGTTCCGCGGCCCGGCCCAGGTACTTCCGCGCCGTGGGAAGGTCACCGTCACGGATCGCGAGCCCGGCGAGCGCGCTGTCGAAGTGACCTCGGTCGATGGGCGCACCCAGATAGTCGGAGACGTCGGCGGCCTCGCGATTCGCGGCCATCGCGGCCCGCCGGTCGCCGCGCATCGCCGCGAAGTCGGCGATCATCGAGAGCGCGGCCGCCAGCATCCAGCCATCACCGAACGCGCGGAACGTGCCGACGGCCTCGACGAGCAGTTCCTCCGCCTCCGTGGTGCGGCCCAGCATCGCGCAGGTCTGCGCCCGCATCAGCGTGAGGGCCGCGGACTCCCACGGGTTGGCGTACTGGCCCCACGAATCGAACAGCGTCAGCGCTCGCTCGGGCTGACGGTCATGCAACGCGAGCATGGGCTCGGCGAACGCGGCCAGCGGGTGCACGTGGTCATCGAGGGAGAAACATTCGTTGAGCCGTCGGACCGCGACTTCGAAGTCCGCGCGTACCGCGTCGACGTCAATCCCCAGCACCATCCGGGCGATCGACTCCGACTCGCCGTTGCTGCGGATCATCCAGTACCAGCCAAGCGCTTGGATGAACCGCAACGCCTGCACGGTGTCCCGCGCCTCGATGGCCAGCCTGATCGCGGCGTGGACGTTGTCCAGTTCCGCGTCCAGTTCGGTCAGCCACCGATTCTGCTCAGGGCCGCGCAGCAGCGGATCAGCGGTCTCGGCGAGCGTCACGTAATGCCGCCGGAACTCGGCGCGCACCGCCTGGTCCTCCCCCGCCTCGGCGAGCCGTTCCTCGCCGTAAGCGCGGATGGTCTCCAGCATGCGGTACCTGGTACCAGTCCCAGCGACCAAGATCGATTTATCGACAAGGCCGGACAGCGCCTCGAGGATGGCGCCCGCCGGAAGTGACTCGTCCGCGCACACGCCCTCGGCGGCCTCGAGCGTGACGCCACCGGGGAAGACGGCCAGCCGCCGGGCGAGGATCCGTTCCGGCTTGGACAGCGACTCCCAGCTCCATTCCACCACCGCCCGCAGCGTCTGGTGCCGGGGCAGCGCGGACCGGCTGCCGCCGGTGAGCACCGCGAACCGGTCGTCAAGACGCTCGGCGAGCTGATCGGGTGACAGCAGCCGGAGCCGGGCCGCGGCCAGCTCGATCGCCAGCGGCATGCCGTCCAGCGCCCGGCAGATCCGGGAAACGACATCGGAGTTCGACTCGTTCACCGCGAACCCGGGGCGCACCGCGGCGGCGCGGTCACCAAGTAGCTGGACCGACGCGTCCTCCGCCAGCGGCGCTACCGGCCAGAGCACCTCCCCGGTGATGCGCAGCGGCTCCCGGCTGGTGGCGAGGATCTTGACCCGCGGGTTCTGCTCGAGCATCCAGCCGGCGAAATCGGCCGCCGCGTCGATCAGGTGCTCGCAGTTGTCGAGTACCACCAGCGCGTCGCGGTCGGCCAGCGCGGCGCTGATCCGCTGCAGCGGGTCCGACACCGGAACCGGCTCGCCTTTGCCGCGCGCGATCGAGCGTTCCCGTCCCACGATCGCGTCCAGCACCGCGAACGGCACCTCCGCGCCCGCCGTCACCCGGGCCAGTTCGGCCGTGTGCACCGCGACGTCATCCAGGGCCGCCGTCACCTCGGCCGCCAGCCGGGTCTTGCCGATGCCGCCGGGTCCGGTAAGCGTCACCAGCCAGTGCTCCCCCAGCCGGTCACGGACCCCGCTCAGATCATCGTCACGGCCGACGAAGCTGGCGCGCGGCTTACGAACAGCGGGGGATTCTCGGGCGGCCGGGGGATCCGCTGGGCGCCGTTTTGGTGAAAAATTTTGCCTGAGGACGTCGAGATGGGCCCGCTCGAGGTCCGGTGAGGGGTCGACGCCGAGCTCGGTGGCGAGGAGCTCGCGGGCCTCGGTGTATACGGCGAGCGCGTCGGCCTGGCGGCCATCGGCCTGCAGCGCGCGCATCAGCAGCACCCGGGATCGTTCGGCGAGCGGATTCGCGGTGACCAGCGAACGCAGCTCGCCGATCAGGCTCGCGGACTCGCCGAGCGCCAGCTCCGCCTCGATGCGATCGTGCAGCGCCGCGAGCCTGGCTTCCTCCAGGCGGGTGGCAGGGCCCCGCGCGAACTCCTCGTCCGCCACGTCGGCCAGCGCCGGGCCGCGCCACAGCGCGAGCGCCTCTCGCAGCAGGCTCGCCGCCAGCGCCGGGTCGGTGGCGCCATTGCTGGCTGGCCCAGTCGCCTGGCGGACCAGTGTCTCGAACGCGATCGAGTCCACGTCGCCGGGATCGATCACCAGCCGGTATCCCACCGGATGCGATTCGATAACACCAGTACCACGCAGCGCGGTCCGCAACCGGGACACCAGGGTTTGCAGCGCGTTACCGGCGTCACCAGGCGCATCGTCCGGCCACAGGCGGCCGATCAGCGAGGTCGCGGCCACCACCCTGCCCGGTTCCAGCGCGAGCAGGATCAGCAGTGAGCGCACCCGGTGCCCGCCAACGCGCACCGGATCACCGCTGTCATCTCGCACCTGCAGGGTGCCAAGCAGCCCGATCCGCATCCTCTTAGTATCGTCCGGCGAGCCGGCTCACACATACAGGGCACGAACCCCATAAGATCAGGCACCGGAAGGAGGGGCGGTGCGCCTGACAGTAGTTGTCATCATTCTGAGTTCGCTGCTGAGCGGATGCGGGTTGCTACGGGGCGGTGCGGTCGCCACCAACGCGCCCACGGCCATGACCGTGAGCAGCACCGCTTTCGTCGGGAACGTCTTGCCGGAGCGGTACACCTGCCGCGGCGCGAAGATCACCAGTCCCCCGCTCACCTGGGCCGGAGCGCCCGCGGGCACCAAGTCGTTCGCGCTCGTGGTCGACGACGCGTCGGCTCCGATCACGCCGTATATCTACTGGATCGTCTTCGACATCAGCCAGGCCACGAGCAGCATCCCGCAGGGGCAGATCCCGTCCGGCGCTCGCGAGGCGGTGGGCAGTTCGGGGGCCGCCGCGTACAATCCGCCGTGCCCGTCCGGGCGGTCTCATTCCTACCGGTTCACGGTGTACGCGCTCGACACGACACTGGACCTGCCCGCGGGAACGTCGCTGAGCAAGGTGACGCAGGAGATCGCGGCGGCCACGATCGGCCGGGGGCGACTGGCGGTTCGAGCGGACTCTTGACCTTTTTGCCCCGTTAGGCGATGAACTTAGCGATTCGCCAGACAGGCTCACCCGGCGTCAGCAAGAATCAGGAGGCTAAGCGGGTCATTCAAGGTGCTCGCGATCTGGGGGCAGGCTCGCGTCGGCCACGCGCGCTTCGCTAGCGCCCCCCATGGGGCCGCTGCTATTCGGATGGTGTGATGGTTCTGTACCTGGGGCTTGGCGCGGTGATGAGCATCGTGACCGTCTTTGTGCTCCTGGTCCACCCGTTCACGAGATCGCGAGGAGGACACCGGTATGGGACGACGATCGCGCCATGAACCCCCGGCGCCCCAAGACGATGAGGAATGGTCCATCGACGACTACCGGTCTGCCCACCCGATCCGCGGAAAGTATGCGACTCCGTCCGGCGGGCGTGGCCCGGCCGGTCCTGGTGCTGGTGACCCGCGACGGGCGCCTGGCGGCCGGGACTACCAGTCTGGCGGCTACCAGAGCGCACCCCCAGCGCTAGCGGCGGACCAGTACGACCGGGGTAGCGCGAACGGATATAGCCCGGCCGGGTACGGCCCGCCGCAGACCGCTCCCGACGAATGGCAGCAGCCGGGCGGCCCCGGTTACGAGGCCGCCGAGGCTTACCCCGACGAGGAACCAGAGCCTGTCGAGGGGAAGAAGAAGGGCCTGGGCAAGCTGTTCCGCTTCGGCCGCCGCCGGGAAGAGGCCGAAGAGGAGATCTGGCCTGACGACGGGGTGTCCGACGAGGACTACTGGGCGTCGGTGTCCAATGAGCGGATGCCCTCGACCGACCAGCCTCGGCAGGGTGGCTCGCCATTCCCTCCGGCCGGCCGGAGTGCGGGCTCGCGCCCGACGACGATGGATGCCCGCGCGGTAGATCCCCGTGCCCCGATGGTCACGCCGGTCACCGGTCCGCGGCAGCAGGCCGCGCCGCGTCCCGCGGCCGGTCTCGCCCAGCCGCCCGCCGCGTCCGCCAACACCCCCGGCGGTGGTCTTGGGATGGCCGGCGGTCCTGGCGGTCTCGGTCCGTCCCAGCGGCAATCGCCCATCGGCGGCCCCGGACGGTTCGGCGGTCGCGACCAGGACCCGCGCAACGCTCCGGACCCCCGTGGCGGTCCGCCCGGCTGGGGCACCGCCCCGCGACCGGAAGCCCCGCGATCCGAGCCCAACGGCTACCCGGACCCGCGCGACCTGCGCCCGTCCGCGCGCCCGCCCGGACGTCACGGCGGCACCGCGGTCCCGCCCGACCGCTACCAGGCGGCCCAGAGCGAGCAGACCGAGACGTTCACGATGCCGCCGGAACCCTCGACCCCGCAGGCGCCCACGGCGCAGTACCCGTCGCGGGGCAACGGCCGCCACTCCCGGCAGCCCGACGAGCGCGGTCGCGCCCCGTACCCGTACGGGCAGCAGCAACCGGAAGCCGACCCCTACGACCCCGCCTACCGCCGCGACCGTCGTTTAGTTCCCCGGCCCGCCCAAACAACGCGAAGGGTTGGCGTAGCTGGAGCTACGCCAACACTTCGCGTTGTCCGCCGTAGGGTCGCCATGATTGCGGACAGTTCAGGGCTCATAGACACGTGAACTGTCCGTAATCATGGGTGAAGGCGGTTGGTGGGGCTCTTGGGACCGGCAAAGCCGTCGGGTTCGGGGCGCCGTTTCTGGGTGGTGCGGCACTGCCCGCACTCTTTTGGGGGCAAGGCCGCACCGACCAGAAACGGTCCGGTGCCGCGACCGCCGGCGGCTAGCCTGAAGGAATGCCTGAGGGTGACATCGTCTGGTACACGGCGCGGCGGCTGCGGGTGGCGCTGGCCGGGCGGGTGCTGACCCGTAGTGACTTCCGGGTTCCCAGGCACGCCACGGCTGACCTGTCCGGGCAGACGGTGACCGAGGTCATCTCGCGTGGCAAGCATCTGCTGATCCGCACCGACGCGGGCCTGACCGTGCATACCCACCTGAAGATGGAGGGTTTCTGGCGGGTTACCCCGGCCGGCCCGCCACCCCGCGACCACCGCGTCCGGCTGCTGCTCGCGAACCAGGAGTTCCAGGCCGCCGGATACCGGCTGGGTGTCGTGGACCTGCTGCGCACCCGCGACGAGCACCGGGTCACCGGCCATCTCGGGCCCGACCTGCTCGGTCCCGACTGGGACGCCGACGAGGCGGTCAGCCGGCTTCGCCGCGACCCCGGACGTCCGGTGGCGGAGGCGCTGCTCGACCAGGCGAATCTGGCGGGCATCGGCAACCTGTACAAGTCCGAGGTGCTGTTCCTCTCCGGGGTCAGCCCGTTCCGCGCGATAGGCGACGTTCCGGATTTGCCAGAGATGGTGGAGCGCGCCCGCGTGCTGCTGGACACCAACAAGGACCGTATCGACCAGGTCACCACCGGCAACGGGCGCGCGCCGACCTGGGTGTACGGCAGGCGCGGCCGCCCGTGCCGCCGGTGCGGGACCCGTGTCGAAACCGAGACGCAGGGTGAACGTGTCACCTTCTGGTGCCCTCGCTGCCAGCCCGGATAACCGAAACGGATACGCTCGGCGCATGCGCGACGAGACCATCGCACAGTTCCTGACCCAGCTCGCGGCCCGCGTTCCGGTGCCAGGTGGCGGGGCGACCGCGGCACTGCACGCCGCGCAGTCGGCCGCGCTGCTGGCCATGGTCGCCCGCTACAGCGACGGCCCCAAGTACGCCGAACACGCCGCGATCATCGACCGGGTACGTACCGAGGCCGACGGGCTGGTCACCGACGCCCTTGGCCTGGCCGAGGATGACGCGGCTGCCTTCGGCGCGGTCGCGGAAGCCTACAAGCTGCCGAAGGACACCGACGAGGACAAGACGCTACGGTCCGCGGCGATCGAGGCGGCTCTGGCGGGCGCCGCCAAGCCCCCGGCCGATGTCGTGCTCGCGGCGCTGCGGCTAGCTCAGCTGTCGGAGGAACTGGTGCCGGTCGCAAACCGCAACGTGCTCAGCGATGTCGGCGTGGCCGCCGAGACGGCCCGCGCGGCGGCCGTCACCGCCGCGCTGAACATCGAGATCAACCTGCACGGCATCAAGGACACCGAGCTGCACGCCCAGTTCCACGGTACGGCCACGCTGACCAGCGAGGTCACCGCGATCGCTGATCGGGTCCTCGCCACCGTCCGCCGGGAGATCGCATGAGCCTGATCTCCGGCAAGCCACTGGCGGCGAGCATCCGGTCCGCCACGGCTGATCGCGCCGCCGACCTGGTCGCGGCCGGTACGCCGCCGAGACTGGCGGTGGTCACCGCGACCGACGACGAGGCGACCGCGTGGTACGTCCGCTCGATCGCGAAATCCGCGGGCAAGGTGGGTATCGAGTGCGACGTGATCGATCTCGGCCCCCGGGCCACCGAGGAGTCGATCACCAGCGTGCTCACCGCGCAGTCGGCTGATCCCGCCGTGCACGGGGTCATCCTGCAGACTCCGCTGCCGGGGAACGCATACCTGGCCGCCCTCGCCGGTGCGATCGATCCGGCCAAGGACATCGACGGCGTCAACCCGGCGTCGCTCGGGCGCCTGGTGGCTGGGCTACCCGCGTTCGCCCCGGCGACCGCCGCCGCGGTCCTGGCACTGCTTGAGCACTACGGCGTTCCGCTCATCGGCCGGCGCGCGGTTGTCGTCGGCCGCTCGATGGTGGTTGGCCAGCCCACCGCGCAGCTGCTGCTCGCCAAGGACGCGACGGTCACCATCTGCCACTTGCACACCCGTGATCTACCCACGATCACCAGGCAGGCCGAAGTCCTCGTCGTCGCCACCGGCCATACCCACCTGATCGGTCCCGACGACGTCTCCCCCGGCACCACCGTGATCGACGTGGGCACCAACGCGACGCCCGACGGAGGCCTGACCGGTGACGTCGCACCGGAGGTGGCCGACGTCGAGGGCGTCGCGCTCACCCCGGTACCCGGCGGCGTCGGCCCGGTCACCACCGCCATCCTGCTCAGCCACGTCGTCACCGGGGCCGCTGCGTCCCGCGATCCGCGCGAAAAGTTTTGACTTATCGGGGTTATGACCCCGGGAAATCAAAACCTTCGGTGGGCTGAGGGCACCCCGCAGCCACAGGGCTATCAGGACGCCGCCGACGCCCGCGAGCGCCATGGCGGATGCCGGACCGGTGACGGCGGACAGCGCGCCGGTGAGCGGCGGGGTCAGTCCCTGCCCCGCCATCACCCCGGTCCCGCGCAACGCGAAGCCCTGACCGCGCAGGTCCGCGGGCACCGCGTCGAGGAAGGCCCGCTGCGTCCCGATCTGGTAGCCAAACCCGGCTCCGCAGCAGAACAACATCGCCCACGTCACGATCAACGGCGGATGCGCCAGCAGCGCGATCAGCGGTGCCCCGGTCAGTACCGCCAGCGGGAACGCCAGCCGCTGCTGCGTCCGCGCCCGGCAGAACCTGCCAACGACCACCTCACCGGCCATCATCCCCGCCGGGCTCGCCGCCAGCAGCACGCCCGCGCTCCGGCCCGCGTACGGAACGATGAGAGCTTCGGCCCCGGTGACCATGGATGGCGGCAGCCAGTAGGCGAGCAGCAGGCCCCGTAGTCGCGGGTCGGCCAGCAGTCGCGCGTTGCCGGTCACCGAGGTCCTGACGACACCGCGCAGCTCGTTCCCGCCGCGCGGTTTTTTCTCGACACGCAGCGTCGGCGGACGGACCCGCGTCCGGATCAGCGCCGACGCGGCTACGCAACTGCCCGCCGCAAGCAGCAGCGTCCTAGGCGGCAGCACCGCGAGGATGAGGCCACCAAGTCCGAGGCCGAGAATCTGCGTGCCGGCGATGGTGAGATCGAGCACCGAGCGGGCCAGCACGTACCGGTCACCATCGAGTCCGGCGGCCAGCACCCGGGCGATGGCGGCGCTAAATACCGGCGCCGTCATCGCCGTCGCCGCGACCAGCCCCAGCATCACCGGGACCGGCATCGACGGGGCCAGCCCGATCGCCAGCCCGGGCATGGCTCGCACCAGCAATCCCCCGGTGATCGCCAGCCTCGGAGGTAGCCGGTCGGCGAGTGAGCCGAACAGCGCGCCGCCCACCACTTGCGGCGCGAACCCCGCGCCGAAGGCTAGAGCCGCCGCGAACGAGGACCGGGTTTCCGCGTAGACGAGGACGGACAGGCCCAGTATCTCGAAGGTGAAACCGAGCCCGTACATCAGTGTCCCGGCTAGCAGCACGCGGAACTGGCCGGAGGCGAACAGAGAGCGGTACATGACCGCCATCTTCGGGATCCGGCCCGCCCAAGGGTATTGTTTCGCCTGAGGACGAAAGGTATGGGATGACGCTGCGGCTGATCGTCGGCAACGACGACCTGATCACGAGTCGTTTCGCGATCTCGCCGCTATGGGAACTGGTTCACGCGGTGCGGCGAGTCTCCGAGACCACGGATCACGCGCCGCTGCGGCCATGGTTGGCGAGGTACCGGCCGCGGGCACGCGCGATCAACCTCGAGGTGGTACTCGCGCTCCAAGCGCCGCACTGGGGCGTCGACTTCCTCACCGTGGTGCCGGCCGGCACGTCACCCACCATCGAGGAGCAGCTCGCCGAAGTCCGGCGGACGCCCGCAGACCGGGTTCGACGCGACGCCGAGGAAGCGTTCCGCCGCTGCGGCGGGGTGTCCCCGCGGATACGGGACATCCTGCTCGGAGAAAACGCGGCAAACCATATCGCGGACGTGCTGGCGGTCGCCTGGGACGAGCTGCTAGCGCCGGAGTGGCCGGTGCTGCGCGCCGTGCTCGAACGCGACATCGTGCACCGGGCCGGACAGCTCGCCGCCCGGGGCTGGTCCGCCGCGCTCGACGGCTTGCATTCCAGGGTGAGCTGGCGAGACGGCGCGATCGAACTCGACGGATGGACAGCGGACGGCGGTGAGGGCGACGCGCTCGGCGGCCGGGGGCTGCTGTTCGTGCCATCCGTTTTCATCTGGCCGCGACTCGCGCTCGGCCTCCATCCGCCGACCCTGGTGTACCCGGCGCGCGGGGTCGCGGCCCTGTGGGAAAAGCCCGCCCCTGTTCCTGGCGCTCCCGATGGGCTCGGCCGGCTCATCGGGTCATCGCGGGCCGCCGTTTTGCGCAGCCTCGACGAGCCCGCCTCGACCACGCAGCTAGCTGCCATCCTGGGTCAGTCGCTCGGCGCCCTCGGCGACCACCTAGCGGTGCTGCGCGCATCCGGTCTAGTGACCAGAGCCCGTTCCGGCCGCAGCGTCCTGTATCACCGCACCCCCGTCGGTGACGCCCTGATCGCGCTCTCCCCGCCGCGCTTAGGTGGCCGCTAGCGGGCGGTGCGCTGGCCCCGGGTCTCGGTAATCGCACCAGTCAGCGCGCACAGCAGGGCCGCGAGGAGCAGTGCGGTCGTGGTCGCGAAGACAACGTTGTGCGTGGCGGAGGACTGCCCGCTGCTACGCGAGATCGCGCCCAGCACCAGCCCGGCTACCGCCAGCGGGATGCTTCCGTGAAGCTGCCAGCGACTGATGCCGGCCAGGCGGCGCTTGGTGGCGTGCCGGGTTCGGACCAAGGTGACAGAAACGCCGATGACCATGACGCCAGCTACCGCGAGGGCACTTATCGCCAGTGGCTGCATCGATGGCTCCATCCCAGTTTGGCCCGCTTGTCCTCGTAGTGTATCTAACCGCGACGTGACGGTGACCGCGCTACCGCACCTCCAGGTCGCCACGCCGGCTCACCTTCGCATAACGGTCCCCATCCTCACTAGTGATTAGCACCTCAGTCGGGCCGGTGAGCGCAATGCAGCAGTATGATTCCCCATCTTGCTGAATACCGATGGAGAGAAATTGGCGTTGATTCGCATGTTGCCATTCGTCTAGCTTCTCGTAGAGTCCTCGCATCGAGGCTCCTTCAAAATAAAGAAGATTCTGCTTGATCGAATCCACTAGTATTGCGCCCTTTCGAGATACTTAGCGCGGAGTGACACTAGCCTAAACCCGCGAGCTGAACTCACCAAAGGCCGAGCAACCACGCATGTGACCTAGTGACCGGCCGCGGCGTCCTGTACGACCACACCCCCGTCGGCGACACCCTGACCGCCATCTCCCCGGCGGGAGAGCTTGCCGTAGGCGGCGGTCCAGATGGCGATGACGACGGCGACGCTCCCGACGATGACGAAGGCACCCTCGCGGCCCGCCGCCAGGTTCAGCGCGTCGATCAGGTAGGGCGCGCCGAACCCGATGTAGGCGAGCGCGTAATAGCAGGCGATGACGGCGCCGCGGTCCCCCGGTCCGGCGAGCCGTTCGGACTGCTGCAGGCCGGCGACCAGGTTTTGCGAGTACGCCAGGCCGAGGAAGACAGCGGCCAGCACGGCCAGTCCGCGGTCCGCATCGGCGACGGCGGGAATGGCGATCGCGGCGCCCACGGCGGTGCAGATCTGACCCGCCACGTTCGCGCTAAACGGCAGTCGCGTCTCCATCCGGCGGGCAAGTGGCTGCACCAGCACGCCCGCGCAGAAGGCCGCCGCCGTCATCAGTCCGGCGAAGCCAGCCGACAGTGACCGGGCGCTGGTGACCTCTTCGGGGAGAACGACGAGCGCGATGCTGATCGCGCCGAAGACGAACGGCGCGGATGGCGCGACCGCCAGCCAGAACCGCGCCTTACGCAACGTTCCCGACGAGCGCTTAACCGGCAGCCGCGGCCGCCGCACATCCGGCACCGTCCACACCACAACCGCCGCTACCGTACCGAGGACCAGGTGCGGGATGTACGGGACGACCAGCGGATCGGGGGCCCACTGGGCGAGCATCGCGGCGGTGAACGGGCCGAGCCCGAACCCGGCGGTGAGCGCCAGCGCGGAGCGCCGCGCGCTCATCCCCGAGCCCGCCGACAGGTCCTGCACCCAGGCGGTCGCCGAGCTGAACACCACCCCTGAGCACAAGCCGGCCAGCGCCCGGCCGATGATGATGACCAGCAGCGACCGGGGCTCGATCATCAGCAAGAGGGTGGCCAGCGGGGACGCCACCACCAGCGGGAGCAGCACCGCCCGCCGCCCGAACCGGTCGGAGGCCGGACCTCCGGCGAGCAGCCCGGGAATCAGCGTGGCCGCGTACACGGCGAACAGCCCCGCCACCGCGCCGGCTCGCAGGTCCAGTTCGTGCCGGTAGACGATCAGCATCGGGGAGAACTGGTTAGCGCCCCACCCGACGGCGAACATCGCGAAGGCGACCCTGGCCCAGGAATGTTTCGTGCTCACGTAACAAACGTATGCTCGTAACAGTTAAATCGTCATTTAACTATCTTCGGGCTAGGCTTGCTGACCATGGATCCCGATTCTGACCTGGCCTCGGTAGCGGCGCTGATCGCCGATCGTAACCGTTCCCAGATGCTGCTGGTGCTGCTCGGCGGGACCCCGCAGTCCGGATCCGCGCTAGCCGAGGCGGCGGGCATCTCCCGGGCGTTGGCCAGCGCGCACCTGAAGAAGCTCGTCGCTGGCAGGCTGGTCGCCGTCCGCCCCAACGGCAGGCAGCAGATGTACTCGATCGCCTCGGAGCCGGTCGCGGATGCCCTTGAGATCCTAGGCCTGCTCGCTGCCCAGACTCCGGCTCGCTCGCTGCGCGAGTCCACCCGCGCTCAGTCGCTGCGCTGGGCCCGGATGTGCTACGACCATCTCGCCGGCACCGTCGGGGTGGCCATCATCGAAGCGCTGATCGCCCGCGAACTGGTGGAGCCACGTGATGGCCTGTACCTGCTAGGCCCCGCTGGGGCGGCGGGATTCGCCGAGTTTGGCGTCGACGCGACCAAGCTGGCTCGTCACGATCGGCCACTGCTGCGTCCGTGCATGGACTGGAGCGAGCGCCGTTACCACCTGGCCGGCAGTATCGGCGCGGCGCTGACGGCGGAGCTGAAGTCCCGCCGGTGGATCGCCGGCCGCGAGGCCAGCCGGGCCGTCACCGTGACCCCGGCCGGACGGGACGGGCTGCGCTCTTGGCTACACATCGACCTCGACGGGCTGCGCGCCGCCGCCTGATCGTTCCTTCGCCGCACGACCGGTGCACTACGGGCGGCACCTGTCGTCCACCCGCGCATCGCGGTCATGAAGGAAATCTGAGAGGACGGTTCGCGAGTTGGCGTCCTTTTTGTCGGCTGGGTTGGGTTAGGTGTCCTGTTCGGAGGCCTGCTGGTCGGGTTATGGGCGTGGCTGTGTGAACAATCCGGGTTCGGTCTCGGCGAGGATGCCGCGGCTGACCAGGCGTTTCAGCTTTGACCGGATGTTCTCGGTGTTCTTGGACACGATCGGCAGGTCCAGGGCCACGCACAAGTCACGGGCTCGCAGGGGACGGCGCAGATCGGCGAAGGCGGTAAGGATCTGCTGGTAGGCGGGGTGATCAGGGAGCGCGGGAGACGGTCCGGCCGGCTCGGCGGCGGCGGCCTGGTCGTCGTCGTGTCCGGCGAGGGAGATGAGAGTCTTGCGGGTGATCTGCAGGTGGCTGATCGCCTCGTCCAGTTCGCGGAGCTTAGCGGTGAGCTCGCCGATCAGGGCCTGGGCCTGCCCGGCTTCGCGGGTCAGCGCCTGCTCCCGCGCGTCGGTCTTGTCCAGCAGGAACCTGCCCGGGTCCGCCGCGGTCACGTGAACCGCCACGATGGCACGGACGTGCCGGTCAGCCGCCGGGCCATCACGTCGGTCATCGCCTAGTACACGCGCGATACCGAACTGGAAATCCGGTGCTCGTAATCGCGGACCAGGCGCCGGTGAAAGGAGAGGATGCCGAACGTCTGCTCCGCCACCCAGCGTTTGGGCTGGGGGACGAAACCCTTATCGGCCGGGTTGCGCTCCACGACCTCGACGTCAATGCCCGCGGTGGCGCCGTAGGCGACGACCGCGTTCTTGAACCCCTGGTCCACCAGGGCCTTGCTCACCGTGCCGGTGTGCGCGGCGACCCGCTCCAGCAAGGCGATCCCGGCAGCGTTCTCGTGCGCCGACGCCGCCAGGACGACGACGGCGACGACCAGTCCCAGGACATCCACGGCCAGGCACCGCTTCCGGCCCGGCACCTTCTTGCCCGCGTCTTTCCCGGTGGTATCCGCCGGGACCGACGCCGCCGCGTGCACGCTCTGGGTGTCCAGCACGACCAGGCTCGGGTCGGCCTTGCGGCCCTGCTTCTCCCGTGCGTGCCAGCGCAGCAGGTCGTGAATGGCCTGATCAGTGCCATCATCACGCCACCGGGCGAAATAGTAATAGGCCGCGCTGCGCGGCGGCAGGTCATGCGGCAGGTAATCCCACTGGCAGCCGGTCCGGCTCTGATACAGGATCGCGTTGACGATCTCCCGCATCTCATACCCGCCCTGGTGACCGCTGACTGACCGGTGCACGGCCTTCCACGCGGTGATCACCGGCTCGATCAGCGCCCACCGCTCATCGGTTAAATCGCTCGGGTACCGCTTGCGCTCGCTCACCGGACTATCCAAGCACAGCCAAACCGGCCGACCGGCCGTAACGCCACAGATCCATCTGATCACAACCCGACAAGACGGACCTCAGCTCACGAACCGCCCTCTGAGCGGTCAGGGCGGCACTGAGCTGCCCGGCCGTCGACAGGTCGCACTCCCCGGACAGGCTTACCACCGGGCCGAATTCGCCGGTATCCACGGTGATGTCCAGCAGGGTCACCAGCTAGCTTTACCACGCCGCGCTTAGCGCCGACAACCGGGCCGGGCCCGATCACTCGTCAGGGACTGCCGCCCATCTCGCTGATGATCATGTCCTTGGTAATGCCGTACTGTTCAACGAACCGCAGGACCGCGTCGAGTTCAACTGGATCAGGCAGCGTCCGAGCCGCGTCCTCCGCCGCCTCGGTGAATCCCGTGCTGCGTAGCAGGCCGACGACATGTTGTCTGGTGAGCATCGCGACTCCCCTCACTCTCGCCCGCGGGTCCGGTGGAAGGCCGCTGGATTTACGATGATATCGGTCGTCCAGCCGGCCGGGCAGCCAAGGTAAGCAGCCAATTGGCCGCTGCACTACTGTGATGTCTCATGCGTTCGCTACCGCCCGCCGTTTCGGGCATCCGCCCAGTGATCGGCCACAGCCTGGAGTTCTTGCGGGATCCGGTGCCATTGATCGAGCGCGGGCACCGGGAGCATGGAAACATCTGCATGCTGCGGATAGCGGGCAAACCAATGATAATCCTGGCAGGCCAGGATTACGCCAAGGAATTTTTCCGGCAAACCGATAACACCCTGTCCATTAGAGATGGTCTTGCTTTCCTGTCCCGGCTATTCGGCGAGGACTTCTACTTTCTCGCCGAAACCGGTGAATATCAGCGTCAGCGCGACATAGTGCTGCCCCGGTTCCAGAGCCGTCAGCTGGCCAGTTACCTGAAGATAATGGACTCCCAGGCAGCAGAGTTCATCCAGCACCTCGGCGATCAAGGCGAGTTCGACCTGGTCGACGGGCTCGGTCCGGTAGTGACGGGGATAGCAGCCGAGGCGTTCCTCGGGGAACGGATGGACGGCGGCTTCTTTGCTGAGTTCCGCCAGTTCAGTAAGGGCATTGATCCCGTCATGCCGGGATGGCTTCCGCTGCCGCACTTCATCCAGGGGCGTCGGTCCCGTGAGCGGCTTCAGGCGGTTGTCCGGCAGATGATCCGGACGCGGCGCGAGCGCCCGGTCGATCCCCCCGACTTCCTGCAGGACCTGACCGAAGCCCGGTACGAGGATGGCACAGTCGTGCCTGATGACGTAAGGGTGAACCTGATACTCGGTTTCCTCTGGGCCGGTCAAGAAACAACCGCCGGGCAATTGGCCTGGGCGGTCATCGACCTGCTGCGCCACCCCGCTGAACTAGAGAAGGTCCTAGCGCAGCAGCGTGAAGTAATGCCCGGCGATGGCCCAGCCGACATGAAGACCGTACGACAGCTCACGCACCTCAGCCGGGCGCTGCACGAGACTCAGCGCCTCCATCCGGCCGCCCTCGGCATAATCCGGTCGGTGACTCAAGACACGCGGATCGACGGCTACCTGCTGCCCAAGGGATGCCGTGTGATGCTTTCCACCACGGTGACACACCGGCTGCCGGACCTATACGACGACCCGGACACGTTCTACCCGGACCGGTACCTGGAAAACCCGAAAGCGGTACACCAGCTCATCGGCTTCGGCGGCGGGACGCCGCAAAGCCCATGCCGAGTGCGCTACCGGAAGCGACCGTAGCAGGGCGACACCGGGTCACCGGGGGCGGTTGAGCAGCGGGTCGGCCGGGTCGCGGACGGGCAGGCCCGCTAGACGGCGGCGGCGCCACGCGATGCCCGACAGGACCTCAAGCACCACCCGGTTGGCAAGGTACGCGGTCACCTCGGCGTGGTCGTAAGGCGGCGAGACCTCGACGACGTCCACGCCCGCCAGCGGCAGTTCCATCGCGATCCGGCGCACGGCGTCCAGCAGCTGACGGGCGGTCAGCCCACCCGGCTCGGGGGTGCCCGTGCCCGGCGCCATGCCCGGGTCCACCACGTCCACGTCGACGGACAAGAAGACCGCGTCGCAGTCGTCGACGGCGATCGAGAACGCCTCGGTCAGGCATTCGTCGAGCCCGCGGGACACGACCTCCGTCATCTCGTAGGAGCGCATCCGCTGCTGCGCCATCCAGTCCAGCGTCTCGGGTTCGGGCCAGTAGCCGCGCAGCCCGATCTGCAGGAACCGGTCACCGCGGACCGCACCGGACTCGATCAGCCGCCGCATCGGGGTCCCGTGCCCGTACAGCGAGCCGAACTGCGTGTCACCGGTGTCGGCGTGCGCGTCGAAGTGAATCAGCGACACCCGGCCCCAGCCGACGTGCCGGGCGACCCCGGTCGCATCGGGGAACGTCACGGTGTGGTCGCCGCCGAGGATCACCGGGATCGCCTCGGCCCGGGCGACGGTCTCCACCGCGGACTCCAGCGCCGCGATCGACTTCTCCAGCTCGCCGGGTGGCATCAGCACGTCACCGGCGTCCAGCACGCGCAGCTCGGCCAGCGGGTCGACCCCCAGCGCCAGCGACGGGCGCGACCCGTCGTGCGGCAGGTAATCGGTGCCCCGGATCGCCTGCGGACCGAATCGCGCCCCGGCGCGATGCGAGGCGCCCGCGTCGAATGGAGCGCCAAGGAACACGACATCAGCCGCTATGTCGGACAGTCCGGCGAGGCGCGGAACCCCTAGAAACGTGATGTCGGGACCGTACATCGAGGGCAGCATCTCCGGCGTTTCTGGCATGCCCCTGACCGTACACGTCGGGCTGCTACTCGGGTGCTACCGGAGTGCTACCAGCGGAGTAAAGGCTCGAGTCGAACAAACACTCCCCTCAGCGAAAGAGCTCTCCGTGAAATGTAAAGCATTGCTAGCCGGCGTCCCGGCCCTCGTCGCCGCCCTCGCCATGGCGCCGGCCGCCTCGGCGGCCGCCACCCCGACGAGCGCCACGCCGGCCGGCTCGGCGTTCGCCGACTCCAACGGCACGCAGAACTGGACGGGCTACGTCGACGTCGCGCACTCCGGCCAGAAGTTCCGTTACGTGGCGAGCAACTTCAAGGTCCCCACCGTGAAGTGCACGAGCTCCAGCTCGAAGGCTTCCTTCTGGGTAGGGCTCGACGGCTACGGCAACAAGACGGTCGAGCAGGACGGCATCTCCACGAACTGCCTTGACGGCGACCCCGTGTACACGGCCTGGCTCGAGATGTTCCCCAAGCAGACGGACTACATATTCAGCGTCTTCCCCGGCGACTCGATCTTCATGTCCGTCACCCACGACTTCAGCAATGGCCGCTACTATTTCACGCTCGAGGACAAGACCATTCACCGTAGCTTCGTCAATCTGCCCGACTCCTGCCCGTCCGGATCCACCTGCGACAGCACCACCGCCGAGGTGATCCTGGAGGCGGCCAACGGCGGCGACCTCTCGAAGTTCAGCAAGGTGACCTTCACTGGTTCGGTGGCCACCACCCGTACCGCCGTGAGCACCGGATTCCGGAAGACCAGCGCGTGGAACCTGGCCGAACCCCTGATGACCGGGTCGAACGGCAAGCCGCTCGCGTCCGTGTCTGGCACCTCAGACAACGGTGAAGATTTCAGCTTCAGCTACGACCAGCCATAGCGACCGCTGACCGGCCGTCCGCCACCGCCCAGATGACGTGGCGGACGGCCGCATCAGCTTTCCGGACGCGGTTCCGTGATCACGTCCGCCAGGACCCGGGGATTGGCGAAGTCGCGGAACAGCAGAATCTGGCCCTCCCGGATGCGGAAGATCTGGATGGACGTCGTCGTGACCGACCGGCCCGTCGTGGTCAGGGTGGCCCGCGCCCGTACTTCCACGATCACCACCTCTGGGTCCTGGGTCTGGTAAAGCTCTACATCCTCAAAGTCCTCCAGCCGCACCGGCGACGCCAAGACCTGGCGCGAATACTCGCGAATCGTCTCCCGGCCCGCCAGCCGCGAAGGCGCGCCCGGCGGCGCGAAGGGCGACTCGATCACCCCATCGGGCGCGAACAGGTCAGCGTAGCCGTCGGCATCCCCGCTCAGGATCAGGCGACGGCGCTGGGCCAGGACATCGGCAGGCGTGGCGGATGACATGCGGCCTTCCCTTCGTTCAGGCAAGTTCATCCCAGTGTGGACCCGGGCCTGGTCATGCACTACTTCGAGTCCAAGCAGGAGCTATTCCGCCGGGTGATCGGCAACGCACCCGTCCCCGAGATCAGCGGAACGCCCGAGCAGGTCCTCGCTACGCTCGCCGACCGGCTGGCGAACGAGCCAGTAGCCTCGCTGACCATCTTGCGCTCGATGCTGACCAATCCCGAGGCCACCAGCATCCTCAGCGAGGGCATAACCCGCTACCAGGCGCAGATCAAGCAGGCCATCCCGGCCAGCGACGCGAGCTTGCGGGCCGCGATCATCAGTGCCATCATCCTCGGCGTCACGGTCTCCAGGCACCTCATCAAATCCGACGAACTCGCCACCGCCGACCCGGCAGAGGTCATCAGCCTGCTGCGTCCCGGCCTGATCTCGCTAACTACCCAGCCCCCGTCCCGGCCCTATTAGCTAGAGTCCGGGTGGGTGCGGGTCTGCGGGTAGTTGGGACTCGCTGCCGCGTTCGCCAGCCTGGAGTGATTGATGTGGGTGGTACTGGTGGTGCTAGTGATCGTGGCGGACTGGCCGACCTTGAGGCCCCGTTCCTGGGCAGTGCGGTCCTGCCCGCACTCTTTCCCAATGCCAGGAAGCTCCCGCTCTCCGTCCACACTGGACGTGCGCGGTGCCAGGGCTTCGTGATCGTGGGCAGGAGCGACCAGATAGCTTGCCGTTTAACCTTCGGGAATCTCCCGACGACCGCCCGGCAATTTGCCTGATATGCCCGAGCCTGCGGTGCCGCCCGGCGGCCCGGAC
>JBEKHI010000197.1:0-14938 GCA_050012355.1 Streptosporangiaceae bacterium | reverse complement strand
TGGCGGACCGCACGACCGGATCATCACCCTGGCCCCTGTGCAGGCTGGCCGCGAGCGCTTCCACGAGCATCGGGACGTCGCTGGCGGGCGGGGCTTCGTAGACGACCTCGTTGTGCCGCTCGTCGTTGACGTAGATCGGTCCCTTGCGGTAACGGCCAGGTGACTTCGTCAGGTCGTGGCTCAGCATCATGTAGTGCATAGCCCGGATCTCGGTGGTGTCGAACGTCGCATAGTCGGCCTCGCTCATGGCCAGGACGTAGCCCAGAGCCTGCCGGTACCCTTGGATTTCCAGGAATGTTCTCTCGTCCGCGCTGATCGGCTCCTCGCCGTCGATCGCCGCCGCCGCGTCTTCTTCTTCTTCTTCTTCTTCCTCCTCCTCGTAGCCCTCGATGCTGTTCGAGCCGCGAATGGCGCGTGCCAGGGCGGAGCGCCGGAGACCGCCTTCCCACCTCGTCGGCTTGCGAAGCAGATACCTCAGTTTCTTGCGCATCTGGTGGATCTCGCCTAGGACCGCCTCGTCCTCGTGGGTGAGCGGAGGCGGGGTATAGAGCACCGGATGAGGCGATGATGTGTTCATATAGTCACTATAGCAAATGGATGACTAGTTAAACTATTCATCGACTCATACCCGGATGGGATCGCGTGAGCTGTGTGGCGCCCGCTTGCCGGGCCGCTACCCAGGTGACACCGTACTCACTGGTCAAGCCACCCACGGAACCCCGGTTCTCTAGCTATGACTCGATGACCGCAGGCTTGGCTTGAAGTGGAGAAAGGCGCGCGCCGAATTGCTGTCGATGACGTAGCCAACCCGGGCCGTGAGACCGGCGTGGTCTTCCCAGACCCCCGATGTGCTCAGGGCTACCATTCAAGCGTGGAGACGCGGGCGTTCGAGACGGCTGACCAGGCAGCGGCCAGCGCTACTATCCTCCTTGCCGATGGCGAGCGGCTAAGCAGGCTCTGGCGTTACGTCTTCGCCCAGATGCTCGACGACTACACCAGCGTCCTGCATCATCGCGGCGTTCCAGCTGCCGCGCGCATGTGGGCCGCCGTTCCCCGTAGCACCGGAGACAACCGGGTGGACGCCGCGTTCGCCGCCATGGCCGAGTACCTGGCCCGCAGAGACGGATGGACGGTTCCCGCGTGGGCTAGGCTTCCTGAGCGCGAGGCGTGGCCATGGTGGTTCGTCACTGACCTGCGTGGCCTGCACCCCCAGGCGCTGGTCGAGTCACCGTCCTCGTTCCGCCGCCGCGGTGTTTTCATCACCAGCGGGGCACTCGAGCGCGCAT
Organism: Streptosporangiaceae bacterium; assembly: GCA_050012355.1. Taxonomy (GTDB): domain Bacteria; phylum Actinomycetota; class Actinomycetes; order Streptosporangiales; family Streptosporangiaceae; genus JBEKHI01. The sequence goes on along the minus strand of JBEKHI010000197.1, from coordinate 13,652 downwards.
GAGACCAGGCCTCGGACGGGAGGATATCCGCGCACTCCTGGATGACCTATCGGATGAACTAGCGGCGCGCGGCGCGAGAGCCGAACTCTTCCTCGTCGGCGGCGCGGCCCTCGCAGTCGCTTACGACGCTACGCGGGCCACCCGGGACCTCGACGCTGTGTTCATCCCATCAGACGTGGTTCGGGAGGCCGCTACGGTGGTCGCGGAGCGGGAAGGGCTTGCGGACGACTGGCTGAATGACGCGGTGAAAGGGTTCCTGCCCGGTCCCGACCCGAACGCGCAGCGTTTCTATTCCAGTGACTCGCTGATCGTCGATGTCGCCTCGCCTCGGTACCTGCTGGCGATGAAGCTGTTCGCGGCCCGGGCTGAGATCGACGCCGACGACATCATCCTGCTCTACCGCCAACTCGGATTTACTACCGTGGACGAGGGGCTGAACCTGGTCGAGCAGGCCTACCCTGGCCGCGCGATCCCGGCGAAGGTGAGGTTCCTCCTGACCGAGATCGTGGACTCTATGCAGGACTGAGTCCCCCGAGTATTACCGGCGTTCGGGGTCTTCAGCACGCGCGGATTCACCGAGGAACTCTCTGATGAGGCACGGCTGAGCGAAGGCCGGTTGCTCCTCGCGGGACTGGACACGCTCTACGGAGGATAGGCACGGCGTCGGCCAGTCAGGTTACCGCGGCAAATGCCGAGGCCATCGACGTGACGCTGGACAACTGAGGCCCGGTCTGAGTGGGCTTAGCCTCGGCGCGAAGCTCGCGTCGTACCCGCCCACAAACCAGGCGTAATCTCCGCCTAACGGGATCATTTGGGCGGGGAGGCTGCGTCATGCGGCGAGCGGGATATGTGCTGCGCACTATGGGGATGGTATTCGCGGTAGCGCTAGCTGTGCTTGGCTCAACGGTGGCGCAGGCCAGCACCACCTGGACGGTTCAGCCGACCCCCAACCAGTCGGTGGTCGGCGGAACGATCCGGGGATCTCGTGCGTGACGTACAGACTTGCCGGCGTCTATGGATTCGCCGGACTGTGGAACGACGGGACCTGGCGTCTCGCGCCATTCGCGAAACCTTCGGGATCTACGGGCTGGAATGTGCTTGCCGTGGGGTCCCAGCCGGCGGGGGAGTTCTACCGCACGCTGGGCGAAGGCATCAGCCAAAACCATCAGACCGGCCAGTGAGAAGGAGTATTCAAGTGGCCCGAGGATTCACCTACTTGCTTGCCGCTTCGATGGTCTCGGCGGCGTTGCTGCTGACTACCGCATGCACGTCGAGCGGCGGTTCCCCGACCAGCACGTCCGCACCCCCCTCGACCACGCCGAACGCGACGGAGTCACTCAACGCTTACCTCAACCGCGTGCGCCAGCTCAGCGAACCGTTCGTTCAGTGTCTCGCCCAGCACGACATCCGCATCTGGGACCGGAGCCAGGGATATATGAACCTGGCTGCCCTCGGCACGAAAGGCGGCTGGTACAAGAACGGCCGGGTTCTCAATAACGACGTCTTCGACAATGCCTTCGAGGAACTCGAGGGAACCTATCCGATGAGCCCTGACTTCAAGCCGGACCAGACGATCGCAACTTGGATCAACAACGCGGCGAGCACCGGCACGTGGCCGAAGGTCTGCGGGCCGGTACCGTCGGCGGCCTGACACGAGAATCTACCTACCGCATCCGGTTATACGACGGGCCCCGCGGCGCTCCATGGGAAGTCGATCCAGTGGTCGGTGCGGCGCCACACGTACTCGCATTTGAACCGGCGGGAGCATCACCGGCATGTCGAGCGTGCTCCCGATGCCGTCGTAGAACTCGACGTTCATCACGTCCAGGTTCTTGACCGCCAGTGCGTACCCGAGCGCCCCGGCCGTGAACAGCCCGCCCCGCGCGATCGCCAGGATCAGGTCTGGCCGGTAGCCGTCCGCGGCGATGATCCGGGCGAGTTCACGTGAGGCCTCACCGAACGCTTGCCAGGTCAGGACTTCACGCTCGTCACTCATGCCGAGAATCTATCGGTACCAGCCGCCCAGCCGGACAGAGACGTAGCTCGTTTCTACGCCCCGCGTCGTACTCCGGCACCATCCCGTATCCACGCCGAGTAGTCAGAAGACGCTCCCGGCGCGGGACGACAACGCCTCGCCGTGCCGACAGCATTGATCTCATGGGATCGAACCAAGGAGAACGTTATGCATAGCATGATCAACCGCTTGCACGATGGCGGCCGCGGCACCGGAATCACGCTCCGCGCCTTCCGTCTCAATACGGCGATGAATCACATCATGTTCACTGGGCGCCGCGGCCGCGTATACGACCGGATAGTCCTCCTGAGCGGAGTGCAACGGGGGGAGTCGGTCCTGGACGTCGGATCGAGCAGCGGATATCTCACCCGTCGGCTGGCCGCCGTCGCAGGGCCAGAGGGCCACGTCACAGGACTCGACCCGGCCGAGCCGGCGATCGAATACGCACGACGGCACGCAGGCCCCGGCATGACGTTCACGGTGGGCATCGTGCAAGACCTCAACCTGCCGGACTCATCGTTCGATGTCGTCACCTGCACCCTGGCGATGCACCATATTCCCGCGCGCCAGCGTCAGGCCGCGGTGGCTGAGATGTTCCGGGTGACCAAGCCCGGCGGTCGGCTGCTGATCGCGGACATGGCATCGCTGCTACATTCCGGTGAACAGCCGACCGACCTGTTGCGGGACCTCGCTACCACGGCTGGGTACCAGGTCGAGTCCACCGGCAAATTGCCGCTGCTCCGCTACCTGGTGGCTGTTCGCCCGCGGAGCGCCCCAGCGTCAGGCCGCGATCGCCTCCACGTCGCGTGAACAGCAGGCACGAACCTACGATCCACCGAACGGTCCCCGCCCGCCACCACCACCGCGGCGCCGACGCCAGAACGAGAGTCCTAGTGCCACCACCAGCACGGGCACGGCGATGTACCACGGGGTGGTGTAGTGGACCGCCGCCCCGGCGACGGCTGGCGAGGCCAAGCCTCGCCAGGCAACCGTCGTTATGATCATGTCAGCTCCTGTTCGGTGCGGGTGATGCGGGTCGCATCCCCATCCCGGCGATCTTCCCGTCCGCGCTGAACCGCACGATTCCCTTGGCGTCGCCGGCCTCGAAATGCAGCGGGACATCGACCACGGTCTCGTAGCCCACCCGGCGGGCGAACGGTTCGCCGAAGCGCTCCAGACGGCCGAACATTCCGACCATGCCAGCCCATCCGCGGGACAGGATGTCGGGATCATGGCGCGCGCGCATGGTGTCATCGAGCTCGTCGAGGATCTCCTGCCAGCGACCCTGGTTGTGCCAGTCGAAGATGGCCACCGCTCGGTCCGCCGCGTCAGGGAGGACGTCGCGGCTCATCGGTTCGCCGGTGCGGGGGTCGATGGGATGCCCGAATCGCTGGAAGGCGGCCTGCCTGCTCGTGCCCAGTACCTCACCGATGTCCCTCCAGCTCTGTCCGGCGTCCCGTGCCCGGTCAACGGCCGCCTGCAACGCGGCCTCCGCCGCGGCCGACAGTTCCCGCGCCGCGGCCACCGCGCCGTACGGCGCGGAAGGAAGGCTCAGCTCATCCGCGAGGTGGCGGGCCGCGTCAACGGCCCGAGCGGCCACCAGGTCATCTGGGCTGGACCCGATATCTATATCGTCAAGGTACTCATGACGAAGATCGGATGTCAACCCTGACTTTACGGAGCGCGCGCGTTCGCGTCGCGCCGCGCTCCGGCATCTCGCATCGCAGTACCGGCGTTGACGGCCCTTACCTGCCTGGGGAGGTAGCGCGTGTCCGCAAGCCTGGCACCCTCCCGGCGTAGGGATATCAGCCACCATCCCACCTCCAATCATTTTCGTGCGCTCTCATGATGTCACGTAATTCTAAAGCGTGTCGCAATGAAGCGCACGGAAATGGGAACGGCGTTGACCGCTGGGGTCCGTGCGGGCAAGGATAGGACGAGTGAAGCGATTGCGGTGGGTAATTAAGCTCCGGCCGGAAGCGGCGCTCGCGATGCTCGCCGTCGGGCTCGCGGTGGTCGGCTGTGGTTCGGGCGCGCAGCAGCCGTCGCAGGCAACCGGCTCGCCGGTCCCGGTCCCGACCGCCGCCACCAGCGCCTCCGGGGGATCAGCGCAGGCGACGACATCGGCTGACTGGCTGACCTACGACCGCACCGCGCAGCGCGACGGGGTCTCGGTCAGTTCTCCGTCGCCGGGCGTGATCAGGCGAGCCTGGACGGCGCACGTTGACGGCGCGGTGTACGCGCAGCCGCTGATCGTCGGCTCGGAGGTGATCATCGCCACCGAGAACGACACCGTGTACGCGCTCAATGCCACCACCGGTGCGGTGCGCTGGTCGCGGCACCTGGCCACGCCGGTGCCGTCCGGCCTGCCGTGCGGCAACATCTTGCCGTCAGGCATCACCGGTACCCCGGTGGCGGACCCGGCGTCCGGGCACCTCTGGCTGGTGACGTTCACCAGCCGGCCGGCCTACCGGCACACCCTGTGGGAACTCGACCTCTCCACCGGCGCGACCGTCTGGCAGCGGACAGCCGACGTCGCGGGCAGCGACGTGATGGCCCAGCAGCAACGTGGGGCACTGCTGCTGCTCGGCTCGCGGGTGTACGTGCCGTTCGGCGGGCTCTACGGAGACTGCTCGGACTACAAGGGCCGCATCGTCGGCGCGTCGGTCTCCGGCGACGGGCCGATGGTCACCTTCACCACCGACAACCAGCGGCAGGCCGGAATCTGGGCGCCAGCCGGAGAGTCGTACCGCGACGGCAGCCTCTACGCGACCACCGGGAACGGCACGCCGTATGACCAGGTGGATGACTCCGACAGCGTGCTGCAACTGAGCCCGGAGCTGAAGGTCGAGGGTATCTTCACGCCGTCGAACTTCGTGGCGCTCTCCGCCGATGACCAGGATCTCGGCTCGACCGAGCCGGCCCTGCTGCCGGACGGCCTGATCTTCCAGGTCGGCAAGCAGGGGATGGGCTACCTGCTGAACGGCTCCCGGCTCGGCGGGACTGGCGGGCAGCTCGCCTCGGCGCGGGTATGCGAGGGCGGGTTCGGCGGTGACGCGGTGGATGGCGATCTCGTCGTTTTCTCCTGTTACGACAGTCTGCACGTGATGATGGTGACCGGCGGTGCCAAGCCAGCGATGCGGGCCGGCTGGTCGGTGTCCGGCGGCAACCCGGGGCCACCGGTGATCGCCGGCGGCGTCGTCTGGGACGTCAGCCGCAACGGCGAGCTATACGGCTACCGGCTGTCCAACGGGGCCCGGATGTTCTCCGCCGCGACCGCGCCGGTCGGGACGGACTTCCCGAGCTTGTCCGTCTCCGGGACCCGGATGATCGTCCCCGAGGGCGTCACAGTGGTCTCGTATACCGGCGTCTAGAACAAAGCGAGCGAGTGCGCCCTGGCGGCCGCTTCGGTGCGGGTGGCGACATCGAGCTTGCCGAGGATGTTGGAGACGTGCACGCTGGCTGTCTTCGGGGAGATGAACAGCTGCTCGCCGATCTCCCGGTTGCTGCGGCCGTCGGCGACCAGGCGCAGCACCTCGTACTCGCGGTCGGTGAGGCCGAAGGGACGGCCGGGAACGTCGCCCGAGGAAGCCAGTGAGACGCCGAGGCGGCGGGCGAGGGCAGCGATCGCCTCGCTGAGCGGACGGGCACCGAGGGACTCGGCGAGCGGGGCGGCACGGCGGAGCCGTTCGGCGGCCGAGTCGCGGCCCGTGGCGATGCCAGCGGCCTCCGTCGCGGCCGCCAGCAGGGCGCGGGCGGTGTCATAGGGCTGGTGCAGGTCGGACCAGGCGGCGGCCGCCGCGTCCCATGCCTCCAGAGACGGGGTGTCGACCGCGGTGAACGAGAGCTGGAATGCCCGCTGGACCGGGCCGAAGACGTCGATCTTCTCCGCCAGCGTCCGTGTCCGCTCCGCGAGCCCGTAGCAAGCACCGCGGTCGGCCGCTTCCGCGGCGACCTCTCGCGCGGCGACGATGACCGGCCACGCATACCGGGTGATCACGCTCGTGAGGTCATGCCGGTCGAGTGCTTGGGCCGCGAAATCGGCGGCCGCGGCCGGGCCGTCCAGGGCCCGCCGCGTCTGGATCTCAAGCGAGGCCAGCACGAGATGGTGCTGATCTTCGAACCGGGCGCTGGACAGCGTGTCGCGAACGGCGGCCACCAGCTGCTGCGCGAGCTCGAGATCACCGCGGCCCAGCGCGATCAGCACCTGGGTCGTGAAGAGCCCTCGGTGGGTCATGACGGGCGGGGCGAGCCGGACCGCTCGTTTCGTAACGTCGTTTGCTTCGTCCCAGCGCCCGAGCGCGTAAAGCGGCTCCGCGAGGTTAATGGTGAGGAACGTGCCGTCCGTGCGGGCCCGGCCGGCCCGCTCCGCGTCGGCGGTTCCCTGGCGGGCAACCTCGGCGGCGCGCTCGTAGAGACCGGCGCCGCACAGCAGGTGGGACTCGTGGATCGCGACGCGTAGCAGCGTGCGGGGTGCTTCAGCGCGGCGGGCGGCCTCGCGGGCCTCGTCGAGCAGCGCGAACGCTTCGCTGCCATCGACGGCCAGGCCGGCCGGGTGCGATTCGCCCATCGCGATGGTGATCAGGGCCTCGGCCTCGCTGGTGAGGTCACCGGTCTGGCGGGCATAGTTGAGGGCTTCCTCGGCCCAGAGACGGAACTGCGGTCCATCGCGCCTGGTGCCGCATTTCGCGGCCGACAGCAGGATCTTGGACCGGGCCGCCGACGGCTCTTCGGAGGACAGCATCCGCAGCGCCGCGTCCGGGTCGCTCGGCTGGCCCAGGCGATGGTTGAACTTCTGCTGAAGGTCCATGAGCAGCGCGGCGCGGAGCGGGTCCGCCGTGGGGTCGAGTTCCGCGAGCGCGGCTTTGGTGAACGCCAGGCCGCGCTGGTCTTCGACGGTGGCGTAAGCCGCGTCCGCGGCTTCCTCCAGCACCCTGACGTGGTCGACGCCGATGCGATCGGCGGCGTCCGGAACCTGATCCCAGAGTTCGAGAACCCGCGTGAGCAGGGTGATGCGCTCGGCGTAGGCGACGGCGCAGCCGGCCTTAGCTGCTGCCTGCCAGGCACTGGTCAGCGCCCAGGTGGTGTTGTGCGCGGCGTTCCAGTGGTGTGCTTTCTCGACCTCCGCGCGGCCTGGTGCGACGAGATCGGGGTTCGTGTCGATGGCCTCGGCGAACTGCGCGTGGATCCGGCCGTGCTCACCGGGGAGCAGGTCCTCGTGCACCGCTTCGCGGATCAGCGCGTGCCGGAAGGCGTAGCCGTCATGCGTGGTGACCAGGACGTTCGCGGCGACCGCCTTGCGGATTGCCTCGATGAGATCCGTACTTTTCGTGACTTCGGCGAGGAGTTCGTGGCTGACCTCGCCGGAGGCGGCGCTGGCGATCCGCAGCACGTGCTGGGTGTCGTCCGGTAGCCGGCCAATGGCGGCCAGCAGCAGGTCGCGCAGCGAGTCGGGGACGTCGCAATTGCTATCCGGGCAGCCCATGAGCTCCTCGGTGAACAGCGGGTTGCCCTCGGCCCGGGTGTAGAGCGCGTCGGCGCGCCTCGGGTCGGGCGCGATGCCCAGGATCGCGGTCGCCAGCTCGTCGGCCTGGTCGCGGGTGAGGCGCGGGAGATCCATCCGCTCCACCCAGTCGATGCGGCCAAGCTCGGCCAGCAGCGGCCGGAGCGGATGCGTGCGGTGCATCTCATCCGAGCGGTAGGTAATCAGGATGAGCGTGTTCGGCAGCGACCGCTGGTAGCGGATCAGGAAGGTGATGAGGTCCCGACTGGACCGGTCCGCCCAGTGCGCGTCCTCGACGACGAGGATGAGCAGCTTGCGTGCCGCCAGTTTCTCGAAGAGGGTGAGGAACGCCTCGAAGAGGCGGGCGCGCGCCTCGGCGGGATCGGTCTCCCGCGGCTGGGTCGCCGGGGCGAGCTCTGGTAGCAGCCGGGCCAGCTCCCGGGTGGCCTGGTCGCCGATATCGAGCCCGGCCGCGTCGTCCGAACGCGCGAAGCCGCGGAGCATCGCCGTGAACGGGCCGAAGTGCAGCCCGTCGGCCCCGAGTTCGACGCAGGGCCCGGTGAGCACGATGGCGTCGGCCGTTGCGGTGAACTCGCTGACGAGGCGCGTTTTACCGACGCCAGCCTCGCCGCCGATGAGAATGGTGGCAGGCTCGCTGGCGGCGGCCCCGAGGGCGTCCTCCAGCGAGCGCGTCTGCTCGTCCCTGCCGACCAGGACCGGGCTCGTTCGGCGTTTGCTCATCTCACTGTTCAGCGTGCCACGGGCGTCTGACATTCCGCGAACGCCGACGCTCTCGCCGGACATAGCGGATTATCGTGTCGTGGTCGCGGCGCCGCGGCGCTGAGCCGGGACGCTGGCGGTCTCGCCTACCCGAGCAGCCATCCGAGGTGTGATGCCGTGCCTCCGTACGCGGCGCGTCTCGCGGAGCTTGCGGGCGATGCGCTCTCGCCGGGCTTCCGCTCGCAGCTGGCTGGTGTGGTGGTTCATAAGCTCGAAAGCGATTTCGGGGTGCACAGTGCCTCCCTGAGGTGCCCGGGAGGCTGTCTCCCGGTACCTTCAAGGTTCGTTCTAAGGCGACCCGCGCCACATCGGACGAATGCCTTATCTTGCGTGCATGCGGATACCTTAGGTCGGTCCTGCCTGCGGTGATGCTCGCTAAGGCGCGGGTTCGCCAGCTCAGGAACTCAACCCGACCCTCAGTGACCGAGCGCCGTTTCCACGACCTTGACGATTACCAGGATCATCGCGATCAGCAGGTACAGTCGCAGCGCGGTCAGCCCCGCCTTGCGGCCGCCGGAGATCGCCGGAGCGGTGAGCCGGTTCAGCGGCGGCATCCGCCAGTTGTTCCGGTCCTCGAACTCGGGGTCCTCCACTGGCAGTTCGGCGCGCCGCCGCCGCACGAGCAGCACCGCCCCGAACACCGCCGACACCACCGCGCACGCGATCGTGATGACCACGATCTGGCCCGAGGTGATCTCCGGGAACAGCACCGAGGCGGTCAGGATGACCGACAGTGTGATCAGGATCGCGATGACGGTCGAGGTGAAGATGTTCGTCGGCCGGCGGTTCACCCACGGGCCGAGCACCGCGCGGTCGTTGCATAGCAGCAGCAGGAACACGGTCGCGCTGGGCAGCAGCACGCCGGCCAGCACCTGGACGCCTTCGATCAGCAGCCCGAGCGGGGAGCCGGGGATCAGCACGATCGTTGCCGCCAGGCCGATCAGCAGCGCGTAGATCGCGTAGAAGCCCTTGGCCTGCTTGATGCCGCGGTGCAGCGAGTGGTTCAGCCCGAGCACGTCCCCGACCGCGTACGCGGTGGACAACGACACCGCGAAGGCACCGATGATCGAGGCATCCAGCAGGGCGATCGCGAAGATGACTCCGGCCGCCCGGCCCGCGTAGGCGGCGATTCCGTGCGCCAGGCCCGCGGCGTCGGTGAATCCGCCGTGCCCGCCGAACGCGGCCGCCGCCACGCCCATCAGCGCGCCGCCGCCGATGACCACGATGACGATGCCGATGCACAGGTCGGTCTTCTCGTACTTCATGAACCGCGGCGTGATCCTCTTGTCGATCACGTAAGACTGCTGGAAGAACAGCTGCCACGGGGCGACGGTGGTGCCGACGATGCCGATGACCAGCAGCATCACGGTCGCCATCTGGCCGGACCCGCCGGGCAGCCCGGGCACCAGGAAGCCGTGCGTCATCGAGGACGCCGACGGGTGAACCATCACGAACAGCGGGATGAGCAGCAGCGATCCGAGGCAGAACGTCACCGCGATCCGCTCGAACCGGCGGAACGACCCGGTGAAGGCGGAAGCGATGATCACCACGGCGGCTAGCGCGACCGCGAGCACCTTCGGCACCCCAAGGTAACCGGCCGCCAGCGTGATCCCGATGAACTCGGTCACCAGGGTCAGCGCGTTCAAGATGAACAGGTCGATGACGGAGAACGCGCCCCAGAACTTGCCGAACCGCTCCAGGATCAGCCGCGCGTGCCCGACTCCGGTGACGGCGCCCAGACGGAGCACCATCTCCTGGTTGACGTACAGCACCGGGACAAGGAGCAGGAGCGTCCATAGCAGCCGGGTGCCGTAGTTCTGCCCGGCCTGGCCATAGGTGGAAAAAGCGCCAGCATCATTGTCGCCGACCATAACGATGAGTCCCGGTCCCACGATGGCCAGCAGCGTCTTTAGCCGCGCGGACATCGTGGACCGGGCGCCGTTGTCGTCGACACGAATGGTGCCGAGAGCGCCGCGGATGTCGCCGACGTGAGCGTCGTCGAGTACTGCCGTGGTCTTGGTGGTCGTGGTGGCCATAGTTGAACACCCCTTTCACGCTTATCACTCAAGCGGGATCGGGGGCACGCGCCGTTAAGCGCGCACGACCTTAAAATGGCGTCGGCGCGTCAGCTTGTGCCCGGGGAAACAAAGGAAAGCAACGGATAGGGCCAACTTCGGCCCGGACTATCAGAGTCCATCGCGCGCCTCCCTTCTTCCGCGGTACACACGGCACCTAAGCACAAAGCGACACCAGGCGAGAGACAGCCATCGGGCGATAGCACCTCTCTCGTTAGAGCTTTGGCACTCCACGGCGTAGCGCTCCGTCTCCGAAGCTTGGCGCAGCCACTTGGCCTCACCCCTTAAGCCGGGGAGAGGTGTCCTGATCCGGGGCGTCTCTCGACGTTTGGGATCAGTGGCCTGTGTCCGTGAAGACGCCTCACCGAACGAGGTGTCCCGTTTTGACTAACTCAGCATGCCCTGAAGGCATTCCCGCTGTCAACTCGAGGGCTGTTCCCAGCGTGTCCTCAGCTCCACAGCTCGCCGCTGATGCTGCTCGGCCCGGTCATCTTGGACGACCCGCTGCCGACGGCGGGCAGACGACCGGTATACAGCACGGTGACCATCGTGTAGCGGCGCTCAGCGGGGTGTCCGGAGACCGTCGTGCCGCCCCACAGGATCACCCGGATCGGGTAGCTGTCGAACCTGCCCTGGGCGCAGTTCGGGGTGCAGTCGTTCACTACCTGAGTCCCGGTCGCGGTGGCGTAGCCGGGGTTCCAGGCGGTCCAGTGCAGTTTGGTGAGCGTGTCGTTTCCGTCGGCGCAGGCCAGTTCGAAGGTCCCGGGCCGGACGACAGGCTTGTTCAGGCAGTTGATCGCGACATAGTGGACGTTCGGGTGACGCCTGGCGGAGTGCGAATCCCGCCGACGGGAGTCCGCGGCCGTGCCGGAGGTGGCGATCGAGCTCACGGTGGAGGTCACGAAGCGCACCGCCTTGTTGAGGCCGAACCCTGGCAGGCCAGGCCCGTGGCCAAACGCGAGCGCGGGGAGCGCCACCGCTGGCATGACGGCCGATGTCAAGACGCGAGATCGCATGCTTTTCCCTTACAGTTAGGAGGCATTCACTCACGTAGCGTAGTTGTTTGAATACGCATTGTCGACCCTGTTCGGAGACCGGTACGGCAAGATGGACGGGTGGGAGACAATGACGGCGCGAGCGGGCGCGAGTCCCTGCGGCGGACGTTCGACGAGGCGGCGGCCACCTATGAGCGGTATCGCCCGAGCTACCCCGAGACGCTCTACGACGACCTGATCTCGCTCACCGGCCTTGAGGCTGGTTCCCGGCTGCTCGAGGTGGGGTGCGGGCCTGGGGTGGCGACCCGGCCGTTCGCGGCGCGTGGCTTCGCGGTTACCTGCGTCGAGCTGGGTGCCGAGCTCGCGGTCGCGGCTCGTCGCGCACTTGCTGGCTATGACGTGGAAGTGGTCACGGCGGCTTTCGAGGAATGGACTCCGAGTCGGCTCTTCGACCTGGTGTATTCGGCGACGGCATGGCACTGGATTGATCCGGCGGTGAAGTACCAGCATGCCTGGCACGCGCTGCGTCCTGGTGGACACCTGGCGTTCTGGGAAGCGGTACACGTGCTCCCCGACGGCGGAGATCCGTTCTTCTGTATTCGGAGATCAGGCGGCGGTTGGGGAGTCGCCCGGCAGGTCCGGGATATCCGGCTGGCTCCGTGCGGCGGCACTGGGGCGGCGTGCTTCGCGTGGCGCGACGCCGCGGATTACGCAGCAACCTGGCGCAGGAAGGCGGCGTTTGACTGGCTGGTCTTGTCCAGCAGCAGTTCCAGCGCCTGCTGCGGCTCCAAGCCGGAGATGGCGCGCCGCACCTTGGTGACGGCGCCGTGCTCGGCGTTGCCCATGAGCAGGTCATCGCGCCGGGTGCCAGAGGCTCCCGCGTCGATCGCGGGGAAGATCCGCTTCTCGGCCAGATCCCGGCGGAGGCGGAGTTCCATGTTCCCGGTGCCCTTGAACTCCTCGAAGAGGGAGTCGTCGAGCCGGGAACCGGTGTCCACCAGAGTGGTGGACAAGATGGTCAGCGAGCCGCCCTCCTCGATGTTGCGCGCGGCGCCGAGGAAGTGGCGGGGGTACTGGAGCGCGGACGCCGCGAGGCCGCCGCTGAGAGTCTTGCCGTTCGAGGGGGCCGCGAGGTTGTAGGCCCGGCCGAGCCGGGTCAGGGAGTCGAGCAGCACGACCACGTCGCGGCCGAGTTCGACGAGCCGCTTGGCGTGCTCGATGGCCAGCTCGGCGACCCGGATGTGGTCGTCGGCGGGCTGATCGAAGGTGGAGTAGATGACCTCGCCCTGCACGCTGCGGCTCAGGTCGGTGACCTCTTCTGGTCGTTCCCCGACCAGCACCATCATCAGGTGCACGTCGGGATTGGTGGTCGCGATCGCCTGGGCGATGGTCTTCAGTATGGTCGTCTTGCCGGCCTTTGGCGGGGCGACGATCAGCCCGCGCGCGCCCTTGCCGACCGGGGCGATCAGGTCGATGATCCGCGCGGTGGGGGAGTCGCTGCCGTCCTCAAGCCGGAATCGTTCGTCCGGGTAGACAGGCGTCAGGTCGTCAAAGTTCGGGCGGTGCCTGGCAACGTCGGGGGACAGGCCGTTGATCGTGGTGATGCGCAAGGAGTTGCCCTCGCGTTCGCCCTCGATCTCGTCTCCGCGCCGGAGCGCGGCGGAACGTATCTGGTTGCTGTTCAACGGGACGTCGCCGGACGATCGGGTGTAACCGGCCACGCGCACAAAGCCCCGGCCGCTGTTGATGTCCGCGATTCCGCGGAAGTGTGTGTTTGAAGTCAAGGTGAAGATTCCCTTCATGGGATTTGGATTGGCGGCAAACGGCGCGCTGATGTGAATTGCGCGCATGCCAAAAAGAGGAAGTGGCGCTTCGCTAGGGCCACAGAAAAAACGTGTGGAAGTCCCCTGGTCAGGAGGACCGTCCGGAGGCTGAGCTGAGAATCTGGGAGCTATCGCGCCACGTCACTAGCAGTATGAAGTCGCTAACGCTAGGCTTCAGCCTCATCATCGCGAGAACCGCGATCTATGGCTTACCGTACGCTAAAACGCGGCACCCCGCAAGTTAATTCCCCGTCCATTCTCGTCGCCCCCGGTGAAGCCCCAGCCAGAAGGCCCAAAGCGAACCCCAACGATGGGCCATCGATAGCGCCCTAGCCCCATCAATGGGCCATCGACGGCCCTGTAGAAGCTCCCCGACCGGGCGGCATGCCCTATATGTGATTATTGCCCCACGGGGGCCCGCCGCAGGCCCCGCCCGCGCGGCGCCGCTGCGAGAGCCGCCCC
>JBEKHI010000196.1:0-14974 GCA_050012355.1 Streptosporangiaceae bacterium | reverse complement strand
ACATCGACCGGGGGGGGAGGGAGGGAGGGGGGAGGTGGGCCGGGGCGCGCGGGAAGTCCCGAATTCCTAGCATTCCGGTTGACATTATGGACATTGTGGGTTGAAATGGACAGGTGACTGCCCGCATCCACCTGAACGCGTTTGACATGACTTGCGTGGCGCATCAATCCCCCGGGCTGTGGCGCCACCCTAAGGATCAGTCGCACCGCTACAAGGACATCGACTACTGGACCGACCTGGCGAAGCTGCTCGAACGAGGCGGCTTCACCAGTCTGTTCATCGCGGACGTGCTCGGTGTTTATGACGTGTACCAGGACTCCGCGGAAGCCGCCATCCTGGGCGCGGACCAGATCCCGGTCAACGACCCGCTCATGCAGATCTCGGCGATGGCCGCGGTGACTGAGCATCTCGGCTTCGCTGTCACGGTGTCGAGCACGTACGAGAAGCCGTACGCGTTCGCCCGCAAGATGTCCACCCTGGATCATCTGTCCAAGGGACGCGTCGGGTGGAACATCGTGACGAGCTACCTGGAGTCGGCGGCCCGCAACTTGGGCCTAGAGAACCAGGTGAAGCATGACCACCGATACGAACTAGCCGAGGAGTTCCTCGAGGTCTGCTACAAGCTGTGGGAATACTCCTGGGACGATGACGCGGTGGTCAAAGACCAGGCAAAAGGCACCTTCACCAGCAAAGACAAGATCCGCCCGATCGGCCACAAGGGCAGGTACTTCGAGGTTCCGGGCTATCACCTCTGCGAGCCGTCGCCGCAGCGCACTCCGCTGCTGTTCCAGGCCGGCGCGTCGCCGCGCGGCAGAGAATTCGCCGCGAGACACGCCGAGGCGATCTTCATCACCGGCACCCGCCCGGAAGTATTGCGGCCCAAGGTCGACGACATCCGGCGCCGGCTAGAGGCGAACAACAGAGACCCGCGCAGCGTCAAGATCTTCCCGCTGGTCACCGTTGTCACCGCCGGAACCGACGAGGAAGCCGAGGCCAAGCACCGCGACTTCCTCAGGTACGCGAGCTACGACGGCGCCCTCGCGCTGTATGGCGGCTGGTCCGGCCTTGACCTGTCCGGCTACGACCCGGATCAGCCGTTGAAGTACGTCGAGACCGAGGCGGTGCGCAGCGCGGTCGAGGCGTTCACCACCGCCGACCCGGACCGCACCTGGACCCCGCGCGAGATCGCGAACTGGGTGACGGTGGGCGGCATGGGCCCGGTTCTCATCGGCGGACCGGAAAAGATAGCCGACGAACTCGAGCGCTGGGCGGACGAGGCGGACGTCGACGGGTTCAACCTCGCCTACGCGATCACCCCCGGCACCTTCGAGGACCTCGTGGAGCACGTCGTCCCGGAGCTGCAAAGACGCAACCGCCTAGGCACCGGGGGACCCACCCTCCGCGACAGCCTGCTGGGTCAGCCCAGGCTACGCGACGACCATCCCGGGGCGAGGTACCGCCAAACATGACGCACATCATCACCAGCGACGCCGAGGCGATCGAGACCGCGAAACGTCTCCGGGAACGTTTCGCAACCAACGACGCGCAGCGTGACAGGGACCGCGAACTCCCCTACGACCTGATGGACGAGCTGTCGGAATCGGGCCTGCTCGCCATCACGGTCCCGAAGGAGCACGGCGGCGCCGGGGTGAGCGCCCGCACCCTCGGCGAGGTGTTCACCGAGCTGTCAGCGGGTGACGCCAGCCTCGGGCAGATACCGCAGAACCACTTCTTCTTCGTGAACCTCCTGGAGCACTCCGGCACGCCCGAGCAGCACAAGTTCTTCTACAACGAACTCCTCAACGGCAAGCGCTTCGCCAACGCGCTGTCCGAACGCGGCACCCGCACCGCCAAGGACTACGCGATCGGCTTCGAGCGCCAGCCCGACGGCTCGTGGCTGCTCGACGGCACCAAGTACTACTGCACCGGATCGCCGTTCGCGCACTGGATCCCGGTGTACGCCAACGACGCCGAGGGACTGACCCACGCGGCCTGGGTGCCCGCCGACCACCCGGGAGTCACCGTCACCGACGACTGGAACGGGATGGGTCAGCGGACCACCGGGAGCGGCACCGTGCGGTTCAGCAAGGTCAACGTCCCGGACGAACACGTCGTCTCGGTGTCGGCGGTCTTCGACCAGACCGAGATCTTCGGCGCGTTCGGGCAGTTCATGCACGCCTGCGTCGACCTTGGCATCGCCATGGCGGCGCTGCACGACGGCAAGCGGCTGATCCACGCCATCGCCCGTCCGTGGTGGGAGGCGGAGACCGATCGCGCCGCCGACGAGCCCGCGGTGATCGAGAAGTTCGGTGAGCTGGCGCTGACCGTGCGCGGCGCCCGCGCCCTCGTCCACGACGCCGGCGACGCGCTCGACGCCGCCGCCGCGCACCTCACCGAACACTCCAGCGCCGAGGCCTCCGTCGCGGTCGCCGCCGCCCGGGCCGCCGCCGACGCGGCCGCGCTCACCGTGGCCACCGAGATCTTTTCGTTGATCGGGACGCGGAGCGCGGATCAATCGCTGAACCTGTCCCGCCACTGGCGGAATGCCCGCACGCACACGCTGCACGACCCGCGCCGCTGGAAAATCCGGCACATAGGCGACTGGGAGCTGAACGACATCGCGCCACCGAGGAACGGAATCATCTAGATGACCGACTGGATCGCACGGGCCGGCGAGGTCGCCGAGGCGCTGGCGGCGGACGCGGTTGAGCGGGACGACGCCACCGCCTCGCCGGTCGCCGAGGCGGAGCTGCTCAGGAAGGCGGAGCTGCCCGGCGTTTTGATATCGAAGGAATACGGGGGTGCGGGGGAAGGCTGGCGTACGGCGCTCGCCGTAGTACGGACTCTCGCCCGCGCCGACGGATCGATCGCTCAGCTTCTCGGCTATCACTACGTGAACTCCGCGAACCTGTGGCTGGTCGGCGACGCGTCGGTCCAGGACCGCTGGGCGCGGCCGACCGCCGAGCACCAGTGGCTATGGGGCGACGCGGTGAACCCCATCGAGCCGGACCTGACGCTCACCCCCGACCCGCGCGGTTACCTGCTGAACGGGAGCAAGACATTCGCTACCGGCGCGTCCGTCGGCGATGTCATCGCCGTGACGGGGTCTGACGGCGCGGACCTCTTCCTGCTGGCGGTGCGCGCGAACGCCCGGGGAGTCGAGTTCGGCAGGGACTGGGACAACCTCGGGATGCGGCTGTCCGCGAGCGGCTCGGTGACGTTCCACGATGTCGAGGTGCCGCACGAGAACGTGATTGGTTCGCTCTCGGAACCCACGCCGCTAGCGTCGGCTATCACGCCGGCGATCCAGGCTGTGTTCGGCCACCTGTACCTGGGCATCGCCGAGGGGGCACTCGCCACCGCGCGCGCTTACACGCGCCAGGCGTCACGGCCGTGGGTGCTCGGCGGCCAGGCTTCGGTGACCGACGAGCCGTACGTGCTCGCCGCGTACGGGGATCACGTGGCGCGGCTCGCGGCCGTCGCGGCACTCGCCGACGCGGTGGCCGCTGAGCTTGATGCCGCTTTGGTGCCGACTCTGACCTGGGAAGAACGCGGCGAGCTGGCGGTCAAGGTCGCGGCGCTGAAGGTGGTCTCGACGGACACCGCGCTCGATGTCACGTCCAAGATCTTCGAGGTGACCGGCGCCAGGTCGACCGCCAACCGGTACGGCTTCGACCGCTTCTGGCGCGACGTCCGCACCCATACCCTGCACGACCCGGTCGCCTACAAGCGCCGCGAGGTGGGCCTGCACTACCTGACCGGCTCCGTCCCCGACTTCACCCTGTACACGTGACTCCCCCGCCGCCTTCGCGGGAAGGCGGCCTGGGCCGCCATGCGAACGTGGGCATTGACCGCGCCTAGCCCGTCGTAGCCGGGAGTGCGCTGGACCACCTCGAAGAACAAGCGTTCGCCCATGCTCTGGGTGTAAAAGTGCCAGTACTCCGCCGCTCCGTCCCGGTCGTAGAGGATGTCAAGGTCACGCATCCGGGCGAGCGTCTCATCGGGCAGTTCGTAGCGAGCAGACAGGTCGTCGTAATAGTTGTGCGGGATGGCGAGGCGACGCTCCGACGCGGCGGCCGCCGCCCAGATGTCGCTGCAGCCGAAGGCGACGTGCTGGGTGCCGGGGAAGCCTCCCGGCGGCGGCATGTTGACGGCGATGCGCAAACCGTCGGCGGAGCAATAGGCGCGGCTGCGGATCAAGCCATGCGGGTCGGCCAGGTCGGCACTCCCGGCCGGGAACAGGCCGAGGATCGCCCGCAGGAACAGCGCTTCCTCGTCGAAGCGGTCGTGGGGAACCGGCAGCGCCACGTGATCGATGCCGGTCAGCAGTCCCGCATCAGGCGAAACGACGCCGAAGTCCGACTGCCAGTCCGGGCCGCAGAACAGCAGCGCGGTCTGCCCATTCGCGGCCGACGGCGGCTCGCCGGGTTCGGAGGCGGCACCGTACGCGGCGGCGCGAGCGGTCGCGGCGGCCGGGTCGTCGGTAGCCAGGCCGACCGCCGACACCAGCGGCGGACCCGGTTCCGGGGTGACCACCACCCGGGCCGCACCGGCCGCCCACAGCTCGGACCGGTGCTCGCCGACCGGCTTGAACCCGAGACCGCGCAGGATGTCACGGACCGCCTCGCTTCCTGACACACCGGCGAACGCGTACCCGGGGATCGACGCGGGCGGACCCGGATCGAACAGGCCCAGGGTTTCCTCGAGCAGCAGCAGCGACCGGAAAGCGTCGTCGGCGGTCCTTACCCCGTCGGCCTGCCGGAAGACGTCGTTGAAAACCTCCAGCGACAGCGGTCCCCGGTAACCCGCGGCCAGCGTGTGGCCGACCAGACTGGTCAGGTCGAACGCCCCTTGACCAGGGAAACACCGATGGTGCCTGCTCCAGGACAGCACGTCCATCCCGAGCACCGGCGCGTCGGCGAGCTGCAGGAAGAAGATCTTGGAACCGGGGATGTCGCGGATCGGCGCCGGGTCGTGTCCCCTGGACAGGATGTGGAAGCTGTCCAGGCACAGACCCAGGTTCGGATGGTCCGCCTTCCGCACGATCTCCCACGAGTGCTGGTAGCCGCTGACGTGCCGGCCCCAGGCCAGCGCCTCGTACGCGATCCGGATTCCGTGCTCGGCGGCCTGGGTCGCCAGCTCGTAAAGCTGCCCGGCGGCCAGGTCATCGTCGTCCACCGACCGCGGCGAGACGTTCGAGCAGACCAGCAACAGGTCAGTGCCGAGCTTCGCCATCAGCTCGAACTTGCGCTCCGCGCGGCGCAGGTTGTGCCGGAAATCCTCGGCCGGCATCGCCTCGAAGTCGCGAAACGGCTGGTACAGGTCGATACCGAGACCTCGGTCATCGGCATATGCCCGGATCTGCTCCGGTGACAGCGGGCAGCCGATCAGGTCGTTCTCGAAGATCTCGACGGCGTCGAACTCCGCCGCCGCGATCGCGTCGAGCTTGGCTGTGAGCGTGCCGCTGACCGAGACCGTAGCGATCGACTTGCGCATATTCCTCAAGCTAGACGACGCGGGAACCCCCCGCCAGCCCCCGGCACCCAGACGCACCGCTTTGCCGATTTCCTTACCTAGTGCCCAGGTGCTCGGCCTTGCATCCAGCGCTCGCCCCGGGTATCAGACTTCTTACGGTTAGGGGTATCCCAGGGCCGCCTGTTTAGTGGTCCATGCTAATTTTTAGTGAATCGCTTCAACTATGAAGGGCCCGGCGGTGACGGCTGACGACCTCGGTTTCAACGCCCACGTGGCGCATCCAGCCAGGATTTACAACTACTGGCTTGGCGGCAAGGACAACTTCGAGGCTGATCGGATCGCTGGTGATGAGACCATCGCCGCCTACCCCGGAATACGGATGTCCGCACGGGCCAACCGGGCGTTTCTCGCTCGCGCGGTGCGGTACCTGACCGGAACCGAGGGCATCCGCCAGTTCCTTGACATCGGTACCGGCCTGCCGACGGCGAACAACACCCACGAGGTAGCTCAGTCGGAGGCGCCGGAGAGCCGCATCGTCTACGTGGACAACGACCCGATGGTCCTATCCCATGCGCGTGCCTTGCTGCGCAGTTCGCCGGAGGGCGCCACGACCTACGCCGAGGCCGACCTTCGCGACCCGGAAAAGATCCTGGCCGAGGCGGTGCGCACGCTGGACTTCGGCCAGCCAGTCGCGATCATGCTGATGGCCGTCCTGCACTTCCTCAGTGCGAACGACGACCCCGCCGGGGTGCTAGCCCGTCTGACATCGGCCGTCCCGTCGGGAAGCTTCCTGGTCCTCTCGCACGCCGCCAGCGACCTGTCGCCGGACGCGGCGAACAAGATGATCGAGCGATTCAACGCGCACACCCCCGAGCGAGCCACACTGCGCACCCACGCGGAGGTAACCCGCTTCTTCGACGGACTCGAACTGGTCGAGCCGGGCGTGGTCCGGGTACCCGACTGGCGTCCTGACAGCGAACTCGAATCGCGAAGCCCGACGACCCTGTGGTGCGGCGTCGCGCGGAAGCCCTGATCTAACCGCGCAGCGCGGCGCGGGCGGCCGATAGCAGTTGCCCGCGATAGCCGGCACCGAACAGGCAGACGTGCACCAGGAGCGGGTGCAGCTGATGCAGCGGGATCCGCTGCCGCCAGCCGTCGGCGAGCGGGCCGTACCCCTCCAGGATCCCGTCCAGCCGCGGTTCGCCAAACAGCGCGAGCATCGCCAGATCGGTCTCCCGATGCCCGCCGTGGGCCGCCGGATCGATCAGCCAGCCCTGGCCGCCGGACCACAGCACGTTCCCTGACCACAGGTCACCGTGAATCCTGGACGGCGGCTCGGGCGGCCCGGCCAGCTCGCTGATCCGGTCGATGACTTCTTCCACGAGCCGCACGTCGGAGCTGGTCAGGACGCCGGCGTCGGCGGCGCGGCGCAGGTAGGGCGCTAGGCGACGTTCGGCGTACCAGTCCGGCCACGACGTGCCGGGCTCGTTGTCCAGCGGGAGGCTCGCGATCCAGCCGGGCCATGGCGCGCCGTAACCATCCGCGCCAGCGGCGTGCGTCCTCGCCAGCCGCGCGCCGAACTCGGTGGCCATCGCCCGGGTGGGTTTTTCCGGCGGCAGGTACTGGGTGACCAGCCGGTGCTCGTCGGCGGCGAGCACCTCGGGGACCGGGACCCCGCCGTCGGCCGCCGCCAGCCAGCGCAGCCCGTTCGCCTCGGCGGCGAGGCTGCTGGCGGGCGCCGACTTGACGAATGTCTTACCCAAGTGTCTTACTCAAGACCGGCGAGGATTCGCGGCGCGGCCGTCTCGAGCATGTCGAGCACCTTCGCGAAGTCGGCGGCGCCACCGCCGTACGGGTCGGGGATGTCCGCGCCGCCCAGCTCGCCGATATCACCAAATTTCATGATCCGCTCGGCCGCGCCGGGTACCGCGCGTGCCATCGCCTGCAGGTCTGCGTAGTTGGCGGAATCCATGGCGATCATAACGTCGCGTTCAGTCAGCCAGGAAGCGTCGATCTGCCGGGCGCGGTGCGCCTCGCCGTCGTAGCCTCGCCGGGTGAGCTGGGTCAGCGCGCGGGTGTTCATCGGCTCCCCGATGTGCCAGTCACCGGTGCCCGCACTGTCCACGATGACGTTGGGGCCCGCGTGGGCGCGCAGCACCGCCTCGGCCATCGGCGACCGGCAGATGTTGCCCAGGCAGACCACGCATATCCGGTAGGGGCCGCCCGGGTCACGGGGCGGCGGCAGGGATGACATGCCCTCAGGCTAACCGGACACCGCGCGCAGCAAGACCGCCTGCACGGGGGTGTAGTGCGCGAGCGCGGGGACGAACACGGCCGCGTCGACGGTCCCCCAGCCATCGGTGAGCGTGTACCCGGACCCGGCTCGGTATCCGCTGACCCCGCTGTAGGAGTTGTCGCCCTTGGTGACCGGGATGATGCCGGTCCGGGCGGGATCGTCTTGCTCGCCCAGCGCGTACAGCGCCGAGTTGATGTCGCCAAGCGGATGCCCGGCCACCTGGTCGGCGAGGGCGACGATCCCGGCGAACAGCGGGGTCGCCTCGCTGGTGCCACCGAAAAGCTGCCAGGCGTCCTTGGTGCCGGCGTAGGAGCCGTAGGTCCAGGCCGCGCCGTTTACCGCCGCGGACATCGCGATGTCAGGGACGCCCCGGTGGTCACCGGTCACCGACTCGACGCCGGACTGGAACAGCGGTGCCGAGAAGATCTGCGACTGGCCGCCGCCGCTGGCGCCATATCCGTCGTTCCATACCGCGTCCGGGGCGGTCCGGCTGCCAGACTGGCTGAGCGTCAGTTGGGTACCGCCGACGGCGGTCACCAGCGGGTCGGACGCGGGCCAGGAAACGGCCCGCTGCTTCAGCAGCGTGACGCCATCCGGTCCGGGCGCGGTGGCGCCGGTGTCACCGGACGCGGCGAGCACCGTGACGTGGTGCGCCGCCGCGTCGGTGAACGCGGTGCGCATATCGGCCAGCGCACTGAAATCCCCGCTACCGAAACCGGGGAGCGTGTCCTCGGTCGCGCCGAAACTCTGGCTGATCACATCCACCTTGTCGAGGTTGATGAGTACCTGCTCGGCCCTGACGATCGCCGGGAAACCCTCCAGTCCCTCGGTCTCCGGGACCGGGGTCTCGACGAGATCGATGGTCGCGCCGGGCGCGAGCGCGTGCGCGTACTCGACGTCGAGCGAGGTCTCCTGCGCCCAGGAGATCATCTCCGGGTTCTTCGCGTTGAACGCGGGGATCTTGCCGGCGGTCAGGATGTTGAGCACCGGGTTCGGCAGGTTCCACTGCTTGTCGAACACCGTGAGATCGTGGCGGATCGTCGGCGAGCCGAACGACTCGATGATCGCTATCGTCTCGCCCTTGCCCGTAATGCCCTCGGCGTACAGCGGGCCAAGATCGTAGGCGACCTGGTACTGCAGCGGCGAGTAGCACCGGACCTTGGCGCTCTGCACACAGTCCGCGATAGTGGTGGGTGCCTCCCAGCCGCCGGTAATCCGCGGCGCGGTGGCGACTTCTGGCAGTAGCTCACCCGCGGCAGCCTGCCTGTTCGCGGCCTGCGCGCTGGTGGCTTGTTTGCTGGCGGCGGCCTGCGTCTTTGCGGCGACCTGCACTGCGGCGGTGGCGGCGGGCAGCGCGGCGGCAACCGCGACCGCCGCAGTGGCCAACGCCACCGCGCCGTAGGTCAGCCGCATACCGCTCCTTAGCGATGCTCAGCGGGACGCGCGCCGACGACAGTCCCAGCCCGGGGTATTCGTACCCTCCCGGTCAGCTTCGCACACCTTGCGACATTCGAGCCACAGCCCGCCCATCCCGCCGCCCCGAGCGGCCCCCCCTGCGACCCCCCATGGATGGCCCATCGCAGGCGCCAGGACCCCAGCGATGGGCCATCCATGGCTGCTCAGCGAGCGCGCGGCAGGGCCGGATGGTCCGCGACGAAGGTGGCGGTGTTGGGGGTGATCTCGGTGAAGCCGCCGTCTCGCACCACTGGCAGGCCACTGTCCAGGAGTTCCTTCCAGGCCCGCGGGGTCGCGGTTCGCACGGCCAACTCGAATCCGGCGTCCCGCCAGCGGTCGCGCTCGGGGTCCGGCAGCGCCAGCCAGGCGAGCTGGGCCGCGTGACCGGCCTGCGCCATCGTCTTGCCCGCGGTCATCGACAGCTCGGGGTTGAGCCACAGCACCGGAGTCCCCGGCGGCGGTTCGGCGGGCGGCTCGGCGTCGGTCAGGTCAGTACCCGCCACCTGGAGTTTGGCCAGGTCCTCCGGCCAGTCATCCACTGGAACCGGCGGGTACACCCGGACTTGCGCGGTGCCCCGGTCAACGGTGATCCCGGGCAGCGCCTCGGCCCGGTGCCACGCGGCGCCCCGGGCTCGCCGCACGACTTTGCGTATCCGGCCGTCCTGCCAGGCGTTCACCGGCTCGGCCCACTCCCCCGCTACCGACCTCGGATCGCTGAGCAGGGTCAGCACCGCCTGCGCGGCTGCCTCTAGCGCGTCGGTGCGCTCCGGGGGCGTAGCGCGTTCCACCCATACGACAAGCGGGAGCGCGTACTGCCGTACCGCGTCCCGTGCCGTTGCCTCCGGTTCGTCGTGATCGGGCATGGCATCAAGCATGTCATCCGTCGCCGCTCGTAACTTCCGCCCGGGGTGCTCAAAGATCAAAAAAGTCACCCGTTGACAGCCTGATTGTTAGCGCTCACTATGGCGAAGCATGGTGTATTCCGAGTAGCTGCGTTGATGATCGGCACTTTCTGTTAGCGCTAACAAGCTACGTGCGGGGATGGGCCACACGTGCAACAGGAGCGGACACTCGACAGAACAGGATGGAAAATGACACTGTGGTCAGGTTTCCCCAGACGGTCACGGCGGCTATCCGCCGCGACGAGTGCCTTCAGACGACGGCTGCTGATCGCGGTCAGCGCCGTGGCGCTCGCTCTCGGTACCACGGCCGGGCTCGCCGCGATCGCCGCGCCAGCGTCGGCCGCGTCGCTCCCGTGCGACATTTACGCTGCCGCCGGGACTCCCTGCGTAGCCGCGCACAGCACGATACGCGCGCTCTACGCGGACTACGACGGGCCGTTGTACCAGATCGAGCGTGCCTCGAACGACGATACGACGGACGTCTATCCGCTGACGACCGGCGGGTACGCGGACGCCGCGACGCAGCAGTCGTTCTGCGCCGGCACGTCGTGCACGATCACCGAGATCTTCGACCAGTCCGGGCACGGCAACAACCTCACGATCGAGGGATCCGGAGCGAACGGCAAGGCGGACGTCGGGGCCAACGCCTTCGCGCTTCCGGTTATGGCGGGCGGCAATCTCGTGTACGGGGTGTACGTTTCACCGGGAGTCGGCTACCGCGACGATGACACCACCGACGTCGCCACCGGCAGCGATCCCGAAGACGAGTACATGGTGACCATGGCGGGCCATGTGAACAGCGGCTGCTGCTTCGACTACGGGAACGCCGAGACCGACAACTCCGATAACGGCGACGGCCACATGAGCGCGATCAACTTCAGCACGGAATGCTGGTTCTCACCGTGTACCGGCTCTGGGCCGTGGGTCCAGGCGGACCTGGAGAACGGCCTGTTCTCCGGCGGGAACGGGTCGAACACCGCCAATGACGGCAACGACAGCACCTTCGTCACGGCGCAGGTGAAGACCAACGGGACCTCGACGTACGAGATCAAAGGCGGCAACGCCGACTCCGGTTCGCTGAGTACCTGGTACAGCGGGTCACTGCCAACCACCGGCAGCTATATCCCGCTGAGCCAAGAGGGCGCGATCGTGCTCGGCACCGGCGGCGACGACAGCAACTCCTCGCAGGGATCCTTCCTTGAGGGCGTCATGCTGGCCAGCGAGCCGTCGGACACCATCGACAGCGAGGTGCAGGCCAACATCGTGTCGGTCGGATACTCGGTACCGACCAAACCGCAGACTGGCGTGGTCGTGGCGGGCGATGATCCGTCGGACTGCATGGACAACAACGACGCGAGCGCGACCGATGGCAACAAGGTGCAGATGTGGGCCTGTGACGGCAACACGGGCGCGCAGGACTGGACGCTGGAAAGCAACGGCACGATCCAGATCGACGGCGGCTGCCTGGACATCACCGGCGCGAAGTACACCGACGGCACGCTGGTCGAGTGGTGGCCCTGCAACAGCGGGGCTAATCAGCAGTGGGAGGCCGAAGACGGCGAACTCGTCAACCCCACCTCGGGCATGTGCCTGGACGATCCCGCTTTCGTAACGACCGACGGAACCCAACTCGACCTATGGTCATGTAACGGCGGAGACAACCAGCAATGGGCTGTCCCGTAACACCGTGATCGCAGCCGCTCCCTCACCGGGTCATTTCACTCCGGTGAGGGAGTAGCTGTTAACCCGGAGGCCCTGGCCGCCATCCACCAGCTCGAATCCGAAGTCAATCGAGGTGAGGTACCAATTCGGGTCGACGCCGGCGGCCTGGTAGAACGGGTTGAGCCACAGCTTGCTGAAGTGGCTCCGGTGGGTCAGGGCGACGAAAGCGGTGTAGTCCCAGCGCACCCCGTTGTGGTCCATGATCCACTGGTCCTCGCGGAACTCGACACCCTCGATCTTGACGATCGGCGAATGCGCCCCGATGCAGTTGTACCGGCAGCTCAGCCAGATCATGACCTCAGCGCCGTTGTCCTGCCCGTCGGTCTGCTTGTAGGTGGAGAACCACATGTCGTAAGCCGCGTTGTAGATCCCCGCGTTGACCAGGTTGACCGAAACGCTCGATTCCGGGTGACCGTCGTCCTTCTCCTTGACCGGGTAGTAGTAGCCGTGCAGCGGGGCGATACCCCATTGCCAGCCGGAGGAGATATTCGGGAACGCCTCATACCCGCCGTTCACCGCGGAATATGAAATTCCGAAGCCAGCGTTGTTGCTATTTCCTAGGCATGTCTCGGCACCGAAATTGTCATTATAAATGTTGTAGCCGGTACCTCCACCCGGCCGGACATTCTTCCAGTCACTGCCACAGAAGTTACTAGTGTGCACCCCTGCGGCAGGTGACACGCTCGGCGTACCTGTGGCCGGAACGGTCGAGCCGGGCGCGCTACCGGACAGAGCAACCGCAGAGGTAAGTTCCAGCGAACCCGCACCAGACGTTCCAGGGCCAGACGTTCCGGGGCCAGCGGCGGGCAACGCGACGGCGGCCACGGCAATGGCGGTAACGGCAACTGGAATAAGACGGCGGCGGCGAATGCGCATGCCGGACATTATTCCAGAAACAGCTATATGTCACACACAATGCTAGATGAACATATGCCCACAATTGAGAACCCACAGGTCAAATGGCTATCAATTATTTTGATGTCGCCCGCCGAGAGGGTTGCATCATAGAACCAACTTAGGCTACCGTTCGGTAGTGACAGATTTCAGTGACCGGCGCAGGATCGTCACTTGGGACGACCCGCTCATCGGCGCCGAGCAGGCACGCGAACTCGACGGCCTCGGCTACCTGCTGGCGATCGCGGACGGAACCATCCCGCCGCCACCGATCGCGGCCCTGCTGGGCATGACCATCGAGAAGGTGACCAGCGGGCAGGTCGTCTTCGGGCTGGATGTCGGCGAGCACCTCTACAACCCGATCGGCTCGGTGCACGGCGGCGCCTTCTGCACCGTGCTCGACTCGGCGATGGGCTGCGCGGTGCACAGCACGCTGCCAAAGGGGATGGGGTACACCTCACTCGAGCTCAAGGTCAACTTCATCAAGCGGCTCACGACCGCGACGGACCGGGCCATCGCCACCGGCCGGGTCATCAGCGCGGGCAGCCGGGTAGCCACCGCGGAGGGCCAGCTCACCAGCCCGGATGGCACCCTCTACGCGCACGCGACGACGACTTGCCTGATTTTCCCCACCCAGTGACTCAGGCCCGCGGGTGGGCCTGCCGGTAGCTTGCCTTGAGCCGCTCCGCCGATACGTGCGTGTAGATCTGGGTCGTCGCGGGCGAGGCGTGCCCGAGCATCTCCTGCACGCTGCGCAGGTCCGCGCCGCCCTCAAGCAGGTGGGTCGCGGCGGTGTGCCGTAGCGCGTGCGGCGATCCGTCTCGCGGCGACCCGCCGCCGGACGAGCCATCGCCGGACGAACCGGCCCGGCGCGCGTCGGCCAGTCGCGCGTGTACGACACGGCGGGCGGTCGCCGGATCGATTCGTCCGCCGCGCGCGCCAAGGAACAGCGCGAGACCGCTGTGCGTGGTGGCGAGCACCGGCCGGCCCGACGCTTCCCAGAGCTCGGCCGCCTGGAGGGCGGGCACGCCGACTGGTACCACACGTTCCTTGCTCCCCTTGCCCATCACACGTACCGTCCGCCGCCCGGCGTCCAGCGCGCCGATATCCAGCGCGCATAGCTCGCCGACCCGGATCGCGGAGGCATACAACAGCTCGATCAGCGCGTCGTCGCGCAGCGCCAGGGCCCGCGAGCCGGGGGTGTCCGCCTGCTGGATCCGCTCCTCGCACGCGGCGAGCAGCAGATCGATCTCGTCGGTGCGCAGCACGTGCGGTAGCGTCCGGTGCTGCTTTGGCGTCCCGAGCAGCGGACCCGGATCGCTGGCGAGCAGCCCGGTCCGCCTCGCGTACGCGGTGAACGTGCGGGCCGCGGCCGCGCGCCGGGCTAGCGAGGTACGCGCCGAGCCCGCGTCGTGCTGCTCGGCCAGCCAGCCACGCAGCACGGTCAGGTCAAGCTGTTCAGGCTCGGTGATTCCGTCCCGGGCCGCGAAGGTGAGCAACGAGGCGACATCACCCAGATAGGCCCGGATCGTGTGCGGCGATCGTGCGCGCTCAGCGTCCAGATGGATGCCGAACGCCGTGAGCGCGTCTTCCAGCGCGCGCGGGAGCGTTTCGTTCGGCACAGGCACAGTTTGCCCAGATCGCCCACCCCGTCAAACGTCCGAACAAAAAAACGGCCGGAGCCGACGCGCCCGACGATTGTGGTTGGTGCTGCGCTACCCACACTCTTGCCTGGGTAGTGCCACACCGACCAGAATCACGCGGTCGTGAGGGTGGCGACGAAGTAGCGGACGCCGAAGGGGGCCTCCGAGTAACGGACTTCGCTGGCCGACGCCGTTCCGAGCGCCGCGGCGAGCACCTGCCAGGCGGGCAGGCCGGTGACGGTCAGCTTGTCCGCCAGCCCAGCGTCCAGCCCGGCGAGCGCCGGCAGGTCGCCAGAACGCAGCGCCCGCTCAACCGTCGCGTCGAAGCTCTCCGCCAGCTCGTCGCCGAGATCCGGGGACAGCAGCCGCGCGGCGGTCCCGTCCCCCATCACGAGCAGCACCGCGTCCTCGTGCGATTCCGCCAGCCGCCTCCCCAGCCCCGCGCATTCCTCCGGCCCCCCCGCGACGCTCCACGCCACCCGCTCCCCATCCCAGCCAGCCTCATCAAGCAGCATCGCCCCCAGCCCGAGCCCGAGGCCGGTCGATGTCACATCGACCGGCATAGAGCCCGGTCGATGTGACATCGA
>JBEKHI010000195.1:0-14978 GCA_050012355.1 Streptosporangiaceae bacterium | reverse complement strand
GGTGGGCGCTCAGGAGGGCATGGTGCTCACCCTGCGCGCGCTTTTCGCGGGCCCAGGAGATGTACTTCTCGTCAGCTCGCCCTGCTATATCGGCATGACCGGTGCCGCCCGGCTACTTGACATCGATGTCGTGCCAGTTCCAGAAGGAGCACAAGGGCCCGACCCGGACGCCGTGCGCGCCGTCGCGCGGGCGGTACGGGATTCCGGCCGGCGATCTCGTGCGTTGTACGTCGTACCCGATTTCGCCAACCCCTCGGGTGCCAGCATGCCCGTCGACGCGCGAAAGCGGCTTCTCGAAGTGGCGAGAGACGAAGAATTCCTTATCGTCGAGGACAATCCCTACGGTCTTTTTTCACGGGACCTGGAACCGAGGCCGACGCTGAAGGCACTCGATGAGGACGGATCGGTTATCTATCTCGGCTCATTTTGCAAGACCTGCTTCCCTGGGGCCAGGCTCGGCTACGTTATCGCGGATCAGCGCGTGGCGCTTGGTGATGGGACCTATGGCCTGCTGGCCGATGAGCTGGCCAAGATCAAGAGCATGGTCACCGTGAACACCTCGTCAATCAGCCAGGCCGTCATCGGCGGAGCGCTCATAAGGTGCGGATGCCGCCTCCGCGAGGCGAACGCGGCGATGAAGGAATTCTACAGTATTAATCTGGCCACGGTTCAGGCAGAGCTTGAGAGGCATTTCCCGAGTAGTCTCCGCTCCGCTCTTGGAATCGACTGGAACCATCCTGAGGGTGGATTCTTCACAGTCATGACCGTGCCGTTTGTCGCCGACGAATCAGCACTGGAACGTTCGGCACATGAGTTCGGCGTGCTCTGGACGCCCATGGCGGATTTCCACGTTGGCGTTGGCGGGCAACGGGAGCTAAGGCTCTCATCGAGTTATCTCCGGCCCGAGGCGGTTGCTGAGGGCATCAGGCGGCTCGCCGCCTTCATCATGAACGAAATCGAGTGAAAGGAAAATTTCGATGACGGTTAATCCATTTGACAACGAGGATGGTACGTTCCTGGTACTCATCAACGATGAAGGCCAGTACTCGCTCTGGCCGGGGTTCGCTGAGGTCCCAGAGGGATGGACGGTCGTATTCGGTGAGAGCGGCCGGCAGGAATGTATCGATTACGTCCAGGCCAATTGGCCAGATATCATTCCTGCGCGGGCAGGCTGAAGGCACCTAATTTTCGGTGCCGAACGATGCTAGCACGACGATAACTTCTATCGGGCCGCCGCAATGCGGACAGGCATACTTAGCGCCAACCGTGGGGGCGTCATCGGGTGCTGCGACATCGGACCCGCGCAAGGTCCCGTTCCTGTCGGAATTGCCTGAGTCCTGTGCTCGCGAAGCATCAGTCATTACATTTCCTTACTATTCGTTCGCTGGAATGTAATCCGAGCGAAGGCGCGGAAATCGATGGCACCGAAGGCTCTTGGGGCAGGCTGCTGCCAGCGGGCAGAAGATGCTGGCAGATGCTTACAGCCTTTTTGTAAGTAGATGAAAGCGGATCGACGCCAGTGCCGGTGAGGTTGACTTCACCGGCAGCGGAAATGGTTACTCCGGAGAAATTCGGCTCGCCGTTCGCTCGCATACACGCGGTGAACGCGGACGCGTCCTGGCTCCGGGCCTTGGTGCTGGTGCCTGCGGAGGTGGCTGTCGCGCTTGTCGGGGTGGATCTCGGGGTGCTGCTGGTGCACGCGGTGAGCCCGATAAGCGCAAGGCCCGCCAAGCACAGTGGTACGGGCCCGGTCCGGATTGCGCGCGGTATCGGGCCTCCTTCTCGCGGTCGTGCGCTCCACTTCCTCATGCAGTCGAGCTAAGCAGTTGAGAGGTTACCGCGGGGTCACATATCCTGTTACCCCGCTGTAACCGATTGCTTACGATGAGGATGACGTGCGACGGCCTGATGCATTGGCGGCATGGAGTCACGCGATACACATGAAATGGAACGTAAAACTCCCAGGTCAAGGTCGCTATTGATCCGCACTAGGTGATTATTGGGTGCACTGTTACTGCGCTGTAACCCGTCAGGCCTTAATCTACTTAAGTACACTCAAAGGTGCGGAGGAGGCCAGAGTGCGGGTCCTAGTCGTCGAGGATCGCCGCGAACTAGCGGAGACCGTGGCGGTGGGATTGCGCCGCGAAGGCATGGCCGTCGATATCGCACTGGATGGTGCCTCGGCGCTGGAGAGGACGTCCGTCAACCAGTATGACGTGGTCGTACTTGATCGCGGACTCCCCGAAATACACGGGGACGAAGTCTGCAAGGCCCTTGTTACTAGAGAGTATCCCGCCCGGGTCTTGATGCTGACGGCGGCGGCGACGATCGAGGACCGGGTGGATGGTCTCGTCACCGGGGCCGACGATTACCTTCCCAAGCCGTTCGCATTCGCCGAACTGGTGGCTCGTGTTCGGGCCCTTGCCAGGAGAAGCCAGCCAGCGCTGCCTCCGGTGTTCATCTACGGAGACTTGAAACTGGATCCGGGCAGACGCGTTGTCCACCGCGGTGGACAGCGGCTAGAGCTCAGTCCCAAGGAGTTCTCGGTGCTGGAGTTGCTGCTGGCCGCGGATGGCAGGGTGGTTCCCGCCGAGGAGCTGCTCGAGAAGGGGTGGGACGAGGCCGCTGATCCATTCACCAACACCGTCAAGGTGACGATCAGCCGGCTTCGACGCAAGCTCGGCGACCCGCCGCTGATCCAGACGGTTCCGCAGGCTGGCTATCGGATGACCGTGCGCGGGGGAACCGAGAGCTGGTAGATGGGGTGATGGGGATGGTTCCGGTAGACGCACGCCAGGGACGCGGGGAGCCGAACGGGGTTCGCTCTCCAGCGAGAAGGCCGGTCAGCGGTTCGGGAACAACGGCGCTGACCAGGAGGACGAGCCTTGAACTGCCGCTTGGGCTGTCGATCTCGGATTGGCGGTATCTGGGCGAGCGGATTTTCGTGATCTCAGACTCGTCGGCCTGGTGGCTGGGAGATTGGCTGGTCTATGGCCAGAATCTGTATCCAGACCGCTACGAGCGCGTGATCAATGAGACGGGGCTCGACTATAAGACTTTGCGGAATTACGCATGGGTAGCGAGGAAGGTTCCTGCATCGGGCCGACGGGACAAGCTAAGTTTCCAGCATCATGCGGAGGTAGCCGGCCTCAGTGAGGATCAACAGCATAAATGGCTGGCAATGGCTGAGGAGAACGGATGGACACGCGGAGAATTGCGTCGCCGTATTCGTGACTCCCGCAGCCAGGGAGGAGAAAACTCCCTGCCAAGGGCGGTGGTGGAACTGGAGGTTTTTCAGGAACGTCAGGAGCGATGGCAGATGGCCGCCGCCTCGTCGGACATGGAATTCCTCGAGTGGATAATCGTAACTCTCGATAGAGTCGCTGGGCACGCTTAACGCATATGGTGGCGTGAGATAGGCCCACTGTCGCGCTGAAGAGGTGAAAGAATTGACCGACAAGGATGTCACATCCGCGAGAGGGTCGGCCGCCGGAAGGCCTAGTGCACTAAATATACCCGGTGTTGTCATGTTCGGACGTACCTCTCTAACCCTCACCGACAGCCTCGCAGTCGATGATTGGCTTGGTATAGGACTTCATCTCTGGCGTACGATGGACTCCTCCGCCTGGTGGCTGGGAGATTGGCTTGTTTACGGACGTGATCGATACTCTGATAGGTATAAAGAAGCGATCAGTAACACTGCACTCGAT
Source organism: Streptosporangiaceae bacterium (assembly GCA_050012355.1). Classification (GTDB taxonomy): domain Bacteria; phylum Actinomycetota; class Actinomycetes; order Streptosporangiales; family Streptosporangiaceae; genus JBEKHI01. The sequence continues at coordinate 11,268 of JBEKHI010000195.1, read as the reverse complement.
TACCAGACGCTACGCAATTACGCATGGGTATCGGGCAGGATTGAGGTCACGCGGCGGCGCGGAAGTCTTAGCTTCCAGCACCATGCCGAGGTCGCGTCGCTGCCGGGTACCGAGCAGGACGAGTGGCTTGCCAAGGCGGACACCAATCGATGGTCGCGTAATCGACTACGGGCCGAGATGCGAGCGGTGCTCAAGAGGGGATCCTCTGAGGTGAGGAAGGTTCAGGTCCGGCTTCATGATGAGCGTCTGGCGCTCTGGCGTCGTGCCGCCGAGCGAGAGGGCCAGGACCTGCTCCCATGGATAGTCCGGAAGCTAGACGAGGAAGCCGGCCTGGCTACCTAAGGCCTCGGGCACCGTCGACCGAACCGGTTACACCGAGGTGACTCCTGGTGTCACCGCGCGGCAACCGGCCGCGCTATAGACCAAGGTGCATGTTCTATTTCACCTACCTGAGACGTGAATTGCGCCGGAGAATGCGGCAGTACATCTTCATCGGCCTCGGCTTGGCCATCGGGATCGGGCTGGTCATCACCGTCATAGGCGCCTCCGCGGGGGTCAAGGCGGCCCAGGACAAGGTGCTGCGCTCGCTGTACGGCATCGGCACCGACCTCACCGTCACCATGACACCCCAGGCGGCCGGGACTGCCAACGGCTTCTCCTCGATCCGCACTACCCCCAGTGGCACCGAGGAATGCAGCAACAATGTTTGCCACAAGGTGACCGGCAACGCCGTCAACCAGCTCAACAATCCCACCGAAGGGACGTTCAGCGCCGCCACGGTGGCGGAGATCGCCAGGCTCCACGACGTGAGAACCGCCATCGGCGGCCTCAATCTGACCGACAACCACACGCCGCTGCCCAGCGCCGGCTCATCCAGCATGCCCTTTCCGACAACATTCACGGTCTACGGAACGAACCTGTCCGATCGCCAGCTGGGTCCGATCAGCGACACGCAGCTGATCAGCGGCAAGAACTTCACCAGCGCGGACGCGAACTCCGACGTCGCGCTGGTGGACTCGGACTACGCCACGGCGAACAAGCTCAAGACCGGGGACACCATCGACGTCGGCGGCACGACGTTCAAGATCATCGGCATCGTGGAGCAGCCAGCGAGCAGTACCCCGCCGGACGTCTACATCCCGCTGGCCCGAGCCCAGGCACTGGCCACCGGCATAACGACCGGCGAGTCGCTGACCGGCGACGTTGACACGGTCTACGTGACCGCAGCCAGCGCCTCGGACATCGCGACGGTCCAGCGGGAGATCCAGCGGCTGCTCCCGTCGGCGACGGTGACCAGCTCAGCCAGCCTCGCGAACGAGATCACCGGGTCGCTGGCGAGCGCGGCCAAGATCATCAACGAGCTGGGGAAGTGGCTCGCGATCATGGTGCTGATCGCCGCCTTCGGCATCGCGAGCCTGCTGACGATGGCGGCGGTGTCCCGCCGGGTGCAGGAATTCGGCACGCTCAAGGCGGTCGGCTGGCGCGGCGGACGGATCGTGTCGCAAGTAATCGGCGAATCGGTCGTAACCGGCATTTGCGGGGGCATCGCCGGTACCGGGCTGGGCATCGCGGGCATCGCGATCATCAACGCCGTGGCGATCCCGCTGTCGGCCACGCCGCCATCAAGTACCGGCGGTACCGGGCAGGTGGTTTCCGGCAACGCTAACGGCGTCGCCCATCAGATCTCGCCCGCCGCCACCAGCCACGCCATATCGGTGCCGCTTTCCGCGTCGGTGACCGGCACCGCGATCCTGCTCGCGGTATTGCTCGCGGTGGCGGGTGGCCTGCTGGCCGGTTCGTTCGGCGGCTGGCGGGCGGCCCGGCTCCGGCCCGCCGACGCACTGACCAAGGTCGCGTGAGGAGGACCGATGGAAACAGGAAACGTGCTGTACAGCCTGACCGGTGTCAGCAAGATCTACCACAAGGGTCACCGCGAGATACCGGCCGTCAAGGACCTGAACCTTCAGATACGGGAGGGGGAGTGGTTCGCCATCCAGGGCAAGACGGGGCATGGCAAGACGACGCTGCTGCAACTGCTCGGCGGACTCGACCGGCCGACCGGCGGCAGCATCGTGTTCGCGGGCACCGACCTGGCCACCGCCCGGGACGGCGGAGTGCGGGAGATGCGCGCCCGCTCGTTCGGGTTCATCTTCCAGTCGTTCAACCTGATCTCCACGCTGAGCGCGCACGAGAACGTGGAGGCCGCGCTCGTACCGCTGGAAGCTAGCAGCGCGCAGCGGCGCGCGCGCACAACGAAGGCACTCGAGCTAGTGGGCCTCGGCGACCGCGCGCAGCACCTGCCGAGTGAGCTCTCCGGCGGCCAGCAGCAACGGGTGGCGATCGCGCGGGCGCTGGTCAAAGATCCGAAGGTGCTGCTGGCCGACGAACCAACCGGCAACCTCGACGAGGACACCAGGGACGAGATCATCGCGTTGCTGGAAGACCTGTGGCGGTCCCATGGGCTGACGCTCGTGCTGGTCAGCCACGACTCCCAGGTGGTGAGCGGGGCGCAGCGGATCGGGGTGATGATGTCCGGACGGTTGAGGCTGTGAGCTAGCGCTTGCCGAAGCGGGTGGCCGCGGCCGCGACGCAGGGGGTGAGCACCGCGGTGATCAGCACGCCGAGCGGTATCACCGGCTTGTTCGAGCTCGACGGTATTACCGGCAGCTCCTCGATGTGCGCGAAGGCCGTTGACGACGGGCGCGGACGAGGCCGCGGCTTCGCCTTCGCCTTCGCCTTCGCCTTCGCCTTCGCCTTCGCCTTCGGCTTGGGCGCGGGCGACGGTGGCGCGGACGAGGGGGGCGGAGCCGGCGGGGTTGGTGGCGGCGCGACGATCTTCACCACCCGGCGGACCGGGTGCGGCACCGGGGACGCGGAGGGCGTTGTCAGAACCGGCGACGGACGAGGCGACGGACTGGGCGGAGGCGGCGGCGGGCTCGGCGCCGGCGCCGGGCACTGGACCACGCGGATCACGTTCGCGTACGCCCACAGGCCCCAGTCGTAGCGCAGGATCGAACCGACCGCGACGACGTAGCCGCCGTACAGCGGGCGGACGACCAGCGGGATGGTTTCCGTGCCTCCCGACCCGAGCCACTGCCACTCGCACTCCAGGGCCGGCACCGGGATGCCATCGATCTCGGCGCAGGCCGCGGGCACCGAGGCGAGGGTCAGGTCGGGGGACAGCCGCAGCGACAGCCGCACGTGCTGCGCGGGGGACTGGCCGACGTTCTTCACCGTCACCTGGATCAGGTAGTCCTGGCCCGCGACCGGCTCACTCGGCGAGGTGAACGCGCTGAGCTCGAGTGGCGGCAGCACCGGCGGCACCAACGTCGGGAGCGACGGCGCGGCCTGGTACGAGCCCGACGATGGCGACGGATCGGGAGATCCGGCCGCCAGTGCTGGCGACGCGATGCCGAGGACCGGGGCCGCGAGCGCCGGCGCCGCGAGGGCGGCGCGGGCGAACGCGGCGGAACGGCGGGTCACTGGTGCGCGGGTGTCAGCTGGGCCACGACCGAGTCCATGGCGCCAGGACCGACGGCGAGGGGGCCGGAGTACGGATGGTTGAGCTGGAAGACGACCACGACGCCCACGACGACCAGTGCTGCCTGCACCGACGCTAGCGCGAGCCCGGGACCCTTGGTCCGCAGTCCGCCGGCGAACGGGAAGACCGCGACCACCATCGAGGTGACGATGACGGCGGCCATCAGCCCGATGGGCAGCCGCGCGCCCGCGTCCGCCACCCGATCCTCGCGCGCGCTCTCCGCACTGGAGATCTGGCTGATCGCGTCCAGCTGCACCGCGGAGGCGCTCGCGGTCGCGGGGTCGAGCCGCAGCACGTAGGCGTTCATCGAGGCGAGCATGTCGGAGGTCTCGTCGTCCACGTTGTTGGCCTCCATCTGCGGCCAGTCGTGGTTGATGACGGCGTTCGCGTAGTTCACCGTGTCCCGGCGGAGCACCGCCGCGGGACCGGCCGGCAAGCCCTCGGCGGACCAGTAAAGCTCGCGGACCGCGGTCGCCTCGTTGGCCGCCGCCTGGCTGGCGTCACCGATCGTCTGCCACTCGGTTGCCAGCGACACCGCGAGCACCAGCAGGTAGAGCGCGGCGAGCGACGGCCCGAGGAAACCGATTGTCACGTCTTCCGGTTCACCGCCCCGGTCGCGGATCCAGCGGGCCAGTAGGAAGATGATCACGGCTCCTACCAGCGCGGCGATAAGTATCACCAGGGTCTCGCGTCCGAACATCCGCACTCCGATGCTTTTGATGACGATGCTTACAGTGACTAAGGCATCACCAAGTGTAGGCAGACGTCCGGGCGATTCGCCACCCATCGTTCTGAAGGCATAACTGATTTGTTACGAACGGCCGTGACGAGCGGACCGCGCCACCGTCGGGTCTCTATCGTGCTTGTTATGCGTACAGCACTCTGGGTGGCGGGCCTCGTGGTCGGCCTGGCGGCGTGCTCCAGCGCCTCGCAGACCACGCCTGGTTCCGCCTACGGCACCACCGCGGCGGCCACACCGACTCGATCGGCGGCCGCGCCGATGAAGCTCGCGGCGGTCCTGACGATCGAGAAGACGAAGATCGGTGACGTGCTCGCGAACGACAAAGGCGACACGCTCTACTGGTACAGCAAGGACGTCAAGGGCAAGCAGTCGAACTGCACTGGCGGCTGCCTGACCGAGTGGCCCGCGCTGCCCGGCACGCCCATTCCGTCGCACGGCGAGAAGTTCGCCGGGGTGCTTGGCACGATCACCAGGCCCGGCGGGCAGGTGCAGGCCACCTACAACGGGTACCCGCTGTACACCTACGCCGGTGACACCGCGCCCGGCGATACGACCGGGAACGATGTCGGCGGCGTGTGGCACGTGATCACCGGCAAGGACCTTTAGCTGAGAGTAGTTCGTTAGTAACTCTTGGTAATCTAGGTTGGTGAGTACCCCCGACTCTCAGCCAATAACCGAACACGGTCGCCAGCTCGCGGTCATCTACATCGCGCTCATGCTCGCGATGCTGCTGGCGGCGCTGGACCAGACGATCGTCTCGACCGCGCTGCCGACGATCGTCAACGACCTTGGCGGACTTAGTCACCTGTCCTGGGTTGTCACCGCGTACCTGCTCGCCAGCACGGCGACCACCCAGGTCTGGGGGAAGCTTGGCGACCAGTACGGCCGCAAGTACCTGTTCATCGCCGCGATCGTCATCTTCCTGATCGGCTCGGCGCTGTGCGGCCAGTCGCGCAACATGGTCGAGCTGATCGGGTTCCGCGCGATGCAGGGCGTTGGTGGCGGCGGGCTGATGGTGCTCGCCCAGGCGATCGTCGGCGACGTGGTGCCGCCGAGGGAGCGCGGCAAGTACCAGGGCGCGTTCGGGGCCGTGTTCGGCGTCGCGAGCGTGGCCGGGCCGCTGCTCGGCGGGTTCTTCGTGGACAACCTGAGCTGGCGGTGGGTGTTCTACATCAACCTGCCGATCGGCGCGCTCGCGCTGTTCGTCGTGCTCACCGTGCTGCCGGCCACATCGGCGCGGCACAAGCACCGGATCGACTACCTGGGCTCGGCGTTGCTCGCCGGGTTCGCGGTCTGCGTGGTGCTCGCGACCTCGATGGGCGGCACGTCCTACCCGTGGTCCTCACCGGTGATCATCGGCCTGTTCGGCGCCGGCGCCGCGCTGATTGTCCTGTGGTGGGTCGCCGAGCAGCGCGCGGCCGAGCCAGTGCTGCCGTTGAACTTGTTCAAAAACCGGGTTTTCACCATCAGCTCGGGCATTGGCTTCGCGGCTGGCTTCGCGATGTTCGGCGCGTTGTCCTACCTGCCGTTGTTCCTGCAGGTGGTGCACGGCATCTCACCGACCATGTCGGGTGTGTTCCTGCTGCCGATGGTGCTCGGCCTGCTGCTCACCTCGGTGGTCAGCGGTCAGATCATCGCGCGCACCGGCAACTACAAGCCGTTCCCGATCGTCGGCACCGCCATTCTCGCGGTGGCGCTGTACCTGCTGTCCAGGCTCGACGAGAACACCTCGCACACGGTCATCTACATCGACTTCTTCGTCCTTGGCTTCGCGCTTGGCCTGGTGATCCAGGTGCTGATCATCGCGGTGCAAAACTCCGTCGACTACTCCGACCTGGGCGCGGCGACATCGGGAGCGACGTTCTTCCGCACCATCGGCGGCACGTTCGGCACCTCGATCTTCGGCGCGATCTTCGCCAACCGGCTCGCCACCGAGATAGCCGCCGCGCTGCGCGGGGTTCATCTTCCGGCCGGGTTCAGCGTGGCTGGCTTGGAAGCCGATTCATCCGAGCTGAAGAAGCTGCCGCCGGCGGTGGCGGCGGATGTGCTGCACGCGTTCAGCCTGGCGTTGCATCCGGTGTTCCTGACCTCGGTGCCGCTGGCGCTGATCGCGTTCCTGCTGTCCTGGCTGCTGCCCGTGGTGCGGCTGCGCGGCGCCGCCACGGCGGCGGATCCCGGGCCAACCGTGCGGGCCTCGGCGGACGAGCTGGAGCGGGCGCTGGCCCGGCTGACCGCGGCCGACCTGCGCCGCGCTGGGTACGACAAACTCGCCGCCGCGTCCGGGCTCGGGATCTCGGGCGGCGCGGCCTGGGTGCTGACCCGGCTAGGTAAACAGGGCGTCGTGCCGGGCGCCGAGCTGGCCAGGCAAGCGGGTGTTCCGGTGGAGTGCGGCAAGCCCAAGGTCGACGAGCTGGTCTCCCGCGGGTATGTGGAACGAACGCCGGAGGGGGTGTCGCTGACCGCGTCCGGGCGGGCGGCCGCCGACCAGGTCTTCGCGACCCAGCGTTCCTGGCTGCGGTCGCTGCTCGACGACTGGTCGCCCGAGCAGCACGCCGAGCTCGCCGCGCTGCTGAACAAGCTGTCCCGTGTCATGCTCGGCTCCGACTCGGACCAGAAGGTGGCCCGGGTGTAACTCGCCGTTTACCCGCTCGCGAACGAGGGGCATTTAGCCTGGCCAGGTGTATGAGGATTGGCACGGGCATGTGATCGTCTGCGGCCTTGAGGGGCTCGGCCTGCAGATCGTCGAGGAGCTCAGCATGGCCGGAGTCCCGGCGGTGGTGATCGACGACGACGCGGATCCGCGGCTGGCCCGGATGCTCGCGGGCTGGGGAGTGCCGCACATCGCCGGTAGTTCCGAGACCGCGGAGGTTCTCACCGGAGCGGGGCTAGCGGGCGCCGCGGCGGTGATCTGCGTGCTGCCGGATGACCTGCGCACGCTCGGGACCGCGCTGCTAGCTCGCGAGCTGCACCCGGACGCCCGCGTGGTGGTCCAGCTCAGCAATCCCGCGGTGGGCCGCGCGGTATCGGGCATCGGGGCGGCGGTGCTCGACGTCGGCGGCCTGTCCGCGCCATCGGTCACCGAGGCGTGCCTGCGGACGGGGGTCCAGGAGATCACCCTGTCCGGTGAACGGTTCGCGGCCGTGCGGACGAGCGCGCCCCGGGCGGGCACGCTGCGTGAGCTGTATGACGCGCTGGCCCCGGTGGCGGTGTCCCCGGCTGACGGCGGCGACGTGGTGGTATGCCCGGGCCGCGATCTCCGGGTGGCCGCCGGCGACAGCGTGACCCTGGTCGGAACACCCGCCGAGCTACGGGCCGAAGATGTCGGGTACCCAGCCGAGCGAACCCACCGCACGGTCCCGGTGGCAGCCGTCCGGCACGTCCGGCAGCTAGCGCTCACGATGCTGCACGCGTTGCTGAACGCGGCCGACCGGCGGCTCGGGCTGGCCATGGCCGCGCTGCTGGCGGTGGTAGCCGGGTCCACGATCGTGCTGAACCTCGGTTACCGGCTCGACGGAACCCATCGCCTGCCGCTGCTGGACGCCGCGTACTTCACCGTCGAGACCGTCACGACGGTTGGCTATGGGGATTTCACGTTCCGTGGCCAGGCGCCGTGGCTGATGGCCGGCGCGATCTGCCTGATGATGGCGGGCGCGTTGTTCGTCGCCGTCTTCTTCGCGCTGCTCACCAACATGGTGGTCGGCAGGCGGATCGAGGAGTCACTCGGCCGGCAGCGGATCACCAGGCTCAGCGGTCACGTGCTGGTCATCGGTCTCGGATCGGTCGGGATGGAGGTCGTGAAGCGGCTGATCGAGGCGGGCAGCGACATCGTGGTCGTGGAGAAGGACGAGCGCAACCGGCACCTCGCGCAGGTCCGCGCCCTCGGCGTACCGGTCGTCATCGCCGACGCCACCCAGCCGCAGGTCCTGGAATCGGTCCGGCTGACCAGCGCCGCCGCGGTGGCCGTGCTGACCAGCGACGACCTCGCGAACCTCGAGACCGGCCTGGCCGTCCGCGACCAGCTGGGTGCGCGGTGGGACAGCACGCCGGTGGTGCTGAGGATCTTCGACCCGCAGCTCGCCCGTTCGATCAAGACCAGCTTCGGTTTCTCGTTCGTCCGGTCAACCGCCGCACTCGCCGCGCCGTGGTTCGTCGGTGCCGCGCTCGGCCTGGATGTGCTGAGCACCTTTTACGCGGGTGACGAACCGCTGCTGGTGGCGCGGCTCACCGTCACTCCGGACGGCGGGCTGCACGGGCTCGCCATGAGCGACCTGGCGGCCAGGACCCGGGTGCTGGCGATCAGGCGAGCCGCGGACCGGGCGATCCTCGAGCACCCGCCGCGTCGCAACACCCGGTTCCGGCCGGACGACGAGGCTTATCTGATCGGACCTTACGAGGAACTGCTCGCCGTGCTACGGCGCGACCGGCCCGCACCCAAGGCTCGCGAAGAACTCCCGCAGGTCACCGACGACTAGATCAGGGTCGGTGGTGTAGGCGAAGTGGCCGCCGTGGTCGAACTCGGTGTACCTGACGATGTTGTTCGACCGCTCGGCGCAGGCCCGGATGGTGCGGAAATCCTGCGGGAAGACGGCGACAGCCGTCGGGACCTTGTTCGGCGCGTCCCGGTAACCCGCGCCGCTGTGGGCATCCTCGTAGTAGTGCCGCGCGCTGGACACGCCGGTCCTGGTGAACCAGTAGATGCTCACGTGCGTGAGGAAGTTGTCCACGTCTAGGTAGTCGGCGTAATCGCCCCAGCCGGTCCACAGTTCGGCGTTCCAGGCGAGCTGGCCAGCGGGCGAGTCGGTCAGTCCGTAGCCGAGCGTCTGCGGCCGGGTCTGCTGAATCTTCTGGTATCCGGCCTTGTCCTGGAAGTCCGCCGTCTCGCCGGAGAGGCTTTCCTTGTCCGCCGCACTGAGCTTGGCCAGCTCGGCCGGGTCACCGGAGGGGAAGGCGAAGATCTGCAGCAGGTGCACGCCGATCAGCCCGTCCGGTGCGAGGATGCCCAGCTCGCGGCCGACTAGCGCGCCCACGTCGCCGCCGGAGACGCCCCAGCGTTCATATCCGAGACGGGACATCAACTCGGCGAGCGCCTTCGCGATCCGGGCGCTGTCCCAGCCCGGCTCGGTGACCGGCCCGGAGAAGCCATATCCCGGCAGTGACGGCACCACGACATCGAATCCGCTGGCGGTCAACGGGTCGATCATCTGGAGGAATTCCAGAAACGAGCCCGGCCAGCCGTGCAGGAGCAGCAGCGGCAACGCGTCCGGTTCGGTCGACCTGACGTGCAGGAAATGGATGTTCTGGCCGTCGATGGTCGTGGTGTACTGCGGGATCTCATTCAGCCGTGCCTCGTGTGCACGCCAGTCGTAGGAGGTGCGCCAGTGCTCGGCCAGCCGCCGCACAACGGCGAGCGGCATGCCGTAGTCGGTGCCCGCCCCAGTCACCTCACCGGGCCAGCGGGTGGCGGCCAGCCGCGCGGTGAGGTCGTCAAGGTCGCTAGCCGGTATGCCGATGCGGAAGGGCGTGAGCTGCGTTGATGTCGTCATGGCACCGACGCTACGGAGCCTTCCGGTCACTTCCTGACCTCAATCTCAAGGTGACGCGTCAGGAATTGGAGCTGGTGCTGCAGCAGGCCCTCGGTGGCGGGGAAACCGATCGCGGCGTGCCCGATGCCGGGCAACAGGAGCGTCTCGTGCGGGCGTCCGGCCGCTAGCAGTGCCTGTGACATGCGCAGCGTGTGCAACGGGAAGACGTTCGTGTCCGCTAGGCCATGCATGAGCAGCAGCGGGCGGCTCAAGTTGGGCGCCGCGCGCAGCAGCGACGATTGTTCGTACCGCTCGGGGAACTCATCGGGGTGCCCCAGGGTCCGCTCGCGCCAGTGCGTGTTGTACAACCGCTGGTCGGTCGGGCCCGCGCCCGCCACCGCCGCGTGGAAGACATCGGGATGACGCAACACGGCCGCCATCGCGACCGCGCCGCCGAACGACCAGCCGCGGATGCCGACGCGGTCCAGATCCAGGTCGGGGACCAGCCGCGCGGCCTCGCGCAACGCGGTCACCTGGTCCTCCAGCACCGCGCCGAACAGGTCGCCGTGAACCGCCCGTTCCCATTCGGGCCCGCGCCCCGGCGTTCCGCGTCCGTCGGCGACCAGCACGGCGAAGCCGTGCTCGGCGAACCACTGCGCCACCAGCCCGGGCCAGCTGGTTTCCGCCGTGACCAGTTGCCGGCTCAACCCGCCGTACGGGCTGACCAGCACCGGAAGCTTGTGGCTGTGATGCCACGACGGCAAGTAGAGCGCCGCGCGCAGCTCGCGCGCACCCAGCACGAGGTGGGTGACCCGCGGGCTGAGCACCGGACGTTGCGACAAACATTTGACCATAACGGCGGGACGTCCCTCCCTCAGCACCTCCACTCGTCTCTGCTGCGTTACGACGCATACCCCGCTCCTGCCGATGCCGGCTCCGGTGGCCAGCTTCTGGAGCGGCTGCCCATGTCGGTAGAGCCAGAGATGCTTGGACAGCGGGTCATCCGATGCGGCGAAGAGCACGTCGTCGCCGTCAACGCTGAGCACCGCGGCCAGTTGGAGCCCTTCCGGGGTGACTTTGCTTCCGCCGACGGTCAGGTACCGGGTCCCGTTCTCGTCGGCGTGCGCGACGATCGCCCCGGAACGGGTGCGCGTCGGGGATCCGGGAACCAGTTGCACCCATCGTTCGTCGTGGGTCTCGGTCAGGGTTTTTGTATGCCCGGTCGCCGGGTCGATTGCCAGGAAACGGACGCTCCGCTGGTCGCGTGACTGGGCGGCGGCGTAAGGACCGTGCTCGTCCCAGCCGGCCGCGATGATGTACTCGGATGTGGCGTTGACCCTCGTGGGTGATCCGTCGCGTGAGATGATAAATAGGTCGATCTTCGCGTTGGCTGTTCCGGCGGCTGGATAGCGGACGCCACGCGGCGGCTTCGCGGGTTCAGCGGGATCGGCGACGTGCCACAG
>JBEKHI010000194.1:0-15015 GCA_050012355.1 Streptosporangiaceae bacterium | reverse complement strand
CGATTGGACACCCGCCACGCGCACTACCTGGCAGCCCGACGCTTGCCGGGTTAGATAATCCAGCAGCGCGGTCTTGCCCACTCCGGCCTCGCCGCGCATCACGAGTGCCTGGCTGTTACCCGACCGGACCGCGACCATCAGCCGGTCAAGCGTGGCGCATTCGCTGCGCCGGCCCCTCAGCTCCGCGGCATCTCCCCGCAGACCCGAATCTCTGGCCATACGGCCTCCCGGCTAGCTCAAAGCACGAGCGCGACCAGGTTAAGCCCGGCGGGTCGCCGAGCCAAGAGGCACAGCCCTACCGTTCATGCTCCAACCCCTACGACGTGGACTGGACCTCAATACCAGGGTAACGTCCAGGGATTCCACGGGCGCGACGGGGGACCCGAGCGCACACTGTGAATGTCGGAGCAGGGCTTGAGGAGTGATGTGCGATGGCCGATTCACTTACCTATCGGCAGATGGGGATGGCGGACCGCAGCCAAACCCACGCCTTGTTCTCGCAGACGATGGCCTATGTCGCGGGAACCGCGGCGTTGTTCGCGCTTGGTGCCTGGCTAGGCCGCAACCTGAGCGGCGGTGTGGGCATCGTCGCCTTCATTGTTGCCTTCGTCTGCCTGATCGGTCTGCGGTCCGCGACGCGCCGCTCGGCACAGGTCGCGGTCGGGCTGCTCGGCGCGTTCGGTCTGCTGATGGGGCTGGCGGTGGCCCCCACGGTCGCCTACTACGGCAGCATGGACCCGCGCGCCTTGTGGGAGGCCGGCGGAGCTACGGCGCTGTTCATCGCCGGGTTCGGCGCGGCGGGTTACGCCACCCGGCGCGACCTGACCGCGCTCGCCCGAGTGAGCTTCTGGGCGCTGGTGGCGCTCATCGTGCTCGGCATCGTGCTGATCTTCGTCGACATCCCGGGCGGCGAGCAGGTCTACTCGGTCCTCGGCTTGGTCATCTTTGCCGGGTTCACCATGTTCGACTTCCAGCGACTGCGCACCAGCACTGACGAAGCGACGGCGCCGCTGCTGGCCGCGTCGATCTTCCTGGACGTGCTGAACGTGTTCCTGTTCTTCCTGGAGATCTTCTCCGGCGGGGAACGGCAATGACTTAACCCCGATCGGACTGCCGACGGGGTGCGGCAGGAATCCCTGTCGGCAGCCCCAGCGGTGGGCCATCGATAGCTGAATAACGCCAGCGATGGGACATCGATGGGAGCCGGTGAGAGGGAGCCGGTGCCGCGGGCCAGGCCCACGCGAACCGGACCCGCGTGGGTCAAGCGGGCGCGACAACCACGTGCTTGACCTCGGCCATGTACCGGTCGGCAGCCGCTGACGCCTCGTCCGGGGTGCTGCCTGTTTCGCGGGCGATCATGTACGCCGCGTACCAGTCCCACCAGTTGTGCGGTGGGGTGACTGCCTCGAATCTGCCGTGATGCTCGGCCGTCTCGTGCAGCAGGTCCGCCCGGGAAGCGATATCCGCATCCTCCCAGGTACGGCCGGGGAGCCGGGTGGTGATCTCCTGGAGTAGCCAGCCGTTCCCGTCCGGATCGCTGAACGACGCGTACGTGAAGTACGACCGCCCCTTTTCCGGATCGGGACCCGGGACCCGCGACTCCAGTTCGCCGGCCTTGCCCGGCTGCCGGTCGTAGTGGTACACGTCGCTGACCTCGACACCACGGCTGATCAGATCCTCCCGGGCGGCGTCGATGTCCTTGACCGAGAGGATCAACCGGTCAGCAGCCCCCGGCGCCGAGACCGTGAGGCCCCGGCCGAAATGGATCGAGCACTGCGAGTGGGGCGGCGTGAACTGCACCAGCCGGAAGTCGTCGCCGGTGGACCGGTCGTTGTCTAGCCGCCAGCCAAGGCCCTGATAGAAACGCTTGGCCCGATCGACATCGGCGACCGGCAGCGTCACCACCTCGAGGTTCATGTCGGTCCCCATCGAGGGGCTACCGGTTACGTCGTTGCTGGTCATGCCGACCTCCGCTGATTTACCTGGAGCACAGAGTCACACGTCGCGTCCCGGCTTCGCGCCCGTGGGGTCCTGGTCCGAGCCCCTGGGGCGGGCGGGCGAAGCACGGCTGTATGGGCAATCATCGTTCTTAATCGCCTAGGGAGGAATTATGGGAACGATGCCTGAGGCCAGCCAGCCCGCATATGAGATCGCCGTCACCCAGTTCATCGTCGTCGCGGACGTCGAACGGTCCCGCCGCTTCTACACCGAGGTACTCGGCGGCAAGACGCTGCTGGCGGGCGAGCCGTCGTACGTCGCGCTGGCCAACAGCTGGATCATCATCAACGTCGGCGGCGGCCCGACCGACGACAAGCCCACCGTGACGGTCGAGACGCCGCCGGACCCAGACCGGGCCAGTAGCTTCCTGAACATCCGGGTCTCAGACATGGCGGCGGTATACGCCGAGTGGAGCGCACGGGGCGCCGAGTTTCTCACCCCACCGAAACAGCACGCGACCGAGAAGCGCTGCTACATCCGTGACCCCGATGGCCACCTGATCGAGGTCGGACAAACCACCCTGCCAGGCGGGTGGCGCAGCCGTCTCGATCCATAGCCCAACTGGCCAGGGGTGGGGCCAGGGCATACACGGGCGCGATGCGGCTGTCCCTGGTGCGAGCCTGGTTTCCGGGCTCTAGCAGCGGGGGAGAGATAGACCCTGACAAGACGAGGAGAATCACGTGACCACGATCACCACCACCGACGGCACGGAAATCTTCTACAAGGACTGGGGCGACGGTCAGCCCATCGTGTTCAGTCACGGCTGGCCCCTGTCGGCCGATGACTGGGACACGCAGATGATGTTCTTCCTGCTGCACGGGTATCGCGTCATCGCCCATGACCGGCGCGGGCACGGCCGGTCCACCCAGACCAGCGGCGGCCACGACATGGACCACTACGCCGACGACCTTGCCGAGCTGACGGCACATCTCGATCTCCACGACGCCATTCACATTGGCCATTCGACCGGTGGCGGCGAGGTAGCCCACTATCTGGCCCGGCATGGCGAGAGCAGGGTGGCGAAAGCTGTGCTGATAAGCTCGGTGCCGCCACTGATGGTAAAGACCGAAGCCAATCCGGGCGGGCTTCCCAAGGAAGTGTTCGACGGACTGCAGGAACAAGTCGCGACCAACCGATCGCGATTTTACCGTGACTTCGCGTCGGGACCGTTTTATGGCTTCAACCGTCCAGGCGTGGAACCATCGGAGGCGATCATCGACAACTGGTGGCGCCAGGGCATGATGGGCGGGGCGAAGGCACACTACGACGGCATCGTCGCCTTCTCGCAGACCGATTTCACCGACGACCTGAAGAAGATCAATGTACCCGTGCTGGTAATGCACGGCGACGACGATCAGGTCGTTCCCTACGCCGATTCCGGACCGCTGACGGCGAAGCTGGTCAAGAACGGCACGCTGAAGACCTACCACGGATTCCCGCACGGAATGCCTACTACCGAAGCCCCGACTATCAACGCTGACCTGCTGACCTTCGTGCAATCCTGATATCCATCTCGTGGAGGACGAGGCCGGCTCACCGATATCGGGGGCCGACGAGATCGCATAAGGCGGGCAGCCGCCAGATGCGCAGGACGTTGTCGGGGAGGCGGACGGAGAACAGCCCCGCTGGGGAGGTCCGCGCCAGGATCTCCCGGATCTCTGTCTCGTAATCCGCTCGCCGGCCGCCGAACAGGTGCGGTGCTGTCGACGAGTTCGAGAACACCCTGGCCACGACATCATCGGCGGTTCGCTCGATGATCCGCTGATCAGGCACGACCACCGTCTCAGCAGGCAGGAAGCCGGCTTCCTGGAACACCCGGTCCTCGCCGCTGGGCGACGTGTTGCGGACGCCCTGGCCAGCATCTCCGTATCCGGATCGAGGCCGACGACCGCCTCGAACAGCGGTGCTAGCCGAAGCGCCACCGTTCCCGGCCCGCAGCCGACATCGAGCAGCCTTCCCCGCCCGTCAAGTCCCAGGCCGCGGGCGAACGCGTCCGCCAGGCCGGGAGCGTAAGGAAACCGGCCCTGCTCGTAATACCCGGCCGCTCCGGCGAACAGGGACTCATCCCAGCTCCAGGTCTCCCAGCCACCAGCCGTCGCGGTCACGACGTGAATATAAAGCACTTAGACTGCGCGCGTGAAGCGTGCTATCGACGTGCCGCCATTCGGTGAACTGGCCGATCCGCGGGTCCTGGCCGAGCTCGCGACCGCCACCGAGGAAGCCGGCTGGGACGGATTCTTCGTCTGGGACCACATCGTGCACCGATCGCCAGCCAAGGCGGTGGCCGATCCGTGGGTGGCGCTGGCGGCGGTCGCGTGCGCGACGAGCCGGGTGCGGCTCGGGCCGATGATCACTCCGCTGTCGCGTCGGCGTGTACAGAAACTGGCCAGGGAGACGGTCACGCTGGACCTGCTGAGCTCGGGCCGCCTCACGCTCGGGGTCGGTCTCGGCAGCATGCGCAACGGCGAGTTCGAGCCCTTCGGCGAGGTCACCGATCCACGCGAGCGGGCTCGCCTGCTCGACCAGGGTCTCGCCGATCTCGCCAGGTACTGGGGCGGGGAGTTCGAGCCGGTGCCGGTGCAGCAGCCGAGGATCCCCGTGTGGGTAGCGGCCGAGTGGCCGCACCGGCGGCCGGTGCGACGGGCCGAGCGGTGGGATGGCCTGTTCCCCACCGGCTTGCCGGGGCCGCAGGCGCTTGCCGAGCTCGTCAGCGAGGTCCGCGAAGCGCGCTCACCGGGTACTCCGTTCGATGTGGTCGTCGGGGTTCAGCCGGGCGAAGACGTCGAGCCATGGGCACGAGCCGGTGCGACCTGGACGGTCACCGATTTCGGTATTCAACCCACCCGGGCCGAGGTCCGTGCGGTAATTGACGCGGGCCCGGCCTGACTGAACACGGTCGGCGACCCCAGCGATGGGCTGGATTGGCTCGCTTATTTTGGTGTGAAATGCTAGCTTCTGCCGGTGTTTTGGAGGCTAGACGCGAGGTGACCGTGGCGGCTGATGCGCGGGGCCCAGAGGCCGAAGCGCTGATCGAGAAGATTCTTAAGCTCGCTGTCTCCGGAGATCATGATCAACGCGAGATGGAGCCCGTCTTCCAGCCTGATCCACCGAAAAAACGGCGGCTCTGGCGCCGGGATAAGCGCCCGGTGCCAGCGGTCAGGACTGGATGGCGAATCGGCTGCTACTACCGTTCGGCCTTGGAAACTCTCCAAGGCGGCTACCGGGTCAAGCGAGAGTTCTCCCATCCCGTTTACTTGCTCTCGGACGGGCGGCTGGTGGTAGGCGCGTTCCGCGCGGTGGACGAAGAAGGCACGGTGACGGAACTGGAGCCGCGGCCCTCGCGTCGGTCACTATGGTTCACGCCGCTCGAAGACGGTCGTGCCTTCTTCGCCGCGTCGCCGGGTCACTATTTCGGCGAGCTGCGAGCACTGCACGACGATCTCACCTAGAGGATGGCGGGTAGGCGGCGGAATCGGTCGCGTCGTTATGGTCAGCGAAATTACGGAAGCTACCTGGCGGCGCGGCGGCGAGCGGCGCTTACCGCCACATTCGCGGGTCGGGCGGCTGCTCCGGCGGCCAGGTCGGCCGGGCTCCCTCCGGCGATTCCGGTGATTCCGCCATCCAGTCCGGCTGGTACTGGCCACCTTGGTCGAGTTCGGCTTCCGGGGGTTCCATGGTCTGCGGCGGCCGCACCGGCTGCGCCTGCGGCAGCCTGGTGATCGCCGGGTGGCATTCGACCGGCTGCACGTCACCGTGCTGGCCGACGAGCAGCAGCGCGGTGTCGGGCAGGCGCTGCAGGACACTGGGCTCGACCGCGTACTCGTAGACCCGCTGCCGGGTTGAGGCGTCGCTCCAGTTCGTTCCCTCGGACTGGCTGAGCTGGGTGGCCCAGGAGTAATTCTTCGAGAAGTCCTGGCCCCGCTTTTTGCCGCCGGACACGCCACGAGATTCGTTGTGGCTCCAGGTCTCGGTCTGACCGTGGGTAGTGGTCTCCTGGCCACCGTGGGTGGCGGTGAGCGAGGAGAGCACGAACTTGTGCTGCCGGCCGAGGAACGAGGCGGCTTGCTCGGCTTCGCGATGGTTGCCGAGCCGCATGAAGGCGGTGGCGCCGCCGCCGACCAGCGCGGCCGCGTCATTGCGCAGGTGGCGGAACAACAGGGTCAGTGGCACGCCAGCCGAGCCGCACGCGTCGGCGAGGCGTTCCAGGTGGTGGCCGGTGATCTCATCGGCCCCGGCAACGATCACCGCGGGCGCATTCGCGGCGCTCTCGGTCACTTGGACGGTCAACCACTGGACGACCAGCGCGGCGAGCATCTCGCCATGAGCAGAACGCGCGGCCGGCTCGGCTACCAGGAACGTGCAGTACGCGGGCGCCGGCGTCGAGGGGAACCGGCCGGTGTCGTCCCTGGCGAGATCGGACAGGAAGGCGTCCAGCCTGACCAGGTTGGCGGCGATCTGCGGCTTGTAGTCGGCGCCGAACAAGGACCCAGAAATGAAGTCGGTCTCGTCGGACGTCAGCAGCCTGGGAGCGGGCGGGCGGCCGAGCGCGGCTTCGGCGGCCGCGGCGAGCCGGGCGAGTGTTATGCCGCCGCCGCTGAGCGCGGCGCACAGCTGCTCCAGGATCCGCACGTCGACCGCGCGGTCGCTGCGAGCGGTACCGGGAGTGCCAGCGTGGATGGCCTCGGCGAGGGCGCGAGCGAGTTGCTGGGGGTTCAGCCGGGTGAGCAGGCCAGAACTATTCAGGTCCCGGGGGAGAACGAACTCGGCGTTCTGGATACCTGAATGGCGAGTTAGTGCGGCGAGGTCGCTGACGGCGTCCTGGCCGGTGAGGTCGGCGACCAGCAGCGGTCGTTCGGCGAGGACGGACGCGCCGTGCACGGTGAGCAGGCACTGCCATCCGGTCAGTGTCCCGCCGAAGACGTCGGTGCGCTCTACCGGCGCGACCGCGCTGTCCCAGTCGGGCACCCCGGCGAGCTCGGCGAGACCGGCGTGCTCGTGGGCGGCGAGCCGTTGCCGCCAGCCCTCATACGCCGCCTCGTACTGGCGCTGCGGGTCGACGTCCTTGGCCAGGTTGAGCTGTGCGAGCCGCCACAACGCCCAGCCAGTGCCGGGCAGCGCGAGGATGATGGCGCTCAGGACCGTGGTGCCGAACGGCGCGTTGGAGTTCAGCACGTGCGCGCATCCGCCGAGCGCCACCAGCACGACCAGCACGACGATTGAGGGGCGCAGCCCCCATTTTCGCGCCCGGTCCCACGACCGTTGCGCGGCGCCGACTCGTTCGGCGGCCTGCTCCCGCATCGCCTCAAGGTCCGGCGGCGGCTCGGAGTAACGGGCGATCCGCGACCGGGGGTCGGTGTAGGTCCAGCCAAGCCGCGGACCGGGTGTGAACAGCATGTCCCGCGATTCCGGCAGCTGATCGCCTGGGGATGGCTGGATGGTCATGAACCCGTTATTCCCCTCGGTGCGTTTCTTCGCGCCTTCCCCGGCTTTGGGTTCTGATAATGCCATTGATCGTCCCGTTTTGTCACCCGATGCACTGAACCGCCTGCGGAGCGGGACCGGGTTGCCGGCCTTTCCTGGTTGGTGCACCAACCAGGAAAGCTACGGTACCGGTCAGCCGCCGTAGGGGTTGACGGGGATGGTGCTTGACCAGGTGACCTCTAGGTACACGGTCGAGTCGACCACTGTGCTGTCGCCGTTCGGGTCTTGCGGAGTGACGATGTCGGAGCCTGGCGGGTAGGTGATCGTCGATTCGAGGGTGGCAGCGGTGGCGGGACTCTCGTACGTCGCGTAGGTCTCCCCGTCCGACTTGCCGTCTGGGAGACCACTGGTGTCCACCCGGCTGATCTCCACTGCTGGCTGACCGGTGCTGTCGCGCGCCGAGGGATTGACCGTCACCCCGGGCACTGCCGCGAGCACCTTGTACAGCGCCGAGCGCAGGGCCGGGTCGACCAGCGGGTTCCAGAGCATGTCGCTCGCCTGCTGAAACACCTTGTCGTTGTCGCTCACCGGCGCCGCGAGCGGAATGGGATGGCCCGCGGCCTTGAGCGCCCTCGAGAGCGGACTTTCGACCGGCTTGTTCTGGTTGTTCCACTGGGTGATGAGCGCGGCGCGCAAGGCGGACAGACCGGTCGGCAGCGCGGCGAACTGAGCCGCGGTCGGCGAGTAGTGCGCGGTGTACCCCTTACCGGATGGCGAGCCGTCGGTGCCCTCCTGGTAGGACCACATGTTCCCGGTGAGGCTGTCGATGACGGAGGTGTCCTTCACGTCGTCCCCCGCGGTGCTCATCACCGCGTAACGGCCGCCGCCGTCCGACTGCCCGGCCGCGACCGAACTGAGGTGGTAGAGCACGCGCTGATCGGCCGTCAGCTTGATCGCGGGCTGCTTCGCGGGCTGCTTCCCGGCGACCGCGGCCCCCGTCCCGCTGACCGCGGGCGACGAGTGCCCGCCGGCGACGGCGATCACGCCGGCCACGGTGCCCAGCGCCGCGGCCGTAGCCGTGAGGGACGCGACCCGGCGGTGCCGGTCCCGGCGGTGCTGGCGGGCCGCCACGTCGGTTGCGATGGACGCGGGCGGATGGACGTTGTCGGTGTAGCGGTGCAGCAGATCACGGACGATGTCTTCATCGGTAACGGGCATTGTCAGTCCTTTCACAACAGGCTGTCGGTGGTGGTGAAGATGTCGGCCAGGCCGGGAAATTCACGCAGGTGCGCGATGGCGCGCGAGGCCGTGCTCTTGACCGTCCCGACCGAAATGCCGAGCAGCCCGGCCACCTCGGCTTCACTGCGATCGTCGAAGTAGCGGAGCACCAGGACCGTGCGCTGCTGGACAGCGAGGCTGTCCAGGGCCGCGCGCAGCGATGGCCACAACTCGACGGAGTGATGCGGATCCGCCGACCGCGGGTCGCTTTTCTCCCCAGTATCGAAAAGGCGTAGCTCGTGTGGCCGCCGGGCTCGTGCCCGCGCTTGGTCGACGACGATGTTGTGCATGACCCGACGGCAGAACGCCTTGGGGTTATCCACCCGGGACCAGCGCGCCGCGAGCCGTTGCAGCGTTTCCTGGTAGACGTCTTCGGCGGTATGCGGATCGGGCGTGAGCAACGTAGCGATCCGCAGCAACTCGGCTCCGGACTCGGCGGCGAATTCCTCGAAGGCTCGCGTCTGCCGTTTATCCATGCAACCTCCCAATCTCCTCGGTCACCGCTAAGACGACAGCTTCGCGAATCAGGTTGCTCCGCCGAGGACACAGACCACCGAGGCCATCAGCCACGGGCTGCGCTGCCCGCACGAGGACATCTTCAAGGCCGGCGTCACCGCTCGGCTCGCTGGCCAGCCGCTGGCGCAGTCCCACCAGCACTAGCGGCTCGGGATCAGCCCGGCCAGCAGGATCTCGGCGGTCCGGCGCAGCCGCGGCGTCAGGTCAACGCAGGCGAGGGCGAGCGCCGGGTCGGAGGCGTAAAGCTCCGCGAGGGCGGCCGGCGGGTTCGCGATCTGCCACAGCGACCCAGCCAGGGAGGCCAGCGCGGAGACGAACTCCGTGCACTCCGCCAGTGTCAGGTCGGGCAGCACCTGGTGCACGAGTTCAGCCGCGTCGCGGACCGCGGCGAGTGAGGTCAGCTTGTAGCGGCGCACGGCCTCGGGAGAGACGTTGCGTTCCAGGTTGAGCGGCGTGTGCGCGAGCAGGTCGCACAGCAGCGGCCGGTCGCCGAAGCCGCGAGCGAAGACGTCGGCCACCAGCCCGGCCGAACCGGGCTCGGCGGCATCGAGCCCGGCGTGCAGCGCCGCCACCCAGCCATGCCAGGCCTCGGCGGTCAGCTCCAGGAAGATCTGCTCGCGGGTCTCGAAGTAGCGCAGCAGCGCCGACTTGTGGATGCCGACCCGGGCGGCGATGTCGGCCAGGCTGACGTTGCGGACGCCGTCGCGCAGCGCCAGTTCGCGGGCGGCATCGAGGATGTCGTCCTGGCGCTGCTGTTTCTGCTCGGGACGCCGGGCCCGCTGGAAGCTCTCCGCTGTCATGACGGGTCCAGTTTACATACCGCAACGCAGTTGTGTTATTATCAAACCGTCGTTTCGTTAAGTTCCGAGTCTTATGAAGGGGCAGAGCTCATGCCGCAGGTCTTCTTTCTCACCGGAAGCAGCCGGGGTCTAGGCCGCCAGATCGCCGAGGCCGTACTGGCCGCTGGCCACCAGCTGGTCGCGACCGCCCGCCAGCCCAGCAGCCTGGCCGACCTCGCCGACCGCTACGGCAGCCGGATCCTGCCGGTGGCGCTGGACGTCACCGACCCCGATGCCGCCGCGGCGGCGGTGGCCGCCGGGATCGAGGCGTTCGGTCGTCTCGACGTGGTGGTCAACAACGCCGGATACGCCAACGTCGCGGCGGTGGAGGACGTGACGCTGGCGGACTTCCGGGCGCAGGTCGACGCCAACCTGTTCGGCGTCGTGAACGTCACCAAGGCGGCGCTGCCGGTGCTGCGCGAGCAGGGCAGTGGCCACATCATCCAGGTTTCTTCCATCGGCGGGCGGCTGGCCACGCCGGGCCTGTCGGCCTACCAGGCGTCGAAGTGGGCGGTCGGCGGCTTCTCCGAAGTCCTGGCGCGCGAGGTGGGCCCGCTCGGGATCAAGGTCACGGTCCTGGAACCGGGCGGGATGCAGACCGACTGGGCCGGGGCGTCCATGCAGATTCCGCCGATCAGCGAGCCCTACCAGCCGACCGTCGGCGCGATGGCCGCGGTGCACCAGGATCTCGGCAGTGCCGGCTCGCTCGGCGATCCGGCCAAGGTGGCCCAGGTCGTCCTCACGGTCGCGGCGATGCCCGAGCCGCCGCTGCGGCTGATCCTGGGCAGCGAGGCCTACGCCTACGCGATGGCAGCCGCCCAGGCCCGCGCCGAAGCTGACGCCGCCAACCGCGATCTCACCGTCTCCACCGACCGCGACGATGCCACCGCCGCGCAGCGCGATCCGCTCGGCGCAGCAAGCAGCTGAGCAGGCGCTCCAGCACGCACAATGGTCACCATGGAAAAGGACATGCTCGCCGAAGCTGGCATCCCGTGGGATCAGGTGACCGACGTGACCCCGCTGGACGGCGGCACGTTCAACGCCGTCTCCCGGGTGACCCTGGCGGACGGACAGCGGCTGATCCTCAAGGCGGCGCCTGATGTTCCCATGCTCACGTACGAGCACGGGATCCTGCGCACCGAGGCGCTGTTCTACGAGCTGGCGGGCCCGGACCGCCAGCTTCCCGCCGTAGTCCACAAAGGATTTGATGACCATAACGGCGCTAGCGATTTCCTCCTGATGACCGAGCTCCCCGGGCGTCCATGGCCAGCGGTGGCGGACCGGATCGACGACGACCAGCGGCAGCGGCTGCGCGGCGAACTCGGGCGGATTGTCGCCAGGCTGCACACCATGACCGGCACCGGTTTCGGGTATCCGACGAACCCGCTGACAGCGAGCTGGCGGACCGCGTTTGGCGACATGCTGGACGTCATCCTCACCGAGGCCGAGCAGTTCGAGGTCGTCCTGCCACGCACTCCTGCTGCCATCCGCGAGCTTGCCGCGGCGCACGCGAGCGTGCTGGATGAGGTGACCACGCCGGTGCTCGTCCACTACGACCTGTGGGACGGCAACATCCTCATTGATTTTGATGGCGAGACCCCGCGCATCGGCGGCATTATCGATGCCGAACGTGCGTTCTGGGGAGATCCGCTCGCCGACTTCGTCTCGCTGGCACTGGTGGCGGACATCCGGTCCGACCAGGCTTTCCTTACTGCCTATGGTGAGGCGGGCGGCCCCGCCCGGCTCGATGCCAGCAGCCGGATCAGGCTGGCCCTGTACAAGAGCTACCTGTACCTGATCATGCTGGTCGAGGCGGTGCCCAGGGGATACGGCGACGATACCCGCCAGTGGCTCGACGGCCGGGTAGCTCCCGCGCTCGCTACCGAGCTCGACGTGCTGGAGTTTCCGCCGAACACGGACGGGTAAGAATCGCACCACTGTTACGCGCAGTGACCGGGGGACTGGGCGGGGTGGCCGCATCGACGGAGACGACCATTGTCGTCGTAGCGGCCGCCATCGCGGTCGCACTCAAGCTCCGGCCGAAGAAACTCTTACCGATTGCTGAGAAAACCGATGGACTAAGGTGAGACGGCTGCGGTGGCCGTCAGGGCTTGATGCGGTGGGTTGCGATGACTTCTCCGCGTGTAACCCAGGCTCCCGCTCAGCTTCCGTCACTCACTGGCTTGC
The DNA here is from genome assembly GCA_050012355.1 of Streptosporangiaceae bacterium. Classification (GTDB taxonomy): domain Bacteria; phylum Actinomycetota; class Actinomycetes; order Streptosporangiales; family Streptosporangiaceae; genus JBEKHI01. The sequence continues at coordinate 2,776 of JBEKHI010000194.1, read as the reverse complement.
GCTGGATCGCAGCGTTGCTGGTCTTCGGGCTCCATGTCCATGTGGCCGAGTACTTCGGGGGTAGCGCCGGGAACGTCGTCACCCAGCTCTTCGTGGCGGGCAAGACCGGGGTCTCGTTCTTCTTCATCCTCTCCGGCTTTATCCTGACCTGGTCGGCGCGGCCGGTAGACCGCGCTCGCGGCTTCTGGCGCCGCCGGGTGGCGCGCATATACCCGGTACATGTCGCGACCATCGTTATGGCCCTGGTAATGGCTTTCACCATTGACCCCTCGATGCTGCGGCTGTCCGCCTGGGAAGGGGTCGCCAACCTGTTCCTGGTCCAGTCCTGGACGCCGTCTGGGCCATCCAAGCTGAATCCGGTGAGCTGGTCGCTCGCCTGCGAGGCCTTCTTCTACGCGCTGTTCCCGCTGCTGGCGTTGGCCGTGCGACGCTGCCCGGTCTGGCTGACGGCGGTGCTCGCCGGGCTCGCCACCGTGCTCGCGATGGTCCTGCCCACGATCAACTCGCACGTTGGCCTGTTCTGGAGCATGTACTACGACCCGCTCGCCCGGCTGCCCGAGTTCCTGGTCGGCATGCTGCTCGCCCGGCTGGTGCTGCTGGGCCGCTGGCACGGACCCGGGGTCGCGATCTCCTTGCTGATCGCGGCCATCGGATACCTGCTGGCACCGAGGGTCGGCGGCGCGAGCACGGCGACCGCGACCATCATCGGCTACGGGCTGCTGATCGCGGCGTCCGCCCAGGCCGATCTCGATGGCACGCCATCGCCGTGGCGGCATAAGTGGCTGGTGCGGCTCGGCGAGATCTCATTCGCCTTCTACATGATCCACTTGCTGGTCATCCGGACCGGCGAGCAGCTCTTCGCCCCGCACCCGCAACTCCCGCTGCTGCCTGGGCTCGGTGCGACCGCCGCCGCGTTCAGCTGCTCGCTCTTCCTGGCCTGGGTGCTGTACCGCTACGTCGAGACGCCGGGCCGGCGGCTAGTGATGCGCGGCCTCCGCCCGGCAGTTTCCAATTCGCTGCGCGACACTGAAGCCACGCCGGAACCGGCGAGCGTGGAGGCCTCGTCGTGATCGGGTAAGCACAACCGGGACTTGCATGATTATGCAGTGGTGTGCATATACTTGTTGTCGTGTCCAAGGTGCTTAGCTCTCTCCCAGTCGGTGAACGCGTCGGGATTGCCTTCTCCGGTGGCCTCGACACCTCGGTGGCGGTCGCGTGGATGCGCCAGAAGGGCGCGATCCCGTGCACCTACACCGCGGACCTCGGCCAGTACGACGAGCCCGATATCGCCTCGGTGCCCGGGCGGGCCGGGGACTACGGTGCGGAGCTCGGCCGCCTGGTCGACTGCCGTGAGGCGCTAGTCGAGGAAGGCCTGGCCGCCCTGTCCTGCGGGGCGTTCCACGTCCGGTCCGGCGGCCGTGCCTACTTCAACACGACACCGCTCGGCCGGGCCGTGACCGGCACCCTGCTGGTGCGCGCGATGCTCTCCGACAACGTGCAGATCTGGGGCGACGGCTCTACCTTCAAGGGCAATGACATCGAGCGGTTCTACCGGTACGGCCTGCTCGCGAACCCGTCGCTCCGAATCTACAAGCCCTGGCTGGACGCGGCTTTCGTCAGCGAGCTCGGCGGTCGGCGTGAGATGTCCGAGTGGCTGGTGGCCCGCGGCCTGCCGTACCGGTCCAGCACCGAGAAGGCCTACTCCACCGACGCGAACATCTGGGGCGCGACCCACGAGGCCAAGTCGCTTGAGCATCTGGACGAGAACGTCGAGATCGTCGAGCCGATCATGGGCGTGCGGTTCTGGGATCCGGCCGTCGAGATCGTCGCCGAGGACGTCACCATCGGGTTCTCGCGGGGGCGGCCGGTGACCATCAACGGCAAGGAGTTCGCCTCCGCCGTCGACTTGGTCTACGAGGCCAACGCGATCGGCGGCCGGCACGGCCTCGGCATGTCGGACCAGATCGAGAACCGGATCATCGAGGCCAAGAGCCGCGGCATCTACGAGGCCCCCGGCATGGCGCTGTTGTACGCCGCCTACGAGCGGCTGGTCAACGCCATCCACAACGAGGACACCATCTCGACCTACCACAACGATGGCCGGCGGCTCGGCCGGTTCCTGTACGAGGGCCGCTGGCTGGACCCGCAGGCGCTGATGCTGCGCGAGTCGCTGCAGCGCTGGGTAGGGATGGCGATCACCGGCTCGGTGACCCTCCGGCTGCGCCGTGGTGAGGACTACTCGATCCTGTCGACTTCCGGGCCCGCGCTCAGCTACCACCCGGACAAGCTGTCGATGGAGCGGGTCGAGGACGCGGCTTTCGGCCCGGTGGACCGGATCGGTCAGCTGACGATGCGCAACCTGGACATCGCCGACTCCCGGTCCAAGCTCGAGCAGTACGCGGGCCTCGGCATGGTCGGCAGCCCGCAAACCGCCCCCGGCGCGGGCCTCGCCCCCGGCGCCGGCCTCGTCGGCGCGCTGTCCTCCGGCGGCGCCGAAGCGATCGCCGACCGCGGCGAGCCCGACCTAGGCGTCCCGACCGACGAGGAACTCCTAGACCACGCCGCCCTAGACTCCGGCACCGACTGACGGACCCGCGGCCCGGTGCCCTCTCGCGCCGCCATCGATGTCCCATCGATGGCGGTATAGCCCCACCGATGGGCCATCGACAGCGTTGTAGAAGCTTCCGGCCCCGGTCGGCATGCCCGATATGCGGCTTAACGTCCCGCGAAGCGTGTCCCACCAAGGGCGTCGATGTCACAGCGGTGCCCCTAGAAG
>JBEKHI010000193.1:0-15137 GCA_050012355.1 Streptosporangiaceae bacterium | reverse complement strand
ATCCGGAGAGTGGGTCAGGGCCATGAGCACCTCCAGGGTTGCTTCGCTCTTGTGTTGAGCGTGCCCTACCTGGTCGCTGCTGGCAAGACCCTAATCGCAACCATCCTGTAATGTCACGTTTGCGATCTTGTTGATTGCCGCTGGTTGTGGCCACTGGTCAGTGAGCGTCGTGCTGGGTACGGCGCCGGCCGGCCGGGACAGGCGTTCCCCCAGGTAGTGGTGTTGCCCGTGTGAGCAGACCACCGACCCAACGATGGCCCATCGCAGGCGCGAGAACGCCAGCGATGGCCCATCGTCGGGACGAGAACGGACCGAGAACGGATCGGACCGAGAACCAGACCTCAGCCGAGCCGCTCGACGACCATGGCCATGCCCTGGCCGCCGCCGACGCACATCGTCTCGAGGCCGATGGTCTTGTCGTGGAAACGCAGGCTGTTCAGCAGGGTCGTGGTGATCCGTGCCCCGGTCATGCCGAACGGGTGCCCGACGGCGATCGCACCGCCGTTGACGTTCAGCCGGTCAAGCGGGATCCCCAGGTCGCGATAGGACGGGATCACCTGCGCCGCGAAGGCCTCGTTGATCTCGACCAGGTCCACATCGGAGATCGACATCCCGGCCCGAGCCAGCGCCTGCTGGGAGGCGGAAACGGGCCCGAGACCCATGATCTCCGGCGACAGCGCGCTGACCCCGGTGGACACGATCCGCGCCAGCGGGGTGAGCCCCAGCGACGCGGCCTTGCGGTCGCTCATCACGATGACCGCGGCCGCCCCGTCGTTCAGCGGGCAGCAGTTCCCGGCCGTCACCGTCCCTCCGGAGCGGAACACGGGCTTCAGCGTCGACACCTTCTCAAGCGTCGTCCCGCGCCGCGGCCCGTCGTCGGCCGATACGACGGCACCGGACGGAAGCGTGACCGGGGTGATGTCGGACTTCCAGAAGCCGTTGTCGAGTGCCTCCTCGGCGAGGTTCTGCGACCGGACGCCGAACTCGTCCTGCTCGGCCCGGGTCACTCCGCGCAGCGCCGCCACGTTCTCCGCCGTCTGGCCCATCGCGATGTACACGTCGGGTACCGAGGAAGCCGGCCGAGGGTCCGACCAGGAGTACGGCGGTTCCGACGCGGCCACCGAAGCGCTCCGCGCCTCGGACTCATCGAACAGCGGATTTTTCGTATCGGGCCAGCTGTCGCTGCTGCCCTTCGCGAACCGCGACACGCATTCCACCCCGGCCGAGATGAACACGTCTCCTTCGCCGGCCTTAATCGCGTGGAACGCCATCCGGGTGGTCTGCAGCGACGAGGAGCAGTAGCGGTTCACGGTCGTACCGGGAACGGAATCTAGGCCCAGCAGCACCGCTACCACGCGGGCCATGTTGAACCCTTGCTCGCCGCCGGGCAACCCGCAGCCGAGCATCAGGTCGTCCACCGACGATGGGTCAAGCGCCGGAACCTGCTCCAGCGCGGCCGTTATGATCTGGGCGGCCAGGTCATCCGGCCGGATTTCGGTTAGGGAACCCTTGCCTGCTCGCCCGATGGGTGACCGGGCGGCGGCGACGATGACGGCTTCAGGCATGTCACCAGGGTACGCCGGCACCGGATAACGTCGATGCTGGCTAGAAGGGGTAAAGCAGCTACATGCAGGTCTATGACTCGCTCACCGAAGTAGTCGGTAACACTCCGCTGATCCGGCTACGTTCCGTGACCAAAAACATGTCCGCAACTGTGCTCGCGAAGGTTGAGTACATGAACCCAGGCGGATCGGTCAAGGATCGCATCGCGCTCCGCATGATCACCGCCGCCGAACAAAGCGGCAAGCTCAAGCCCGGTGGCACGATTATCGAGCCGACCTCAGGAAATACCGGCGTGGGCTTGGCCATCGTGGCCAGCGGCCGCGGCTACAACTGCGTTTTCGTCTGCCCGGACAAGGTGGCGCAGGACAAGATCAGCGTGCTGCGCGCCTACGGGGCCGAGGTCGTGGTCTGCCCGAGTGCGGTCGCGCCCGAGCACCCAGACTCCTACTACAGCGTCGCCCGGCGGCTGGCCGCCGATACCCCGGGCGCCTGGCAGCCGGACCAATACGCGAACCCCGACAATCCGGACTCGCACTACCATTCCACCGGTCCCGAGATCTGGGAACAGACCGAGGGCACCATCACGCACTTCGTCGCTGGCATCGGGACCGGTGGCACGATCACCGGGGTCGGCCGGTACCTCAAGGAGGTTTCTGGCGGCCGGGTCAAAGTGATCGGCGCTGACCCAGAAGGCTCCGTCTACTCCGGCGGGACCGGCCGCCCGTACCTGGTCGAGGGCGTCGGCGAGGACATCTGGCCGGTGACCTACGACCCCAAGATCCCGGACGAGATCATCGCGATCAGCGACGCGGACTCATTCATCATGACCCGCCGGCTGGCTCGTGAGGAGGCGATGCTCGTCGGCGGATCCGCGGGCATGGCGGTCGCCGCCGCGACCCGGCTGGAGGCGAGCGAGACCGACGTCGTCGTGGTCCTGCTGCCCGACGGCGGCCGCGGCTACCTGTCCAAGATCTTCAACGACGAGTGGATGACCGACTACGGCTTCCTGTCCGCCCAGACCGGCGAGCCGCTGGTCAGGGAGGTACTGGCGGCCAAGTCGGACGGAATGCCCAGCCTGGTCCACGTGCATCCCGACGAAACTGTCGCCGCCGCGATCGCCCTGCTCCGCGAGTACGACGTCTCCCAGCTACCGGTCGTGAAGGAGGAACCGCCGTTGATGGCGGCCGAGGTCACCGGCTCGGTCGTCGAGCGGGATTTGCTGGACGCGCTGGTGACGGGACGTGCCGCTCCGCATGACGAGGTGCAGGGCCATATGTCGCCGCCGCTTCCGGTCATCGGGTCGGGGGAGCCGCTCAGCCACGCCGCCGCCGAACTCGAGAAGGCGGGCGCCGCACTGGTGCACGTCGACGGCAAGCCGGTCGGCATGATCACCCGCCAAGATCTCCTAGCGTTCATTGCTGGGGCCGCGGATCGATAGCCTAGCGATCATGACAAGCGGCTTCGAGACGCTGGCCATTCACGCTGGCCAGGAACCGGACCCAGTGACCGGCGCGGTGGTCCCGCCGATCTACCAGGTGTCCACCTTCAAGCAGGACGGCGTGGGCGGCCTGCGCGGCGGGTACGAGTACTCGCGCAGCGCCAACCCCACCCGCACCTCGCTTGAGGAATGCCTGGCGGCGCTGGAGGGAGGCGAGCGCGCGCTTTCCTTCGCTTCCGGCATGGCCGCCGAGGACTGCCTGCTGCGGACTATCCTGCGGCCGGGCGATCACGTGATCATCCCGGACGACGCGTATGGCGGTACCTACCGCCTGTTCGCACGGGTACTGACCGAGTGGGGCATTACGTTCACCCACGCGCCGCTTTCCGACGTCGACACCGTACGCTCCATTTTGGCAGAACGCCGCACTCGCATCGTCTGGGCCGAGACTCCCACGAACCCGCTGCTGAACGTGGCCGACATCCCCGCGCTCGCCGAGGCGGCTCACGAAGCGGGCGCGCTGCTGGTCATCGACAACACGTTCGCGTCACCGTACCTGCAGCGGCCACTGGTCCTTGGTGCCGACGCGGTCGTGCACTCCGCTACCAAGTACCTCGGCGGGCACTCTGACGTGGTGGGCGGCGCCATCGTGGTACGCGACGCCGAGCTGGCCGAACGGCTCGCCTTCACGCAGAATTCGACCGGAGCCGTGGCCGGCCCGTTCGATGCCTGGCTGACCTTGCGCGGGGTCAAGACGCTCGCGGTCCGGATGGAGCGGCACTGCGCGAACGCGGTGCGGATCGCCGACATGCTCTGTGGGCATCCCGGCGTGTCGCGGGTCTACTATCCCGGGCTTCCTGAGCACCCGGGCCACAAGATCGCGGCGTCCCAGATGCGGGCGTTCGGCGGCATGGTGTCCTTCCAGGTAGCGGCTGGGGCGCGCGCCGCCGCCGAGGTCTGCGCGCAGACCAAGATCTTCACGCTTGGCGAGTCCCTCGGCGGCGTCGAGTCCCTCATCGAGTTGCCGGCCAGGATGACCCACCAGTCCGTCATCGGCTCAGCCCTCGAGGTCCCCGATGACCTGGTGCGGCTGTCGGTCGGCATCGAAGATCCCGATGACCTGCTGGACGACCTCCGCCAGGCGCTGGCCCGCTAGCCGTAGTTCGGATCCGTCGCGGAGACCAAGGCAACGCTCGCCGCCTTGGTCTCCGCGACCTGGATGGATAGCGGCGGCGCGCCGTCCATCCGGCCCAGTGCGCGCAGGAACCCGCCCTCGTCGACGAGCGCGACGGTGACCCGCGCGTTGAGCGTTCCTGCGTGCCCGCGACGGCTTGCCGGGCCGCCTCGTAGCTAAGCGTCATGACCTGTCCTTCGCTGTCGGTCCGCCACCTGTACTCGCATGAAAACGCGTAGCGCAAGCTATGCTCGCCAACGATGAACGACAGTCCGGCCGTCGGTCCGCGCAGGCCTAACGCGCGAGGTCAGGGTGAACTGCTGCGGGATGAGATCGTCGCCACCGCGGCGGCGATGCTCGACGAACTCGGCGATGATGAGGCGCTGTCGCTGCGTGCCGTCGCGCGCGCACTGTCGATCTCGCCTACGTCGGTATACCTATATTTTCCCGACCGCGACGCTCTGGTGCTCGCTGCCATGTGGCGCTGCCACGAGCAGGCCAGTCATGCCGCGGACGATGCGGTGGCAGCGGAGCCCGACCCCGCCCGTCAGCTGCGGATGAGGATCCTGGCCCAGCTGGCATGGGCACAAGAACATCCCGGGATCTTCAAGGTGATGCACGAGAGCAAGGTCAGCCAGCGCCCCGGCATGCCGTTCAAGGGAGAAGTGCTCGACCGGATGACGGAAGCGGTGCGGCGGTGCATGGATAGCGGTGCCGCACCGGCGGGTGACGCCCGCGCCGTCGCGCTCGATCTGCGGGCCGCGACGGTCGGGATGATTTCGTTGCGCATCAACGAGCCCGGGTTGCCGTGGCCGCCGGCGGCGGAGCAACTCGACCGGTTCCTCGCGAAGCTCGTGGGCATCCGCTAGCCGTCGAACCGGCTCGCGAGAGCCGCGACTCGGTCCGGGTCGGCGATGGCGTTCAGCCCGGCGATCTTGCCGGCACGGAAGCTGAACCCGATGATGGTGGCTGGCCGTCCGCGCAGCAGGATGACGATGCCAGCCGCTCCGTTGACCTGGGCGGGACGCAGCTCCGCCACCCGTAGGGTAGTTTGCAGCCCGGACAAGGCCTGCCTGACTACGGCGTCCGCGCCGTGCACGACCATGGACCCGCGAGGATACGCGGTTCCGCCGTCGATCCGCAGCACCACGTCCGGGTCGAGGACGCTGGTCAGCGCGCCAAAGTCCCCGTCGCGAGCGGCGGCGAGGAACGCGTTGACCACCGCGCGCTGCCGGGAAAGGTCGGTGTCCGGCGGCGGGTCCGCACCGCGGACCCGGCGGCGTGCCCGGCTCGCAAGCTGACGTGCCGCGGTGGGGGTCCGTCCCACCAGCGGCGCGATCTCGTCAAATGGCAAATCGAACATGTCGTGCAAAACGAAGGCGACTCGCTCGGCCGGGCTCAGCGTGTCTAGCACGACGAGCAGCGCCAGCCCGATCGAGTCAGCCAGCACCGTCGCGTCTTCCGGTGATGGTCCGTCGTCCGGACCCACGACAGGATCGGGCAATTCGACCTCGCGCCGCCGCTTGCGGGAGCGAAGCATGTTCAGGCACACCCGCGCCGTAACCGTGGTCAGCCAGCCGCCCAGGTTGTCCACATCCCCGGCGGCGGTACCGCTGAGCCGCAGCCAGGTTTCCTGAACGGCGTCGTCGGCGTCGGATAGCGAGCCGAGCATCCGGTATGCCACCGAGCGCAGCCGGGCCCGGTGCTCCTCGAACCGCTCGGCCATCCACTGTCTTTCGTCCATCGGTCACATCCTCGCACCTTGGCGTGTCATATCGCTGACTCGCGAAGCGCGGTCAACGTGACAACTTCAGGAGCAGATCATGCGAGTTCTCGTCGTCGGAGCCACTGGTGCCATCGGTACCAGGCTCGTCCCGCAACTGGTCGCGCGGGGCCACGAGGTGACCGGCACCTCTCGCTCGGCGGCCAAGGCAGGCCAGTTGCGTGCGATGGGTGCCGACCCGGTCGTGCTTGATGTGCTGGATGCCGAAGCCGCCAGGAAGGTGGTCTCCGCCACCAGCCCGCACGCGATCATCTACCAGGCGACCGCGCTGGCGGGCCTGCGGTTCGGCAGAAACCTCGACAAGACATTTGGCCCTACCAACCGGCTGAGGACCGAGGGCACCGACAACCTGCTGGCCGCGGCCCGCGAGGCCGGCGTCCGCCGTTTCGTCGCGCAGAGCTTCGCCAGCTATCGCTATGCCCGGGTGGGCGGCCTGGTCAAGACGGAGGACGACCCGCTCGACCCGGACCCGCCGGCCATGGCACGGCAGTCGAACGCCGCCATGAAATACCTCGACGAGACAGTCACCGCAGCCGGTGGCATCGCGTTGCGGTACGGCGGTTTTTACGGCGCGGCCGACGACCCGATGGTCGGCATGGTGCGCAAGCGGATGTTCCCGCTGATCGGGGAGGGGGCCGGGATCACGTCGTTCATTCATCTCGACGACGCGGCGGCGGCGACCGTGCTCGCGCTCGAGCATGACGGCCCGGCGATCTACAACATCGTTGACGACGAGCCCGCCCCGCAAAGCGAGTGGCTGCCGGTGCTCGCCCAAGCGGTCGGCGCGCGACCCCCGCGACGGATCCCGACCTGGCTCGCCACGCTGGTGGCCGGCAAGGGGATGGTGATGATCTCCGTTCAAGGCCGCGGTGCCTCAAATACCAAAGCCAAACGAGAACTCGGCTGGACCCCGAGCTACCCAACCTGGCGCCAAGGCTTCCCCGCCAGCTACACCCCGCCCACCTAACCACTACTGCTACCCCCGCCCCCGATGGCCCACCCCTGGGCCCATGGCGGGCCCAGGGGGCCATCGATGGCCCACCGCTGGGCCTATGCCGCCATCGATGGCCCACCGTTGGCCCTTCCCGAGCAGCGCCAGCCCTAGCTGGGGGAAGATATGCGGCTTATATCCGATTTGCGAATCGGCTGCGGGGCCTGCGGACGGGGCTGGGGCCACGGGGCCGACGGTGCCGGATGGTGTCACTGGGTCAGCAGAGGCGTTAGCGCCAGATCATGAAGATTAGGATTACTAGCCAGATGATGCCGGTGACGCCGGACATGGTGGCGATGCGGGCGCGGGCGGTGGTGGCCCTGGTGACGGGCTTGCGGACCTCCGGGTCCAGGCCGGCGAGGGCGCGGTGCTGCTCGCGCATGATGAGCAGTATCAGCACGAGGGCGACGACGTAGAGGGTCATCGAGATGATGACCCAGGGCTTGCTCATCTCGTGACGCACCCCGGCGAGCACCGTGCCCATGATCGCGGCGAGCAGTGTCCCCGCGCCGTAGATCCGGGTGATGCGGAGCTGGCCCCGGATGGCCTGCTGCTCGTTCGCTTTGATGTGCCGCGGCACGACCATGATCGCGGCCGTCACCGGACCAACCGTGAAGATGACCAGTGCGACGTGCACATATAGCAGAATGCGATCACCAAACGTCATAGCGTGATCATAGCTAGGCGCGGGAGTCTGGGACGGGCGGCGCGCGGAAGCGGCGGGACCAGGAAACGCCGCTGCCCCAGGACCCTGCGGGGGTCACTGGGGCAGCGGCGTACCTACGGGATTCAGGAGCGGCTCGCGGGCGAGTTCTCCGCAGTAGCGTCAGCGGAAGCCTGCGGCTTCGGCTGGTAGGACTTGGCGAACCAGGCGCCGACAGCGAAGACCACGCCGACGATCAGGCAGCCTGCCGCCCGGAGCGGGTGGTGGCCGGTGGAGTGAGCGGTGCCGCCCATGAAACTGGGCAGCGAATGCGAGGGCTCGATGATGAAGATGAGCCCGGCAATGATGAACAGGATGGCGATGATCGCGAGAATCACCGCGGCCGCTATACGGCCGGTCGACTTACCGACCGGTGCAGTATCCACTGTGCTCACGGGTCCTCCTTGTAGATTTACCAGGAAACAGAATCTCTGCTTAATGCCGGAGCGTTACGGAATCTATCGCAGAGAACCTACCGCCTGCGGCTCGACCCGCGAGCTGTGAGGAAGTCGTTAACCACATATTCTCCCAGGCGTTCCGGCTCGGCGCGCAGTACTCGCCCTCCGTTTCGCTTGGCGACGTTATCCACGAAGGCGGTGAGACGGTCGTCATCGGCGAGCATGAAGATATTCAGCGTCGCGTGCCGCCGGGTCATCTTGTCTACCTCCGCGAGCGTCAGCTCCAGGGTTTGCGGGGATGGCGGCCAGTCGAACCAGGCACGACCATCGCGCTGCAGGTGAGCGGTCGGTTCGCCGTCTGTCACGATCAGTACCACCGGATCGTGGTCGGGGTGCCGGTCTAGGTGCCGGCCGGCGAGCATAAGCGCGTGGTGCAAGTTCGTGCCCTGCACCATGTCCCAGCCTAGGCCCGCAAGTTCCGTTTCGCGTAGTTCGCGGGCGTAATTGGAAAAACCGACTACCTGGATCGCGTCTTGCGGGTACTTGGTGCGCAGCAGCGCGTACAGCGCGAGCGCCGTCTGCTTCGCCGCGGCCCAGGTGCCACGCAGCGCCATCGAGTACGAGAGGTCGACAAGGAGGCTGACCGCCGCCACCGACCGCCGTTCTGTCTCGGCTACCTGGAAGTCGGACGCGGAGAGCTTGATACGGGGGCCGGTCGAACGCAGCAGCGCGTTGCGGATGCTGCCCGGCACGTCGATGGGCTGCTCGTCGCCGAACTCCCAGTCGCGGGTGCTGCCGGTGAGGTCGCCGGCCTGGCCCGCGTCGCGCCGGTCGTGCTGTCCGGCCCGGCTGGCGCCATCGAGTCCGGCGAATACGCGACGCAGCGCGGTGTCGCCGATGCGGCGCACCGCCTTCGGCGTGAGTTCGAGATGCCCGCCGGAGTTGAGCAGGTATCCCTGCTCTTGCAGTTCGCGTTCCACCCGGCGCAGCGCCTCGATGTCGTCGACCGCCTGCCGGCCGAGTGCGCGGCGCACCGCCTCCTCATCGATGTCGTCCATCCGGGCGCCCGCGTAATCCTGGCCGAGCGCGTCCTCGAGATCGGCTAGGTCCGCGAGGTCGGCGATCGCGCTAGTGGCGTCGCCAAGGCCAAGCGGCGTCTCGCCGGACATTCTTACCTGGCCACCGGAGTTGAGATCCGGACGGCGCGCCCGCAATTCGGACGACAACCGGGCCATCTCAGCCGCTAGGCCGGCGTCCTCCATCGCGCTGCTCATAAGCGCGGCCAGTTCTTCGCGCTGCTCGTCGCTGAGCGAGTTCAGCAGCCGTTCGGCGGCCGCCATTCGCCGGACAAGTGAATCGACGAGCTCCTCGAGGTTCTGCGGATTGTCGGGAAAGAAGTCCCCGTATTTTTCCATGAAAGCAGCGAAATCGTCCTGAGTATGTTCGCCGCGCGAGTCCGCCGCGAGCATCTCGTTAAGATCCGCCATCATGTCCTTGACTCGACCCATCGCGGCCGGATCGGGCGATTCAAGTGCCTGTTTCATGCCGCGAAACTGGCTGTCGAGTACTTCACGGCGCAGCAGATCGCGCAGCCGCTCGAAGGTCTCCGCGGCGGCCGGTGAACGCCATTGATAATCGGCGAGCTGGCGGATGGCCTGCGACGTGTCGCGGGGCAGCCCGTCCAGATCCGCCTCGCGCAGCCGGGCCTCGTCCGACGGGTCGGGGAACAGCTCCGCGCGTTCCTGGCCGACGGCGGTGTCGAGCAGCGCGCGGGCCTGTTCCAGCATCCCGTCGAGACGACCGCGCGATCGCAGCTCCCGCTGCCGGTCGCGGACCTGGCGCAGCAGATCATCAAGCCCGCGCCGGCCGGACGCACCGCGGCGCAGCAGGTCGCGGAGCGCCTCGGACGGGTCCGAGCCCGCCAGGATCGAGTCGCTCATCTCATCGAGCGCCTCACGTACGTCGAACGGCGGCTCTAGCGGATCCGGCCCGCCGTCGTAGGGGCCGTAACGATAGTTCCTCATGTGCGGTACACGCTTATCCCTCCGGCGGTGTCCTTCGACAGCCGGCGCATCAGGTACAGGCCCTCGAGGGTGAACTCGATCGCGGCGGCCGCCTCGCCGAACGACTCGCCGCCCTCCATTCCAAGGCGGCTCATGATCCTGGCCAGGCCGGCCACCTCGCCGGTGCGCCGCAGCAATTCGGTCGCGGCGACCAGTTCACCGGACTCGACCGTGACACCCTCGGCGAACTTGTCGAGCAGGCCGGACAGATCGGCGCCGCCGAGCCGGGAACGGAACGTCTCGGCGATCGCGCGGCGCAGCAGGTGCTCGAGTACCTCGGTCTCCCGGCCCTCCTCGCTGACCTCGAACTCGACCTTGCCGCGCAGCGTGGTGACCACGCCCGGCAGGTCGCAGACGCGCGCCACCGGCGGCTCATCGTCGCCCGCTAGCGCACTCCGGCGGACCGCAGAAGCGGCGGTGCTCTCGGCGGCGGCGATCGCGAACCGGGCGGACACACCCGACCTGGCATCGACAGCAGGCGACTCGCGCACCAGCCGGGTGAACCGTGCGATGACCTCGGTCAGGTGCTCAGGCAGCACCGCCGCCAGTCCGGCCTCGTCGGCCGCCAGCTCCGCCTCCTGCCCGATCAGCGTGAGCTCGTCGGCGAGTGAGAGCGGGTAGTGGGTGCGGATCTCCGCACCGAAGCGGTCCTTCAGCGGGGTGATGATCCGGCCGCGGTTGGTGTAGTCCTCGGGGTTGGCGCTCGCCACCAGCAACAGGTCGAGCGGGAGCCGCAGCGCGTAGCCGCGGACGGCGATGTCGCGTTCTTCCAGCACGTTCAGCAACGCGACCTGGATGCGCTCGGCCAGGTCGGGCAGCTCGTTGAGGCAGAAGATGCCGCGGTTGGTGCGCGGGACGAGCCCGAAATGGATGGTCTCCGGGTCGCCGAGCGTGCGACCCTCGGCCACCTTGACCGGGTCGATGTCGCCGATCAGGTCCCCGACGCTGGTGTCCGGGGTAGCGAGCTTCTCGCCGTACCGGTCGCCGCTGGTCCGCCAGGTCACCGGCAGGTCGTCGCCGAGTTCGGCCGCGAGCCTGCGGCACCGGGCACAGACCGGGTTGTACGGATGGTCGTTGATCTCGCACCCCGCGACGGCGGGCGACCAATCGTCGAGAAGTGCGGCGATTGTGCGGATCAGCCGGGTCTTGCCCTGCCCGCGTTCGCCGAGCAGGATGACGTCGTGCCCGGCGACCAGGGCGCGCTCCAGATGTGGCAGCACGGTGTCGTCGAAGCCGACGATGCCGGGAAACCTGGTCTGCCCGGCGCGCATCCTGGCGAGCAGGTTCTCCCGGATCTCTTCGCGGACGGTTCGGTAGACGTGGCCACTCGCGCGGAGCTCGCCGAGTGTGTTGGCCGTCGGTATGGGGGCTACGTGGCTGTTTGGCTGCACCGTCCCACGCTATGTCGCGCTCGTCTGTTCTCGCCACCGCGCTAATGTCAAATACATGATTCCCCTGGTGCAGGCCGACGACGTGGTAGCCGCGAGAGAACTGCTGAGTGATGTGACTTCAGTCACTCCGATGCTGCCGTCGCGCGTCCTGTCAGAGCTATGCGACGGTCCCGTATACCTCAAATGCGAGAACCTGCAACGCACCGGATCGTTCAAGATCCGCGGCGCGTTCGTGCGGCTCGCCAGGCTGTCAGCCGAGGAACGCGGGCGCGGTGTGGTGGCCGCCAGCGCGGGCAATCATGCGCAGGGGGTGGCGCACGCGGCCGCGTTGACCGGGGCTCGGGCCACCGTCGTTATGCCAGAATCGGCGCCGTTGCCGAAGGTGCAGGCGACCCGGAGCTACGGCGCGGAAGTGGTGCTGCACGGGACGTGCGTGGAGGACGCGCTGGACGAGGCGCTCCGCATCGCCGAGCTGACCGGGAGCGTGTTCATCCACCCGTTCGACCACCCGGACGTGATCGCGGGGCAGGGGACGCTCGGCTTCGAGATCATCGAGCAACTGCCGCAAGCGCGGACCGTGGTGGTGCCGATCGGCGGCGGGGGACTGGCGGCCGGGGTCGCGGTCGCGATCAAGTCGCTCGATCCGTCAATAAACGTGGTGGGGGTGCAGGCGGCCGCGGTCGCGCCGTTCCCGGCGTCGCTGGAGGCGGGGCACCCCGTCACCGTCAAGCCGCGCCCGACGATGGCCGACGGCATCGCGGTGAGCCGCCCCGGCGAGATCCCGGTCGGCATCCTCTCGGCATTGGGCGATGGTGTCGTGACGGTCAGCGAGGACGTACTGTCCCGCGCGCTGCTGTTGTGCCTGGAACGTGCCAAGCAGGTCGTCGAGCCGGCCGGGGCCGCCGCCGTCGCGGCGCTGCTCGAACACTCCCGGGACTTCGAGCCGCCGATCGTCGCCGTGCTGTCCGGCGGGAACATCGACCCGCTGCTGCTGTCCAAGCTGCTGCGGCACGGGCTGTCGGCGGCCGGCCGGTACCTGGTGTTCCGCTGCCGGCTGTCCGACCAGCCGGGGGCGCTGGCCCTGCTGCTGGCCGACCTGGCGGGCATGGGCGCGAACGTGCTGGATGTGGAGCACGAGCGGCTGATGGCGCGGCTGCCCGTGGACGAGGCCGAGGTCATGCTGCACGTCGAGACCCGCGGTCCCGAGCACAGCGACGAGGTGGTCGCCAAGTTGCGGTCGTCGGGTTACGTCCTGACCTTCAGCTGAGCAGGTCGTCCGCCATTTCCAGAACGACGGTGCGCAGTTCCTCCGGGTCCGGCGGCTGGCGATCGGCGCCGAAGGCGTCACGGGAGAAGAAGATCCAGCCGAAGTTCACCGACAACAGCGCCATCGTTGTCCGGATCCTGGCCCGCGGCGACTGGTCCGGCACGAGCACGTCCACCATCGCTTCCAGTCGCGGGCGGAACTGCTCGAACCGCTGCTTGTGGCCAGGGGTCTCGCGCATCGCGGCCTGGTTGCGCTCGATGAACCGGAAAACCTCGGAGCCGCTCCGCACGATGTCCAGGTACCGGTCGACGACCGCGTGCCTGGTGGCGGGCCCTGGTGGCTGTGACCGTGCCCACTCGATCAGCGCGTCGAACTCGGAGAAGTAGTCCTCGGTTATTCCCAGGACGATGTCTTCCTTGGACTTGAAGTGATAGTAGAGCGCGGCCTTGGTGACCCCGAGCCGCTCGGCGATCTCGCGCAATGAGGTGCGTTCGTAGCCCTGCTCGGCGAACAGTTCGAGGGCGACCTGCTGGATCCGGGCACGTGTGTCGGCACCGCGCTTATGGCCGGTGCTCTCCGGTGCCTCGCTCATCGTTCCTCCGCTCGCCGCCGCCGGCCGGTTTTGCCGGAAATTTACTTGACGGCCGGTTAGTTCTTTCGTACCGTCATCCTAGTGAGCTGACTTGCCGGGCGGCAAGTAAGCGTGGGGTCGCATTTCGAGGGTCACAAGTCGAGGAGAGCGTAGCGTGAGCGAGGCAGCGGGAGCCCCCGTCTCTTCAGCGGCGGAACGCCGCCAGATACTCATCGTCCTGCCGGGATTGCTGCTGGCCATCATGCTGGCGATGCTGGATCAGCTCATTGTCGGTACCGCGTTGCCGCGCATCGTCGGCAGCCTCGGCGGCGTCACGCATCTGTCCTGGGTGGTGACCGCCTACATACTGGCATCAACCGTCACCACGCCGTTCTACGGCAAGCTCGGCGACATGTACGGCCGGAAGAAGTTCTTCATCGCCGCCATCGTCATCTTCCTCATCGGCTCGGCGCTCTCCGGCCTGTCTACGTCGATGAACGAGCTGATCGCGTTCCGCGCGCTGCAGGGGCTCGGTGCGGGCGGGCTGATGACCGGTGCCATGGCGACCATGGGCGACATCGTGCCGCCACGGGAACGCGGCCGGTACATGAGCTACATGATGGTCGTGATGATGCTCGCGACGATCGCCGGGCCGCTGCTGGGCGGCTTCATCACCGACAACTTCTCCTGGCGCTGGATCTTCTACATCAACGTCCCGGTCGGCGGCGCGGCCCTGGTCTACCTGACGGCGACGTTGCACCTGCCGGTTCGCCGGGTCAACCACCGGATCGACTACCTCGGCGGCGGGGTGCTCGCCACGGCCGCGACGGCGCTCATCCTGCTAGCGACCTGGGGCGGCACCGAGTATGGCTGGGCCTCCCCGGAGATCATCGGGCTCGGCGTGCTCACCGTGGTGGGCGTCATCGCCTTTATCTACATCGAGACGAAGGCGGCGGAGCCGATCCTTCCGCTGCACATATTCCGTAACAGCAACTTCTCGCTCTCCATGGGGCTGGTCTTCATGGTCGGCCTGGTGATGTTCGGCGCCATGACGTTCCTGCCGGAATACCAGCAGACGGTCCAGGGCGCGTCGGCCGTCGGCAGCGGCCTGCTGCTGACTCCGATGATGCTGGGCGTGACCGTCACCTCGATCCTCTCGGGTCAGGTGATGACACGTACCGGCAAGTACAAGGCATTCCCGATCATCGGTGCCGCGATCATGACCGTCGCCATGGTGCTGCTGACCAACCTGGGCGCCAACACCACCCGGCTTACCTCGAGCATCTACTTCGTGGTGCTCGGACTCGGCATGGGGTTCATGATGCAGATGGCGTCAGTGATCTCGCAGAACAGCGTGGAGCTCAAGGACATGGGCGTGGCCAGCAGCGGCCGGATGTTCTTCCAGCAGATCGGCGGGTCGCTCGGCGTGGCCGCGCTCGGCGCGGTGTTCTCCCGCCGGCTGACCGAGGGACTGGCGTCCGCGACGAAGGGGACCTCGGTCCATATCAGTGCCAGCGGCGGCCAGTTCGACCCCACGGTCATCGACAAGCTGACACCGGCGGTCAAGGATCTGGTGTTCCCGGCGATCGCGCACGCTATCGATGGCGTGTTCTGGGGCGCGGTGCCCGCCGCGGCCATCGCCTTCGTGCTGGCCTGGTTCATCAAGGAGGTCCCGCTCCGCGGCCGGGCCGACTCGAAGGAACCGGCAGCAGAGCCCCAGCTCGAAGCCCCGCTCGCGTAAACTCGCGTAAAAACCGTGTCGATGCTACATAGGCGCCATCAGATGGCGCCTATG
>JBEKHI010000192.1:0-15179 GCA_050012355.1 Streptosporangiaceae bacterium | reverse complement strand
CGTCGACCGCGGCAGCATCGGGACGGTGGCGTGATGCGCATGGTCCTCAGTCAAACCGCTTTGACCCAGGCCGACGACCCCTAGGGGCCCGGACGAGAGAAGAGGAACGCCCATGCAACTCCCGCGACGGCGTGTCCGCACCAGGCGCACGCTCATCACCCTCAGTGTCGCGGCGGCGGTCGTCGCCGCCATCGCCGCGCCCGCGGCGCCCGCCCTGGCCAGCGGCCAGACGGTCACCGTCAACTTCGCCAGCACCAGTGGCACCGCGAACGGCGTCGGCTCCGGATTCCTCTACGGACTCTCGCAAGACGGCACCGAGCCCGACGACGGGCTGCTGGCCTCCCTCGCACCCACCTCCGGTCGTGGCGGCGGTGCCAGACTCGCCGGCGGAGGCTGGATCGGCGACGGATACACCGACGGAACCGGCTTCACTACCCGGATCGATTCCGCGATCGACCAAGCCCAGCGACTCAACGACGGGCCAACTCACGCCACGTACGACCTGCTGCTCAGCGACCTCTACGGGGCGGATACCACCCAGCCCAGCGACACCGTTTACCCGTGCGCGGACGGGAACTGCGCCAACTGGATCAGCTTCATCGACGATGTGGTCGCTGACGTGCAAGCCGCTGGCGTGACCGTCAACTACGACATCTGGAACGAGCCCGACAACGCATCCTTCTGGGCACCCGGGTACGCGGGAACGCAGTACTTCCAGATGTGGGACTCCGCCGTCAATGAGATCCGCAGGCTCGTCCCGTCGGCGAGCATCGTCGGCCCGAGCGTGTCGAACTTCAACAACAACTACATCACCGAGTTCCTCAGCGGAGCGCAGGCCGCTGGCACCGTGCCTACGTACCTCAACTGGCACTTCAGCGGCACCCCGGTCGCCGACGCCGCCACCGTCAACAGCGACCTGGCCGCGGACGGCATCACCGGCGTGAAGCTCTCCATGAACGAGTACCTCAACACCTCCGGGGAAAACGCGGGCTACGAGGCCTGGTACCTCGCGCAGCTCGCGGAATCCGGAATCAGCTACGCCGACCACGCGATCTGGGCCGACTGCTGCAACGTCGGCAGCCTCGACCAGACTCTCGTGCAGAACAGCAGCGGCAGCTATGTCCCCACCGGCCAGTGGTGGGTCTATAAGGACTACGCCGATGTCACCGGCAGCCTCGCGTCGGTGTCTGACGGCAGTTCCACTGACGCGGTGGCCGCCGAAGACGGCTCGCGGCAAATCGCGACCGTCTTGCTCGGCGATGACGCCGGCAACACCGGGACCGTTACGCTCAACCTCAACGGGCTCTCGGCCATCCCGTGGGCCTTCAGCAGCACCGGTGCCAATGTCGTTGTCCAGCGCATCCCTGACCAGAACCCGCTGCCTCAGCCCATCGTCGTCAGTTCACAGATCCTCGCCCCCGGCACGGCAAGCCTCTCGCTGCCGATCAACTGGGCGGCGGCCAACGATGCGTACTTCGTGACTATCACTCCGGCTACCACCGGCTCGGTCAACGTTGACGGAGCCGTCACCACTCCCTCGCCCAACTACTTCCAGTACGGGTCCAACTGGGGCGAGACCACCGGAGTGCCCGACATGTATGACGGCACCGCCAACTGGAGCTACACCGCCGGCTCCGTCGCCACCCTCACGTTCACCGGCACCGAGATCGCACTCCACGCCGTAAGGGACGTCGACCAGGGCATCATGGACATCTCCGTCGACGGAGGCAGCCCGACCGCGGTGGACGACTATTCCGCGACGCGTATCGCCAGCGGCGTCGTCTGGACCAGCCCGACCCTTGCCGAAGGCACTCACACCCTGACCATCACCTGCACAGGCACCCACGACACCTCCAGCAGCGGAAACAACATCGCCCTCGATAGCGTCGACATCATGCCCTAGGCCTTCTCGACCTGGACCGCGGAAGCGTCATGCGACGCTGGAGCGTGCGGCCGGGAGACTTCCCGTGCCTCGCGACCGAGCCAGGTTCTGCCGGGATGTACCGCGGCGAGATACGCGCGGCGGGCGATCAACGGGGTCCCGATCACCGTGGGGACCACCCAGGCCAGCACACTGCCGAGACCCAGGTTGACGACGAGCAGTGCCGTAGTTAGTGAGACGTAGGAGCCGCACATCAGCGAGATGTGCAACGGCAGCCAGCCCGGAGGGTGCCTGCGGCGCAGTTCGCGGCCGGCCAGCACCGCGGCCAGCGTCGCGCCCGCGATCACGCCGAGCCACCAGAGCGCTGGCTTCATGGCGGCGAGCCCGATGGCGCTCGCGGACAGCAGGCCCACCAGCACGACGTAGCCGGTGCCGAGCCTGGTATGCCAGCCATGCCGCTTGGGGAGCGTCATCGCGACCGGACCCGCGAGCAGCGCGAGGCTGCCGCTCATGATGTGGATGATGAGGAGGGTTGTCCACACAAGCTACCTCCGATATGACACAGTGGACTATCTAGGCCCTAGCACACACCGTCTACAGTGGAATGTCAAGTGACTGAACTAAATCCAACCGCCGCTGCCCTGCTCGGCTTCCTGACGGGCGGCGAGCTCAGTGGCTATGAGCTGGCGAAGGCCGCGGACGAGATCATCGGGGACTTCTGGCATGTGACACGCAGCCAGGTGTACCGGGAGCTGGCGGCGCTCAGCGAGCGCGGGCTGGTCGCCCCAGCCGGCACCGGGCCAAGGGCTAAGCAGCCATACCGGATCACCGAGGCGGGCAGGGAGGCGTTCGCCGGATGGGTGGCTCGGCAGCCGCCGATCGAGCAGATCCGCTACCCGCTGCTGTTGACGATGGCGTTCGGCTCGTGGCTCGGTGCCGACCGGCTGCTTGAGTTCGCGGAGGCACACCGCGGCGCGCACCAGGAACGGCTCGCTCGGTACCGGTCGCTGCGCGACGATCCCGGACTCGACGGGTACCAGCGCGCCACGGTCGCCTTCGGGGTCCGGTACGAGGAGGCGGTTCTCGGCTGGATGGCCGAGCTGCCCGCGATCCTCGCGGAGCGCCCTAGCCGCGTGAATCCGGCCGACTAACGCCGGACCGGATCGAACGGGCTGAGATCCAGCGGCAGGGATGCGCCTAGGGCCACCCGCGCGGCCAGTTCTCCAACGTAAGGCCCCATCGTCAGCCCCGAGGCTCCCAGCCCCGTGGCGACGATTAGCCCTTCGACGCCAGGCACGGCGCCGAGTAGCGGCCTGATGTCCGGCCCCATCGGCCGGAAGCCGATCCTGGTCTCCAGGTAGGTCCCGGACGCAAGGCCGGGCGCTACCGCCAAAGCCTGGTTTAGTACTTCGGCGAGGCCGCCAGGGGTGACGCGGTAGTCGAAGCCTGACCCGGTTTCCCGGGTGGCGCCAGCCACTACCCGTGAATCGTCGAACGCCAGCATGTAATGGCCTGTGCCGCTGGGCAGGATGGCGGGCCAGCGGCTGGTATCGGTCATGTCCAGACCGATATGGACTATCTGGCCGCGCTGAGCCGTGACGCCCAGCCGGAGGCCAATCGGTTCGAGGAACGTATCTGTCCAGGCCCCGGTCGCCGCCACTACCGCGTCAGCCGCGAGGAACTCGCCAGCTACCGTCACGCCCTCGACCGTGCCATGCGTGCATCGGAGCCGGGCCTCGCCGGGAAGGACTCTCGCGCCGGCTGCCCGTCGCAGTGCGGCTGAGATGAGACGGCCATCGACTCGTGCGGCTCCGCTGATGTGAACAGCCGAGGCGTCCGGCCGCAGTGGCGGGAACAACTCGCGCGCCTGTCCCGGGTCGAGTGAGCTGATCTCGCCCATTTCCGGCCACTCAGCCTGCTGCCCAAACAGCCTTTGGCTGGTCTCCCGCTGCCGTTCCGCGGTGTCAGTGAGCATTAGGGCGCCAACCTGCCGGTATCCCAGCACTGTCTCGCCCGCCTCCGCGAGCTTGCTGACGAGCGCGGGATAGGCGCGCGCGGCCGAACAAGCCATCGCGTACCAGTCTGGATCATCGACCGTCGATGACCACGGGCTGATGATCCCGGCGCCTGCGGACGTGGCCCGGCCTGTCCGGTCTGAGTCGATCAGGATCACTTCCGCACCAAGGAGGCTTGCCTCGTAGGCGCAAGAGCTTCCGACGATGCCGGATCCAACAACGATCAGCCGCACCGAATCTTTCCTTCCGCCAATCTGAGGGACGCCTCCACGGGTGTAACGCCAGGTTAGACGTCCCGGCGGTGGAGTAGCCATCCGCCCAGGATGAGCGCGACCGCTGCCCAGCCTGCGATGACCGCGAACTCTCCCCACGCCCCGAAAAGGTACGGCTGGTGGGCCGGCCCGGTCGCGATGATGGGGTGGAGCGCCTCGCCGCCGGGCAGCCACCGCGCGATGTCCTGGTACCAGCTGGTCGGCAACGCCTGGGCGAGCAGCGGCAGCAGGAAGATCAGGCCGAGCAGTGAGGTGATCGCGCCCGCGGTGTGCCGGATGATCGCGCCCAGGCCCAAGGCGAGCAGGCCGAACAGCGGTACGACGAGACCCGCGAGCAGGACTGCCCGGAGCACGTTCGGGTCCGACAGCGTCGAGTTCGCGTGCTTGGTGGCGAAGATGGCCTGTCCGATGAAATACGACGCGAAGCTGGTCGGCAGCGAGACCGCGAGCATAACCGCGGTGAACACGATCGCCTTAGCCGCATACAGCACGAGGCGGCGTGGCATCACGGTCAGCGATGTGCTGATCATGCCGGTGCCGTACTCGGAGGTCAGCGTGAGCGCGCCGAGCACCACGATGATCAGCTCGCCCAGCATCACGACGCCGGTAAGGGTCGGTGTCGTGGCGTTGAAGCCGATCTCGGACTGGTTGCTTCCCCAGTGTGATACCTGGCCAGCCGCGAACAACACAGAGAAGCCGACGCCGGCCAGGATGAACGCGATCAGCGTGAAATAGGTGGAACGAACCGAGCGGAGCTTGATGAACTCCGAGCCGACAACGTCTACCAGGCCGGGCCGTCGCACTGGTGCCGGGACGGCCCGTGAAGAGGGCCGCTCTGGTGTTATGAGGGTTGCCATGGTCATGCCTCCGTCGTGGCGTGAAATTCGACGCTGTCCGCGGTCAGCTCCATGAACGCTTCCTCGAGGGAGGCACGGGCGGGCGCGAGCAGTTGCAGCAGAATGCCGTTGTGGTGCGCGATCTCCCCGACCTGTGCGACCTCGAGGCCGCGGACCTCCAGCTCACCGTCACCGCCCGGCTGGACCCTGCCGCCTGCCGCGATTACCGCGAGTTCGAGCTCGTCCCGCTGCGGAGTGCGGACCTGTACGCAGCTCAGCGTGCTGCCGGCGACGAAGTCGGCGACCGTGGTCTCGGCGATGAGCTTGCCGCGGCCGATCACGACGAGGTGGTCGGCGGTGTTCTCCATCTCGGACATCAGGTGGCTGGAAACGAAGACCGTGCGGCCCTCCGCGGCCAGCGATCGCATCAGCGTGCGGATCCAGCGGATCCCCTCGGGGTCAAGGCCGTTCACCGGCTCGTCGAACATGAGGATCTCGGGATCACCGAGCAGCGCCGCGGCGATGCCGAGCCGCTGCCCCATGCCCAGGGAGAAGCCCTTGGCGCGCTTTTTCTTCACCTCCTCCAGACCGACTAGCCCGATCACCTCGTCGACCCGGCGTTTTGGAATCCTGTTTGTCCGTGCTAGGCAGTGCAGATGGCTGTAGGCGCTGCGCCCGCCATGCACGGCCTTCGCGTCAAGCAGCGCGCCAACCTCGCGCATCGGGCTGTAGAGCCCGGCGAACGGCTTCCCGTTGACGGTAACGGTCCCGGCCGAGGGGCGATCCAGGCCGAGAATCATCCGCATCGTGGTCGTCTTGCCTGCTCCGTTGGGCCCGAGGAACCCTGTTACCTGCCCTGGCTTGACGCTGAACGACAGGTCATCGACTGCGAGCTTGTCCCCGTACCTCTTGCTGAGGCCCCGTGCCTCGATCATGGCTGGTTATCTCCCTGCTGGATCGTAGGAGAGCCGAACTGCTCCCGTGACTCCAGCCAACCAGCAAACGAGACATTACGCGTCGGCCGTGAGACTGATCTCGGAGTGCTACCTGACGGGTGCCGGGGTCACTCTCGAGAGGGATGGACCGGCGTCGCCGCGTGCGGCCGGGACGGAAATCATGTGGCGAGGGGCGAGGGCCTTCGCTGCCGCGGAGCCGAGGTCTGGCCGGGACCCGCGAATCATCTGACATCGGTCCTACGGCAGGCTAACGTCCAGGACGTGCCTGAACGAGTGCGCGCAGCGTGGCCTGCCAAAGTCCGCATCGGCGCCGCACGGCAGGCGATTGGCCGTCTGGCCGCTGGCCTGCGCACCGCGGTGCTCGCCGGGGGCGCGCTGGTGCTGATTCTGGTCACCATGGTGCTTTGCCTGGCCGGAGTCGGCGTGTTGCTCGTGCCCGCCGCGTTGCGGATGGTGCGGGTCGTCGCCGACCGGGAACGCACCCGGTTGTCCCGATCGGGTCCGGAAATCCTAGGACCGGAACCGGTACCGGCCAGTGCACGCGCTGCCCTTCGAGATACCGCCGTCCGCCCTGAGCTGGCCTGGCTGGCGTGCCACGCGGTTCTCGGGCTGCTGCTTGGCCTTCTCGCGCTCGGCTTGCCGCTGGCCGGCGTCCACGACGTTTCCTTTCCGCTGTGGTGGAAGCTCGTGCCCGCTAGCTCGGACAATTCCTCGCTGGGATTCGGACCTGTGCACAACTGGTTCGGAGCCTTCGCTATCTGTCTCCTTGGCATGGTGACGATCGGCGTCACGGTCACGCTCCTGCCGGCGATGGCCCGGCTGCAAGCCTGGCCGGGACGGCGACTGCTGCCGCCCGACCACGAGATTGACCTGGCGCTTCGCGTCGCCGAGCTGACCGCCACGCGCGCGGCGGCGCTCGACGCGCATACCGCCGAACTGCGCAGGATCGAGCGGTCGCTGCACGACGGCACCCAGAACCGGATGGTCGCGGTTAATGTCCTGGTCGGCGCGGCGAAGCGCGCGCTGGCCCGCGACCCGGCCGAGGCGGCGGAGATCCTCGACCGCGCACAGACCGCCGCCGAGTACGCGCTCGCCGAGCTTCGCGGGGTCGTGCGCAGTATCCTCCCGCCAGTGCTGACCGAGCGCAGCCTCCCCGATGCCCTTGCCGGACTGGCCGCCGACTGCCCCGTAACCTGCCGCATCGACGCTGATCTGACCGAACGCTGTGCTGCCTCGGTCGAGGCGACCGTCTATTTCGCGGTCGCCGAGGCGCTGACCAACATCGCCAAGCACAGCGGTGCCAGCCACGCCACGGTCCGCCTCCGCCGGCACGAAGATCGGCTGTGCGCGGAAATCACCGATGACGGCAGCGGCGGCGCTGACGCCCAGGGCGGGTCGGGGCTGAGCGGCATCCGGCGCCGCGTCGAAGCGCATGACGGAACATTCAAGCTGTCCAGTCCGGTTGGAGGACCTACTGTGCTGCAGGTGGGCGTGCCATGCGGATCGTGATCGCCGAGGACGAGCCGCTGCTGCGCGAGGGCCTCGCCCTGCTGTTGCGCGCCGAATCCCTGGACGTGGTGGCCACCACGTCGAACGCGGGCGACTTCCTCGAGGCTGTGGATAAACACGAACCCGATGTGGCCATCGTGGATGTGCGGATGCCGCCGACGAACACCGACGACGGGATCCGCGCCGCGGTCGAGGCCAGGCGCAGGCATCCCGCACTCGCCGTACTCGTGCTCTCGGCCTACGTTGAGCAGGCGTTCGCCACCGAGCTGTTCGCGGACGGCGGCTCGCGCCTGGGCTATCTGCTCAAGGAGCGGGTAGGCCGGGTCGAGGAGTTCCTGGACGCGCTGCACCGGGTGGTGGATGGCGGAACGGCCGTCGATCCCGAGGTTGTCGCCCAGTTGCTGGTACGTACCCGCCCCGACAAGCGCCTTGAGCGGCTGACCGCCCGGGAACGCGACGTGCTGGCCCTGATGGCCGAGGGACTGGGTAACACCGCCATCTCCGAACGGCTCGTCGTCACCGAGGGCGCCGTGCACAAGCACATTCGCAGCATCTTCGCCAAGCTCGATCTCGCCCCGGACGACCGCGCGGACCGCCGCGTCACGGCGGTCCTGCGCTACCTCAACGACCTAAGCAGGCGCGGCGCCTTACCCTTGCCTGCTATTCAAGACCCCAGCTGTCCGGGACCGCATGGCCAGCCGGGCGGGGACCATGATCGAGAACCATCCCAGTGCCGCGACCACCGCCACGATGGCCAGGTACTCCAGCGGCGGGACGGATGGCACCAAATACCTCGTCATTCCGGCACTGATCCCGATGAGCGGCGGCAAAGCAATCAGCGAGCCGACGATGACCGCGGCGGCGACGAGGATCAGCGTTTCGCGGCGCATCATGGCACGGACCTGGCGGCCGGTGGCGCCGATGAGCCGCAGCAGCTCGAACTCACGAGCGCGCGCCGCGGTCGCGGTGACGAGAGAATTGACCACCGCGATCATGACATAGGCGAGCAGCACCGCGTCCAAGATGAAGGTGGCGTCGGACTGGCTAGCTAGCGAGCTGGCCTGGGCGGCGGTGAACGCCGCCCGGTCCGACAGCGTTACGCCGGGATAGCGAGCGAGGGCGGACCGCAGCGCGGCCGTACCGGCGCCGGATGCCACTCGCACCAGGATGACCGTGTCCAGCCGGCTGGTGGTGTGGTCGACCACCATCGCGTTCGGCAGGGTGATGTCGCCGAAGCCAAGGCCGTTGCCGTAGATGGCGACGACGCGAGGGCTGATCGCCGTGCCGTCGCCGAGATGCAGCCGGACCGTCTGGCCGAGACCGGCGCTGAGGGTGGCCGCCGCGGAACGGCTGAGCGCTACCGTGTCGCCGCCTAGCGCGGCCATGCTGCCTTCGGTGACGTCAAGGTCCATCGTGTCAGTCAGCCCGGCTGGCGTGACGCCCTGCGCGGAGAAGGACTCGACAGTGGGGTCGCCGCCGAACCGGAAGCTGGCCAGGACCTGGGTCCGTGCGACCGGGGTCACTACCGACACCCCTGGCACGCCGCGTACCGCCCTGGCGATGCCCGGGGCCAGGCCGGAGGTGCCGGTCAGGACGTAGTCGGCGGTCAGGCCGCTGCGTGCCTGCTGCCGGGCGGCACCGATCATCGTCGTGGTGGTGAAGACCTGCACCGCTGACAAAGCAACCGCGATGATCAGCGGCGTCGCCGCCAGGCTCAGCCGCCGGGACCTGGCACGCACGCTGGCAGTAGAGAGGAAGCCACCCGCGCCACGGCGAAACGGCGCCGGACAGGCCAGCACCGTGATCGCGCGGAGCCAGCGGGGACCGAGCAACGCCACGGCGATCACCAAGATGAGCGCCGAACCGGCATCGCCGACCTCGCCTATCTGGCCTGGGTTGATCAGCGGTAGCGCGATGGCCGCGACAGCGCCCGCCGCGAGAAGCAGGTACCCGGCTGAGAGCCGGAAGCGACCAAGCCTGGCAGGCTTGTCTGAGGCTTCGCCGAAGGCCACGACGGGGCTCATCCTGGCCGTGCGCCAAGCGGCGATCAGCGCCGCCACCCGGGATACCACTACGCACACGACCACGGCGGCGATGGCCGGCAGCGGGTCGATCACGAAGGTGAAGTTGGCGGGAATCACCCCGGCGGCGGCGAAGGCGTCACGCAGCAGGAAGCTGACGGCCAGCCCCGGCAGCACACCGATCACCGCGGCGGTGGAGGACACCAGGAGGACTTCAGTGCCGATCATCAGGTGGATCTGCCGTGGTGTGGCGGCGATCGCGCGCAGCAGCGCCATCTCCTGGCGGCGCTGCTGAATGGACAGCCCCAGCGCGGCGATCACCACGAACATCACGACGAGGGCCATGGTCCCGCCCAGCGAACTGGCCGCCTGTAGCAGGAATTGCCGGCCCTGCCCGATACCCAGGAACTCAGCGTCGGCCCGGTCCGCGCCGGTGTAGGTCACCGATCCCGGCACCGCGGCGGCGATCCGGCTCGCGAGCTTGCCCGCACCGACGCCGGGTTCGGCGATGACACCGACCGTGTCCACCTGGCCCGGATGCCCCGTCGCGCGCAGTGCCACCGCGTCGGTGAAGAAGATCGCCGACTGTTCGTGCAGGCCGCCGGGAGGCGGGGACGCCAGGCCCGCGACACGGTACCGGGATGGCACCGAGCCGATCAGTACCTCGATGCTGTCGCCGGGCTGTACGCCTGCCCGCGCGGCGAGAGCGGCGTCCAGGACTACCTGGCCGGGTCCTGTGGGTGCGGTCCCCGTCGCGATGGTGAAGGGGCCCAGCGCCGCCGATGACCACCCGTGGGCCAGGATTGGCTGATCACTGGTGCCGGTGAGAAGCTCGCCCGAACTCGTGACCAGGCTGACGTCGACGCTGACGTCTCCTATCGCTGTCTTGACCCCGGGGACCCGCGCGATCTCGCTCGCCCAGCCTGCGGGCACTGGCACCCGCTCGCTGTATTGCTGGGACTGGGAGGTGCTCCCGGGCACCGTCAGCGACTGCGGGGCTCCCACCACTACCGAAGCCGCCGCGTATCGCTCCGGCGGGTAGCCGCCGCGCAGACCGGAGTCGATCAGCACGCCGCAAGCGGTCAGTACCGCCGAGCCGAAGAGCACGGCGACGAATACTCCAGCCAGTCCCGCCTTGTGATTCCTGATCAGGCCCAGTGCCATGGAGAACAGTGCCATGGAGAACATCGGTCACCACTCCCCGAGGCTGGTCATGCGCTCGGCGATCTGGGCTGGCGACGGAGCCGTCATCGAGCCGGCCAGACGGCCATCAGCGAGGAACACCACGGAGTCAGCGAATGAGGCGGCGACCGGGTCATGGGTCACCATGACAGTGGTCTGCCCAGTCCGCCGCACCGTCTGGCGAAGCATCTCCAGTACCTGATGGGCGGTGCGGGAGTCCAGGGCGCCGGTCGGCTCGTCGGCGAAAACCACCTCCGGCCGGGTGACCAAGGCCCTGGCCAGCGCGACGCGCTGCTGCTGTCCCCCGGACAGCTGGCTGGGGCGCTGGTCCATCCGCACGCCGAGTTCGACCATCTCGGCAACCTGGCGCACCACGTCACGGTCCACCGTGCGACCCGCCAGCCGTAGTGGCAGCGTGATGTTCTCCTCGACGGTCAGCCAGCCGAGCAGGTTATAGGCCTGGAAAACGAACCCGACGTGCTCCCGCCGGAACTCGGTCAGCGCGGTCTCTTTCTTCCCGGACAGCTCCTCGTCGCCCAGCCATACCCGGCCCGAGGTGGGCCGGTCCAGGCCCGCCGCGCAATGCAGGAACGTGCTCTTGCCTGATCCGGACGGCCCCATCACAGCGGTGAAGGTGCCGCGGGGCACGGCGATCGAGACGTTATCGAGCGCCCGGACCGCGCTCTCACCAGTGCCGTACGTCTTGCCCACTGACTCCAGCCGGACCGCGAACGATGTTCTCTCCGGTGCGCGAATGGTCACGTGAAATCCCCTCGTGGAAGGTATCGGGACAGTGACCGACTCTAGGTTTCCGCACCGGGTTGAGTCAGTGACGCGTACTGGCGTATCGAGGTACAGCGTGCTATACCAACCGGAAGTTTCCCCAGGTGGTGAGGTGGTCCGCCAGCCGCCGTGCGGCGGACGGCAGCACGTCTCCCTTCCGTCGGCGTCGCTGCGCGCGGCCGGGTGCGACCCCAGCCTTCCGCGCGTCGGACGGGACGGAAATCATCTTCTCCCGGGTTAGCGCGCTGACGCGCCCGGAATGTATGGATATGGCAGGCCCCTTGGGTACACGAACCCGGGAGAAGTGCGAGAGGAGCGGCGCCTTCGCTGCGCCTTCACCAGGCTGATGCTGGCGTACGTGACGGAGCTGACGGCCGAGGTGGTCCCGGAGATCGTCGCGAAATTAGTCCCGGCTTTGACCACACCGATGACGGGACCTGCACGGTGCCGATGGTGGACTGGAGCTGGACCGTGGTGGGCGTGTCGACCACGCCTGCGAGCACGATCAACGCACTGAAGCTCTGGCCGCCGGTGTGCCGACGTCACCGATACCTTCGGCGGGGAAGGTGTAGCTTGCGGGCAGGCTGATCGCCTCGCTGGAGGACGCGAACTTCACCGTTAGACCGCCGGCCGGGATGCTCCCGGTGAAGAGGGTGTTCAGCTGGAGCGCGTCAGGTTCTCCGGAGCCGCCCAGTACCTGCAGCACGGACAGCCCTGGGTCAACAGTGATCGTGCGGGCCAGGGACTTACCGCCGTACTTCGCGGTGACCGTGCTCGCGTACTGGCCGCTGAGGTTCTTTTTCGGGACCATAACGACGGTGGCGTAGTCGTAGTACCGCCCGACTGTCACGGTGGCCGGCACCGGCGGGTACTTCCTGACCGAGCCGAGCGTGGCGGTGATCGAACCGCGCCGGGCCGCCGTAGTCGTCGCGGTCGTGATCGTGACCGTCGCGGATGCCTTCCCGCGCGGCACCGGCACCGTGGCGGGGACGGTGACACCCTTGAACCCCGCTAGCCGTATCTTCACCCCTTGTTGTACAGGAGGCGGATCGCGACGGATGGGTTTACTCCGACGGTCGCGCAGTTATCGGTTTCGCTCGGGCCACGCTCAGTGCCCGGCGGTCTGGCCACCGTCGATATGCAGGATCTCCCCGGTAATGTACGGCGACGCCTCCAGGAACAAGATGCAGCCGACTACGTCGCTGATCTGGCCAACGCGCCCGAGCGGAGGTAGCTGGTCACCGAGTTCCTGGTAGCTGTCCGCCGCATGCATCGGCGTCTGGATGATGCCTGGCGAGACGGCGTTGACCCGGATGCCGCGGGACGCGTACTCGACCGCGAGTGACCGGGTGGCCGATGCGAGGCCGCCCTTGGTCAGCGCACCCAGGACCGTAGGCACGGTGGAGTCCGTGTAGTCCGCGATGCTCGCCGAGATGTTGACCACGTGGCCGCCGCGCCGCTTCAGCATCTCGGGGATGACCCGCTGGGTCAGCCAGAAGAACCCAGTGAGGTTGACGCCGACCACTACCGCGTAGTCCTCAGCGGTGTAGTCGGTGAACGGCTTCGAGATGTACACGCCGGCGTTGTTGATGAGCGTGTCGATGTGGCCGAAGCGCCCGAGTGCTTCGCTCACGATCCGCTCGGCGGTGGCCGGATCGGCGATGTCGCCTTCGACGGTGAGTACGTCCGGGTCTCCGGACGGCTTCATCTTCCGGGCGCTAGCCACCACGCTCCAGCCTTGCTGGCGGTAGGCCGCGACCACGCTGGCACCGATGCCCTGAGAACCACCGGTAACGATGGCGACCTTCTGCCCGTCGTTCATGGCGTTCCGCCTTCCATGGTCAGGCACCTCCGAGATTGTCGCAGACCAGCGCGACGTTCACACTTCCAGAGTGCGCTTGCCGTCGTGCCCGCGCCACGATCGGGTCCCTCCCTAGGAGCAGGCGCGGCCTCGCCGGTCCTGGTGGCGGGCGCATACTGGAGTAACGGAATCCTCCGCGCATGTTCCCGACCAGGCGAAACTTGGGTGAACAGGACAATGGATCGTGACGCCAGTACCCGGGCTCGGATAGAGCAGCACTGGGAAGCGTCCGAGAGCGGGGATGCCGACACCGAGCACGCGATCTACGCGGCCGACGCGATCCTGGACTACCCGCAGTCCGGGGAGCGCTTCCGTAGCCGGTCAAAGATCCAGGCACAACGCGGCGGGCACCCGGCCGAACGCCACTTCAGGGTTCTCCGGATCCGGGGCGGTGGCGACCTTTGGGTAAGCGAATGCGTGATCACCTATGACGGTGCGCCCACTTACTCGGTAAGCATCATGAATTTCGCCGATGACCAGGTAATACACGAGACCCAGTACTTCGCCGACCCCTTCCAGGCAGCTCCCTGGCGGGCGACGCTGGCCGAGTCGATCCCGGCCGATGAACGATGAACCTTATGACCCCCGAAATGGGGTCATGACAGTTGTCACTCCGGTGGAGGAAGATCCTCTGTGTAGCAAGCAATTCGGCCGAGGACGGGTAGCTCCTTGAGTCTCCTCAGCACGCAGGGGGGTGGGCTCGCGGGCTAAGGGAGTGGGGGGAGATGCCCGTCCTCGACGGCTCGATGGTACAGCTCTACTTTGGTTGGTGCGGCACGTCCCGCCCGTGAATATTTTTCGCGTACGCGACTTAGGTACTGTTTGACCGTTTCTTCACCAATTGCCATCTTTCGGGCAACCAGCTTGACGGGCATGCCCGTTGCGTAGAGCTGAAGGGCGTGCGTTTCCTGTTTACTAAGGTCAGGCCGGTCAACGGCGTCATCGGTGGCGAAAATGTACGCCAGGTGCGGCGATATCCACGCGCTTCCCGCCGCGACTTCCTTAATCGCCGCTCGTATCCGCGAGGTCGGCTCGTTTTTCAGCACATAACCGAGCGCTCCGGCCCGCATCGCGGCCCGGACGGCGGCGGGGTTGTCCGAGACCGAGAGCACGAGTACCGCGGGACCGGCCTTGAGGATCTCGGCGACGTTGCGCGCGACCGAGGTCCCGTCCTCGAGGTTGAGATCCAGCAGAACGACGTCGGCATCTCGCCCCGGTCCGGTAAGCAGGCTGTCGACGGTCGCGGCTCCGGCGACGACGTGTATGTCGCTCTCGGTGGCGGCGACCCACGAGGTCATCCCCTCAAGGATGATCGGATGGTCATCGACCGCCGCGATCGTGATGACTTCCGTCATGCCCCCATCACGCCCTTAGTCCTTTCGCCAGGAGACCTCAAGGCATCCGGCACCGTTGTCGTCCATGTCGATGGCGGCATGCCACTGCGCCGATGTCGGCACGCTCCGCCCCGCCAGGACCGCGTCGGGGGCACGTCGCGGGGGCTGGCTGAACGTCAGGTAGAGCGCTACATCGCCGGCTGATGCCAGGGTCGTGAGTGTAACGGGTTGCGGTGGCAGCGTCCGGAGAATGCCGTCGATCGCCGCGTGCGCAGCCGCCGACACCTCGGGTCCTGGGCTACCGGGATCGCCGATCGTCTGGATGTCGACGAGAAGACCACGGGTGCTCGCCTCGCGAAGCGCGGGTTCCAGCGCCGCCGCCAGCCCCCGCTCAGCGCCGCGCTGCCCGTCCGTGAGGGAGCGCCTGAGAGTGGTGGCGAGCCGTGCGCACCGGTCCCGCACCGCGCTGTCGGCCGGGTCGAGCGTTTCCGCGGCGATCGCATACAGCAAGGGGAGAGCGTCCGCTTC
>JBEKHI010000191.1:0-15205 GCA_050012355.1 Streptosporangiaceae bacterium | reverse complement strand
GGCCTAACGGCGCGGGTAAGTCCACGACGATTAAGATCCTGTGCACCTTGGCCAGGCCCACCTCGGGCCTGGCCAAGGTCGCGGGGTTCGACGTGGTGCGCGAGCGAGACACGGTCCGGCGGAACATCGGTCTGGTCTTCCAGGAGACCACGCTGGACCTCTACCTGACGGCCGAGCAGAACCTGAAGTTCCACGCCGACCTCTACGGCGTGCCCAAGCAGGTGCTCGACGAGCGGATGAAACTCGTCCTGGAGATGGTGGGCCTGTGGGACCGGCGCAAGGGTGTCGTCGGAACCTACTCGGGCGGCATGAAACGTCGGCTGGAGATCGCCCGCGGCCTGCTGCATGCCCCGAAGGTGCTGTTCCTCGACGAGCCCACCGTCGGGCTGGACCCGCAGACCCGGACG
Organism: Streptosporangiaceae bacterium; assembly: GCA_050012355.1. GTDB lineage: Bacteria > Actinomycetota > Actinomycetes > Streptosporangiales > Streptosporangiaceae > JBEKHI01. The sequence continues at coordinate 14,798 of JBEKHI010000191.1, read as the reverse complement.
TCCATCTGGGAGTACATCCGCGAGCTGAAGAAGACCGAGGACATCACGATCTTCCTCACCACGCACTACATGGACGAGGCGGAGCACTGCGACCGGATCGCGATCATGGACCACGGCAAGATCGTCGCCATGGACACCCCAGAGGCGCTCAAGGCCAGCGTGGGCAAGGACCGGGTGATGATCAGCACCGGCAACGACGGCGCGGCGATCGAGGAGCTGGCCAAGGACTTCGGCATTGAAGCGGCTGTCCACGAGGGCTCCGTCACGTTCGGGGTCAACGACGGCGAGCAGTTCGTGCCGCGGTTGTTCGATCGGCTGAGCACGCCGATCCGCTCGGTGAGCGTGTCCCGGCCCACCCTGGACGACGTGTTCATGTCCTACACCGGCCGCACCATCCGTGACACGGAGGCCTCGGCCGACGAGAACAGGCGGGCGATGAACGCCCGCATACGGGGAGGTACGGGCCGATGACGGTAACGGCTGATAGGCCGACGGCTACCAGTACGACGGCGCCAGGTCCGAGCGTGTTCCAGCTCGACATCCGGGCGGTCAACATCGTATGGAAGCGTGAGCTGCTGCGCTATCGCAGTGACCGGCTCCGGATCATCTCCGCCCTGGTGCAGCCGGTGCTGTTCCTGGTCGTCCTTGGCACTGGCCTGGCGAACCTCGCGGGCCGGGGCCTGCCCGGCGGCGTGGACTTCCGCACCTACATTTACCCTGGCATCCTCGCGATGTCGGTGCTGTTCACGTCGATGTTCGCGGCCGGCTCGATCGTCTGGGACCGTGAGTTCGGCTTCCTGCGCGAAATGCTCGTCGCGCCCGTCCACCGGTGGGCGATCGTGCTCGGCAAGGTGCTTGGCGGCGCCACCGTGGCGACCATCCAGGGCTTCGTGATCCTCGCCCTGGCCGGGATAGCCCACGTGCCGTACAACCCGGTGCTGCTGATCACCCTGGTCGGGGAACTGGCTCTGCTGTCGTTCACGATGACCGCGTTCGGCGTGATGATGGCTGGGCGCATCAAGCAGATGCAGGCGTTCTTCGCGCTCAACCAGATGTCGGTCATGCCGCTGTTCTTCCTGTCCGGGGCGCTGTACCCGCTGACCGGCCTGCCGACCTGGCTCGCGGTGCTGACCCGGCTCGACCCGCTGACCTACATCGTCGACCCGATGCGGAACGCTGTCTTCAGCCACCTCAACTTGCCCACACCGGTAGTAACGGAGCTGAGCCACACGGTGACTTGGAACGGCTGGCCGGTCCCGATCGGCCTGTCACTGGGCATCGTCGCCATCATCGGCGCCGTGATGCTCAGCATCGGCATCATGGAGTTCCAGAAGAGTGAGTAACGAGGCGTGCCCGCTGCTGCAGCGGGCGGCTGCTGGTGCTGGTGGTGCTCATGGGCGCGGTAAAGCCGTCGGTCTGAGTGTGCCGTTGCTGGGCGGTGTGGCACTGCCCGCGTTCTTTGCTGGTCAGCGTCGCACCGCCCAGCAAAAGCGCGGGCAACCCAAGGGCTGGAGGTCTCCGGGGGAGGCGCGCCGCGTAAGCGCGAAGCGCGGCGAGTATAGGGCGACATGGGGGGTCCGGGGGGTCTCCCCCCGGGAAAGCACTGCGAGCCACCGGCGAAGGCGACCAAAGGTCGCCAAGTATAGGGCGACGCCGGGTGGCTACGGGGGCAAACCACCCGGCGTCGCATCATCGGCGTTCCGACGGGGGCCCGGAACGCCGGCAGTTGGTGCTCCGACGGGGGACCGAAGCACCGATATGAATCGTACACGGAAACACCCCCCCTTGTGTCAAGACCTAATTACAACCAAATCTCGGGACGGGAATTCCGACCGGTCGGTCAACTCGAAGAACCCGTTCCGGTATCTGCCGAATGTCCGTTTGATTCCGCCGCATGGCTCGCGGAATCATCACCCTCCGGGGTGCGAGTGGCCGGGAGGTTCGGCTGGTACTCCATGAAGCCGCGAACGTGTTCCGGCTCTCGTCCGCCGTTGGCGTAAACAACGGCGAAATACGGGATGACGATGGCGCCTACCGCCGGGATCGCGGACAGCCAGCCCAGGTGGTTAATGAACATGAGCACGGCCGCGACGAAGCACACTGCCCGGATGCCCATCATCAGCAGGTACTTACGCTGCCGGTTGGAGATGTCCTCGGACAACCCGCGCCGGGCTTGGGTCACAACATGGACCTGCCGTTGCCGCATACCGTCCACGTTAGTCACGCGGTGCACCTTTGGATAGATGGCTCCATGTAAAGCGCACCGTCATGACGCCTGGCTCACAGAGGACATGTTAAATCCCTCGATTCGCAGTGCTGGCATAGCGGCACGGGTGAAGTAGTCGCCCCATTCGCGCGGCAGCGTCCGCTGGGTCGCACCGACTTCGGCCAGCCGGCCGAGCATTCCGACCGGGGATTCGTTGAACCGGAAGTTGTTCACCGCGGCGGTGACCTCGCCGTCCTCGACCAGGTATACGCCGTCCCTGGTCAGGCCGGTCACCAGCAGCGTCTGCGGGTCGACCTGGCGGATGTACCACAGGCAGGTGAGCAGCAGCCCCCGCCGGGTACCGGCGATCATCTCATCGAGGGACGGACCAGGCTCGGCACCGAGCAGCACCAGGTTGTCGGCCGAGGGCGCTACCGGCAGCCCAGCCGTCGTCGCGGAGAACCGGCTGGAATGCAGAGCGCTAAGCACCCCGCCGGAGATCCACGAGGCCGCCGGGACCGGGAGCCCGTTGTCGAAAACCGACGAGTCCCGCCCGGAGGCGTGCGCGACGATGAACGGGGCGCTCTCCAGACCCGGGTACTCCGGATCACTCAGCAGGGTGACCGGCTGCGAGGCCAGTCGCTCACCCACCCGGGTGCCGCCGCCGGGCTTGGAGAACACGGTGCGGCCCTCCGCGGCATCGCGGGCCCCCGCGGTCCAGTGCAGGTAGATCATCAGGTCGGCCACCGCCGACGGCGGCAGGATCGTCTCGTAGCGGCCCGCCTCCAGCGAGATCCGCCGCTGCTGCCATTCCAGCCGCCCGGCGAGCGAAGAGGTGAGCGCCGCCACGTCCACGTCGCTGAAGTCGCGGGTGGAGGCGCCGCCCCAGGCCGACCGCGACAGGTCCGCCGACTTGGCATTCAGCTCCAGCCGCCCGGCTGGCTGGTCGTGCCGCAGCCGCAGCCCGGTCGAGGTGCCGAGGAACGTGGAGGTCATCTCGTGCTCGGCGAAGCCGTACAGCTTGTGCCCCGCGGCCTCGGACTCCCGTAGCACCGAACCGAGTTGCCCGGCGAAGTCACCGAGCACCCCGATCCCGGTGCGGGCCGCCGGGTCGTCCCAGGCCGCCCCGGAATCGGTCCCAGCCACTAGCGACGCGAAATCCTCGGCCGGATCGGCGTCCGCGGCCGCCTTCTCGGCCTCACGGACGACATCCTCCACCTGATCGGCGGTCACCCCCGCGCGGCTCACCACGCCGGTCCGCGGTCCGGAGATCGCGATCACGGTCAGCGAGCGCGTGCTGGCGACCCCGTTGGTGGTGAGCGTGTTGCCCGCCCAGCGCAGGTTCGCCGTCGAGGATTCGTCGGCGATGACGACGCAGCCGTCCGTTCGCGACAGGGAGAGCGCGCGATCGACTGTTTCCTGTGGGCTCATCTCAGGCCCCTTCCTCGACGGTGTTCAGGATCCGCACGGCGCGGAAGAGGGCGGCCGGGCAGCCGTGGCTGACCGGCGCCACCTGGCCTGGCTGGCCCTTGCCGCAGTTGAAGGCGCCGCCGAGCACGTAGGTGCGCGGCCCGCCGACCGACTCCATCGAGTTCCAGAAGTCGGTCGTCGTCGCCTGGTACGCGACATCTCGGACCTGCCCGGAAAGCCGCCCCTGGCGAATCCGGAAGAACCGCTGGCCAGTGAACTGGAAGTTGTACCGCTGCATGTCGATCGACCAGGACTTGTCGCCGACGATGTAGATCCCGTCCTCCACCCCGGCGATGAGGTCGGCGGTGGAGACATCGGACGCCGAGGGCGCCAGCGAGACGTTCGCCATCCGCTGGAGCGGCATGTGCCCGGCGGAATCCGCGAACGCGCACCCGTTGGACCGGCCGTAGCCGTGGTCGTGTGCCATCCGGCGGTCCAGCTGGTAGCCGGTGAGCACGCCGTCGGTGATCAGGTCCCAGGACTGCCCCGCCACGCCCTCGTCGTCGTAACCGATGGTGGCCAGCCCGTGGTCGACGGTACGGTCCCCGGTGACGTGCATGATCGGAGACCCGTACTGCAAAGACCCGAGCTTGTCCGGGGTCGCGAAGGACGTGCCGGCGTACGCGGCCTCGTAGCCGAGCGCGCGGTCGAGTTCGGTCGCGTGGCCGATGGACTCGTGGATGGTCAGCCACAAGTTCGACGGGTCGACCACCACGTCGTACGTGCCTGGCTCAATGGAGGGGGCGGAGAGCTTGGCGGCCAGCAGCTCGGGCAGCTCGGCGAGTTCGGCCGGGAAGTCCCAGCCGGTGCCTGTCAGGTACTCCCAGCCCCGGCCCACCGGGGGAGCGAGGGTCCGCATGTCGTCGAACCGGCCGTCATCGGTGACCGCGACCGCGGTCAGCTCCGGGTGCAGCCGGATCCGCTGCTGGGTGGTCGTGGTGGCGCCGTCGGAGTAGAACTTGCACTCCTTGATCTGCAACAGCGAGGCGTCCACGTGCGAGACCGCCGGGTGGGCCAGCAGCCCCCGGCTCCACTGCTCGAACAGCTCCACCTTGTCCCTGGGGCTGACCGAGAACGGGTCCACCTCATACGCCGACACCCAGGACACCGGACCCCGGGCCGGTTCGGGGGCCAGCTCGATACGTTCGGTGTTCATCGCCGCCGCGGTCCTGGCCACCTCGACAGCCTGCCGGGCGGCGTCGCGGGCCGCCTCGGGCGTGAGGTCCACCGCCGAGGCGAATCCCCAGGTGCCGTCCACGATGACCCGGACCGCCAGGCCCGAGTCATCGGCGTCGGTGAGTGCCTGGAGTCTGGCGTCGGAGAGCGAGATCCGCTGCCCGCGGCTGCGCTCTACCCGGAAGTCGGCGTGCGATGCCCCTTCGCGCCGCGCCTCGCTCAGCGCGGCGTCGGCCAGCGCGGTCAGCGGGAGTGCGGTGAACTCTGGGTCGATCCTGCCTGCATGATCATCCACAAGAAAAACCTATCTCGTCACCTGTCCCGCTCGTCACTGCCCCGCACCACGTCGGGTAGCCTCACCTCGGACTACTGGAGCTAGGACAAGGAGCTGTCGTGGGGCGTTCGGTGCTGGTGACCGGGGGCAACCGGGGGATCGGGCTCGCGATCGCGCGCCGGCTCGCGGCGGACGGGGCGAGCGTGACGGTCACCTCTAGGTCCGGCGAGCCGGTCGAGGACCTGAACACGGTCCAGTGCGACGTCACCGACACCGCCTCGGTCGACGCCGCGTTCAAAGCCGCGGAAGAACAGAACGGCCCGATCGAGGTGCTGGTCGCGAACGCCGGGATCACCAAGGACCAGCTGCTGGCGCTGATGAGCGAGGATGACTTCGCCGGGGTGCTCGACACCAACCTGACCGGGGCCTACCGGGTGGCCAAGCGCGCCGTCCGGCCGATGATGCGGCAGCGCAAGGGCCGGCTGATCTTCATCTCGAGCGTGGTCGGGCTCTACGGATCCGGGGGACAGGCGAACTACGCCGCGTCCAAGGCGGGGCTGGTCGGGCTGGCCCGGTCGCTAGCCCGCGAGCTCGGCTCCCGCGGCATCACCTCCAATATCGTCGCGCCCGGCTTCGTGGAGTCGGACATGACCGCCGTGCTGTCCCCGGAGCGCAAGGAGCAGATCCTCGCCGCCGTCCCGCTCGGCCGGTACGCCCAGGCAGCAGAGGTCGCCGGGGTCGTATCGTTCCTGGCCGGACCGGACGCGGGCTACGTCACGGGGGCGGTCATCCCGGTGGATGGCGGACTAGGGATGGGACACTGATCGGCATGGGAATCCTGGAAGGCAAGCGGCTCCTGATCACTGGCGTGCTCACCGACGCCTCGATCGCGTTCCACGCGGCCCGGGTGGCGCAGGAACAAGGCGCGACCGTCGTGCTCACCGGCTTCGGCCGGCTCAGCCTGGTGGAGCGGATCGCTAAGCGGCTACCTGAGCCGCCGCCGGTGATCGAGCTCGACGTCACCGACCCCGAGCAGCTGGACGCACTCGAGGACCGGGTCCGCGAGCACGTCGACGGTCTTGACGGGGTGCTGCACGCGATCGCCAACGCGAACCCGGAGACCTCGCTCGGGGGAAAGTTCCTCACCGCGCCGTGGGATGACGTGTCCCGCGCGCTCAACGTCTCGACGTTTTCCCTGAAGTCGCTGGCCACGGCCGTCCTGCCGCTGATGCCCGACGGCGGTTCCATCGTCGGTCTGGACTTCGACGCCTCGGTCGCCTGGCCTGGCTACGACTGGATGGGCGTCGCGAAGGCTGGCCTGGAGTCCGTGACCAGGTACCTCGCCCGCGACCTGGGCGCGCACAAGATCAGGGTCAACCTGGTCGCCGCCGGGCCGCTGCGCACGATGGCGGCCAAGTCCATCCCCGGCTTCGAGAAGTTCGAGGAAGTCTGGAACGAGCGGGCTCCGCTCGGCTGGTCCATCACCGACCCCGAGCCGACCGCGCGCGCGGTGGCGGCGCTGCTGTCGGACTGGTTCCCGGCCACCACCGGGGAGATCGTGCACGTGGACGGCGGCGTGCACGCGGTGGGAGTCTAACGTTGGAGTACGTCCTCACGTTGTCCTGCGGCGACCGGCCGGGCATCGTGCACGCGGTCTCCGCGTACCTGCACGAGTCCGGGTGCAACGTGCTGGATAGCCAGCAGTTCGCCGACCGGGTCGCCGGGCGGTTCTTCATGCGGGTGCACACGGAGACGCTGCCCGGTGCCCGCCCGGACCTGGCGACCGGGTTCGCGCCGGTCGCCGCGGAGTTCGGCATGGAGTGGGGACTGCACGACACGTCGGTACGGCCGCGGGCGCTGATCCTGGTGTCCAAGGCCGGGCACTGCCTCAACGACCTGCTCTACCGCCGTAGCGCCGAGTCGCTGAACATCGACGTGCCGCTGGTCGCGGGCAACCACCGGGACCTCGCCGGGCTCGCGGAGGCGCACGGTGTCCCGTTCGAGCACATTCCCGCCGGTCCCGGATCCGAGCCCCGCGTCCTGGAACTGATCAGCGACCTGCGCATCGACTTCGTCATCCTGGCCCGCTACATGCGCATCCTGTCGCCCGGGCTATGCGGCAAGCTGCCGGGGCGCATCATCAACATCCACCACTCGTTCCTGCCCTCATTCAAGGGGGCGCGCCCGTACCACCAGGCGCATGCTCGTGGCGTGAAGCTGATCGGAGCCACCGCGCACTACGTGACCCCGGACCTCGACGAGGGCCCGATCATCGAGCAAGAGGTCGTCCGGGTCGACCACACCCACTCTCCGGAGGATCTGGTGGCGGTCGGCCGCGACGCCGAGCGCATCGCGCTCGCCCGCGCGGTCCGCTGGCACGCCGAGCACCGCGTGCTGCTGCACGGGCACCGCACCGTGGTTTTCCGTTAGTGCTCGCCGTCGCCAGTTACCGACATTTAGCCCATAACGGCGTTTGGCCGGTCTTACCGCACCCCGCGTGTCCCGCGAGTGCCTGCCAGCAGCGGCATACCCGGCCGCGGCCGCGGCAAGGACCAGCTGGCATCCTCACCTGCCGTTGACTGGCTACTGAGGGTTATGTCATTCTTTCGTGTAACTCACCCGAAACACGGATGATCTGCGGTGATGCGAAGGAAGCTAGGAAGATCGACGGATCTTGGTGATGCGATCGATGACAAATTGTGACACAACACCGGCATAATCGGCCGTGAAAGCCCATACTCTGCCTATAACCCGGACACAACGTCCCCGGCCCCATGAGCTGCACCGTAACCCCGGTACCTCAGGCTCGGCCGTAACAGCATGGAGGACAACCACCAATGACCCAAGGAATAACGGGCGGGTTCACGCGCAGGAAGGGAGGCCGGAGGCTCGGGCTGAAGGCGGCGACTGCCATCGCGGCCGTTGCCGGGCTAGCCGTGCTGACCGCTTGCGGTAGTGGCTCATCGAGCAGCAGCAGCAGCACCGTCACCAGCGTCAACGGCGCCTACGGCAGCCTGCCGACCGAGTCCGGGACCGCGCACGCGGGCACGATCAAGATCGCCCAGCCCACCGGCATCACGCCGTGGATCCTGCCGATCGTCACCGCCGCGTACAACAGCATCTACACCGTCTACAACTTCGATTACCTGATGTACCGGCCGCTCTACTGGTACGCGAATGGCGCGAATATCACGGAGAACAAGTCCGAGTCGATCGCCGATGACCCGGTGTACTCCAACGACGACAAGACCGTGTCGGTCACGCTGAAGTCGAACTACAAGTGGTCTGACGGTCAGCCGGTGACCTCCCAGGACATCCTGTTCTGGTTCGACGAGATGAAGGCCGCCGTGAAGGAGTCCGCGTCGAACTGGGCGGTCTACGTGCCCGGTCTTGGCCTGCCGGACGAGGTGTCCAGCGTCTCCACGCCGAGCTCTTCCACGATCGTCTTCAACCTGACGAAGACCGTCAACCCGACCTGGTTCACCGAAAACGAGCTGGGTGACATCCAGCCGATGCCGTCGCACGCCTGGGCGATCGACGCGGCCGGCGGGAAGACCCTCGACTTCACCAACGCCGCCAACGCGACGCTGATCTACAACTACCTGTCGAAGGCGTCCACGTCGCTGAGCACCTATGCGTCCAATCCGCTCTGGCAGATTGTCGACGGCCCGTACAAGCTCACCTCGCTGAACACCACGAGCGATGACTACACGTTCGCGCCGAACCCCAACTACGGCGGCCCGCACGCGAAGGTCGTGTCCGATGTGTCGGTCGAGTCGTTCGCCTCGGACGCCTCGGAGTACAACGCCGTCAAGGATGGCGCGGTTGACCTCGGTTACGTCCCGATCGACGACGTGACTGAGGCCAAGACGCTGAAGAGCACCTACAGCATCTTCGGTGCCGTGGGTTACGGGTGGCAGGGCGCGTTCTACAACTTCGAGGACACGACCGGCGACTTCAACAACATCATCAAGCAGCTCTACGTCCGGCAGGCGCTGCAGCACCTGGTGGACCAGAAGGGCATCATCACGGCTTACCTGCACGACGCCGGCGGACCCGGCTACGGCACGGTCGGCCAGTACCCGCCCACCGACTACACGCCGTCCGACGACACGACGAACCTGTACCCGTACAGCACGACCGACGCGGCGAACATCCTCAAGGCGCACGGCTGGACGGTGGTGCCAGGTGGCACCGACTCCTGCGCGAAGCCGGGCACCGCGTCCGACGAGTGTGGCGCCGGCATCCCGGCGGGCACCAAGCTGTCGTGGAACCTGCTGTACGCGTCGGGCATCCAGCTCGGTGAGGAAGAGGTCACCGACTTGGCGTCCAACGCCAAGGCGGTCGGCATCGAGATCACGCTGTCGGTGCAGAGCTTCGCCACCCTGGTGACGAACTACAACGACCCGGCCAACCCCAAGTACTCCAACAAGTGGGCGATGAACGACTTCGGCGGCGAGACCGACTCGACCTACCCGACGACGTTCGGCCTGTTCAACAGCACCGGTTCCGGCAACATCGGCGGTTACTCCGACCCCACCGCGGACTCGCTGATCAACGCCTCGATCAGCAGCACCAACCCGGACGCGGTGACCAACGAGCTGTCCTACCTCGCCAAGGACCTCCCGGTCATGTTCCAGCCGAACCCGACCTGGGCCGGTGAGGGCGGTGTCCTCGCCGTGAACAAGGCGATCTCCGGTCCTCCGGCTAGCTTCGAGGAGTACTCGGAGTACTGGCTGGCACCTGAGTTCTGGTACTTCAAGAGCTAACAAGTACCAGCGAGCACAAAGCGCCCCCGGCCAGCCTGGCCGGGGGCGCTTTCCGTTGGCGATGGCCTGCTTCGCGTCGGCGGCCCCCCAGGGGATCCACCGGGCCGTCGGCTGCGAGGCCGTCTAGGGCCCAGGGCCGCCGTAGGGGTCAGGCCGCAGCAGTCTGGGGGACCGGGGAAACGGGGCCGTCGACGGGGCTGTAGAGGGGCGAGGGGGGTCGGCTTCTGCGGGAGAGTGGCCTGGGCGGGGCCGCGTCTATCGCCTGGAGCAGCGATCGGCGAGGGTCAATAAAACGAACAAATGGGCGATTGAATTCACGCCAGCTTGCTACTTTCGGCGCATTTAATTCCACCCGGGGCAGGCAATACGTTCGGATATTCCGGTCTGACCGCGAATAAGCCCATCACGGTACCGGTCATCGGTCCCGCCGCGGAGGCCGATGGGCTGTCCTGTCTCGCGTCGCGGCTCGCGGGGCTCGTTCGCCCCCCTTCGCGCTAGTCCGCACTGGGCCACGTCACGAGGTAATACAGCGTAACAATGTTGCTTATGTGTTTCTTGATACTCGGGATTTTCTGAGTATTCGGAAACGCCCAGGTTACATAGTCGTCAAGATCAAGATTGATGTCGAATAGTTATTGCTGCTCTTCTCTGCTGGCATATCGCCGTCATACGATTCCCCTCAAAATTGGACAAAGCTCCAGCATGTATGGTCCCGCCGAGAACCGGCGTGACCGAGCCCGCGACCACGGAGGAGACCGTCGATGTTCCTGGAACGAATCAGCGCGATCAGCCAGCAGAGGGGAGGGGGTGGCCGGAAGCGGCTGCGGGCCGTAGGCATACTCGCGGCCGTGGCCGGGCTGACGGCGCTCACCGCCTGCGGCAGTTCCAGCAGCACTAGCGGCGGTCAGCTGTCGGGCATCAGCGGCGGCGGCATCTACGGCACGGTTCCCGCGCAATCAGGCACGGCGCACGCGGGGCTGCTCAAGGTCGGTATCGAGGGCGGCAGTTCGCCGACCTGGATGCTCCCGATCGTGACCGGCGCGGCCGACAGCATCTACGAGGTCTACTGGTTCAGCTACGAGATGGACCGGCCGCTGTACTGGTTCCCCACCGGCTTCTCCCAGACCGAGGACAAGCCGATGTCGCTGGCCGACGACCCGGTGTGGTCCGACGGTGACACGACGGCCTCGGTCACGCTCAAGTCGGGCTGGAAGTGGTCCGATGGCCAGCCGGTAACCTCCCAGGACGTGCTGTTCTGGTACGACGAGGTGAAGGCCGCCGTGAAGGAGAACGCGGCGAACTGGGCGGCGTACACCCCCGGAGTCGGCATCCCTGACCAGGTGGCCAGCGTGGACACGCCGAATTCGTCCACGATCGTCTTCCACCTGAAGTCGGCGGTGAACCCGACCTGGTTCTGGCAGGACGAGCTCTCCTCGATCCAGCCGATGCCCGCGCACGCCTGGGCGATCGACGCGACCGGCGGGAAGACCCTCGACTTCACCAGCCCGGCGAACGCCACGAAGATCTACAACTACCTGACGACGCAGGCCAAGGCGGTGTCGACGTTCGCGTCCAACCCGCTGTGGCAGGTGGTGGACGGACCGTACAAGCTGACCTCGTTCAACGCCACCAACGGCAGCTACTCGTTTGCGCCGAACACCACCTACTACGGACCGCATGCCTCGGTCGAGTCTCCGTTCGAGGTACTCACCTATGCCTCGGACGCCGCCGAGTACAACGCGCTGAAGTCGGGGGCACTGGACGTCGGTTACGTCCCCACCGACGACGTCACGCAGTCCAAGTCGCTGACCTCTGCCTACGGGGTGTTCGGCTACCCGTCGTACGGTTTCCGGTTCGCGAACTACAACTTCCTCGACAAGACCGGGGACTTCGACAACATCATCAGTCAGCTCTACGTCCGGCAGGCGCTGGCGCACCTATACGATCAGCAGGGCATCATCACGGCTTATCTGCACGGTGCCGGGGCGACGGATTACGGCGTCGTCGGGAAGTACCCGTCCTCGCCGTACACGCCGGCCGACGCGCTGACCGACCCGTATCCATTCGATCCCACCACCGCGGCGGACATCCTCAAGGCGCATGGCTGGTCGGTGGTGCCGAACGGTACCGATACCTGCACGAAGCCGGGCACCGCGTCCGACGAGTGCGGCACCGGTATCCCGGCGGGCACCAAACTGTCCTGGAACCTCTTCTACACCTCCGAGGTTCCCCTCACCGGGCAGGTGGTGACCGACCTGGCCTCGCAGGCGCGCGGCGTCGGCATCGATATCACCCTGGTGCCGGAGCAGTTCAACACCATTCTGTCGGACTACAACGACGCGGCCAACCCGGCCTACGACAACAAGTGGGCGATGACCGACCTGGGCGGCTTCTCCAACTCCACTTACCCGACGACGTTCGAGATCTTCAACACGGGCGGGTCGGAGAACGCTGGCGGATACAGCGACGCGGAGGCTAACAAGCTGATTACCGCGTCGGTGACCAGCAGCGACCCAATGGCGGTCAAGAGCGAACTGTCCTATCTGACCGAGCAGCAGCCGGTCCTGTTCCAGCAGCAGGTCGATTACGCGGGCACTCCGGGCCTGGTGGCGGTCAACAAGGCGATCTCCGGTCCTCCGGCATCGTTCGAGTCGGTCACCCAGGACATGCTTAACCCCGAGTTCTGGTACTTCAAGAAGTAAGTAACTCTCGTATAACGGCGGGGGTTCTCCGTTTATAACGGTGAGCCCCCGCCTACGGTACGGGAACCCCAGTAGCTTCGGGAAACCTGACGGTTGGGTCGGCGCTTGATTACACTCCGCAGTGTAACGGGGGTCGATCTCGTGTCCCAGTGCTGCTGGTACTACGCCAAGTAATCGGACATAATGGTTCAAAGATGCTGGGGTCGCATGTACTATTCCCGGAGACCAGGGAGTAGTAGACCTGGCCACCGGCGTCCATTCGGGTGCCGGGGCGACGCGGACACCGAATCCTGGGATCCAGGATGGTGCCCTCGCGCCCGTGGCATTCGGAACCAAACGCCGGCTCCCGACGTTAACCGCGCCGGGTGCCTGCCTGTATCGGACGCCAGCACGCCCAACCAGGCACGTGGGCGCCGCCTCACCAGGCGGACGCGAAGGAGGAAACGTTGGTCGGCTATATAGCGCGGCGGATCGGCACAGCCGTCATTGTGGTGGTCGGAATTTCGATCGGCACGTTCGGGCTGTTGCACGTGATCTATCCATCGCCCGCCATCGACGTGCTCGGGGCCAAAGCCAACACGGCGGCGATCGCCGCCTGGAACAAGGCGAACGGTTTCGATAACCCGTGGTTCGTGCAGTACCTGCACTACATGAACAACCTGCTGCACGGCAACTTGGGGTACTCCTACAAGGTCAACCAATCGGTGTCGGCCCTGTTCCAGGAGCGGTGGGCGCGCAGCGCGTACCTGTCTGGCATCTCCCTGGTCCTCGCGGTAGTCATCGCCATCCCGCTGGGCATCTTCCAGGCGGTCCGGCGGAACACGGCCGGCGACTACGTGGCGACTAGCGCCGCGTTCGTGCTTTACGCGATGCCGGTGTTCCTGCTCGGCCTGATCCTCATCCAGTTCTTCGCGCTCGACCTGCACTTGTTCGGCTACGAGGCGAGCCAGTCCAACTCGGTGTGGGCGGTGATGGGTGACTTCAGGGACATGACGCTGCCGATCCTGACGCTGACGCTGATCTCCGTCGCGCAGTTCTCCAGGTACATGCGGTCCCAGTCCATGGATGTGCTGGCACAGGACTACATCAAGGTGGCCAAGGCCAAGGGCTTGCCCCAGCGACTGGTGCTGGCGCGCCACCTGGTCCGCAACGCGAGCCTGCCGATGGTTACCCTGGTCGGGCTGTCCATCCCGAGCCTGCTCGCCGGGAACCTGATCACCGAGACCCTGTTCAACTTCCAGGGACTCGGGTTGCTTTTCTACAACAGCTTGAACAACGTGGACTATGACGTGCTGCTCGCCTACACCCTCCTGGGCGCGTTGCTCACGGTGATCGGCAACCTCCTCGCCGACGTGGCGCTCACTGTCGCCGATCCCCGTATCCGGCTGGCCTGACCGGCCCGGCCCGACAACTGGAGTCCGATATGGCACAAAATATCTCCCCGCTCCCGCAGCTAGATCTCAGAGGCGCCGCGGCTAGAATGCCGGACGGCGGCGAGATCGGCCCGGTACAGAGCGGCTGGCGGCTGGCGGTGCGCGAGTTCGCGCAGAACAAGCTGGCCGTGACCGGCATCGCGGTCCTGGTGTTCTTCTTCCTGTTCAGTTTCCTGGGACCGGTGTTCTACCACGGGAACATCCTGACCTCTAATCTGCTGGAGACGAACGTCGGTCCAGGCGCCGGTCACCCGCTCGGCACCAACGATCAGGGCTTCGACAACCTGGCGCTGATCATGAAGGGTGGCCAGGCGTCGCTCGAGATCGGTTTCTTCGCCGCGTTCGTCGGCATCGTGATCGGGGCGCTGTGGGGCGCCATCGCCGGACTGGCCGGCGGGTTCCTCGATGCCGTGATGATGCGCGTGGTGGACATCTTCCTGTCGGTGCCCTACCTGTTCATCGTGCTGATCGTCGCGGTGCGGTACGGCGCCTCGGTGCTGTCGCTCTCGCTGATCATCGGTTTCTTCACCTGGCAGATCCCGGCGCGACTCATTCGCGGTGAGGTACTCAGTCTCCGGGTCCGTGACTTTGTCTCCGCCGCCCGGGTGGCCGGTTCCGGCCGTTGGCGGCTGATCAACAAGCACCTGCTGCCGAACGCGCTCGGCGTGGTGATCGTGAACGTCACCTTCCAGGTGGCCGACGCTATCCTGTCGGTCGCCGCCCTCGGCTTCCTCGGCTTCGGCCTGCACTACCCCAACCAGGACTGGG
>JBEKHI010000190.1:0-15223 GCA_050012355.1 Streptosporangiaceae bacterium | reverse complement strand
GTGACGGTCATCCGGCGGCGACCTCAGCGGGCTCCGGCGCTGGGACCACGGCGCGCCGCCGGCTGGCGATTACGTAATACAGCGGGCTGATGACGATCAGGCAGACGATCCAGGAGACGTCCACACCGCCGAGCGACTTGGCGATCGGTCCCTCGAACATCGTGGTGTTCACGAACGGCGCCTCGATGGCGATGCCGAGCAGGTAGCAGCCGATCGCCACCCAATTGAACCGGCCGTAGATCCCGCCGTCGGCGCGGAAGAACTGCCCGACGTCGTAGTCGCCGTGCCGTACTAGGTAGAAGTCCACCAGGTTGATCGACGTCCAGGGAACCAGCACGTACATCAGCAGCAGCACGAAGTTGGAGTAGTTGGTCAGGAAGTTGTTCTGACTGACAATCGCTGGCACCACCGCCGCCACGAAAATTACCGCGGTCAAAACGGCGCGAGCGCGGGCCTTGGGCAGCCAGTTCACCCGGAAGGTCTGGCCGATCGCGATCATGGACAGCGCGCCGCCGTAGATGTTCATCGAGTTCGTCATCGCGATGCAGATGGTGAAGACCACGATGACGAGCACGCTGATGCCCCTGGTGAGCGTGGCTAGGCCGGTCACGACGTCCGAGCTCTCGATGCCGATGATCGCGCCGAGGATCATCGGCAGGATCGAGCCGAGAGAGCAGCCGGTGTAGCTGGCCCAGAACGCGGGACGCGCGCCGGTGTCGGCCCTCATGTACCTGGAGTAGTCAGAGACATAGGGCGCGTACGCGATCTGCCACAGGGCGGCGATCGTGATCGTCCCCATGAAGCCGGTGATGCTGGCCTTCCCGGTGGTGCCGAAATTGTGGCCCAGGTGATGGACGGCGACGATCCAGATGAACGTCAGCAGCAGCGCCGCGCCCGCCGCGTACGTCATCAGCCGGGCGTAGGCGTGGATCAGGTCGTAGCCGAAGATCGTGACCACCATGCTGACCGCGCCGACCACCACGATCCCCGCGTCAACGCTGACGTGGCTGCTGATGACGTTGAGGGACTGCCCGGCGAGCACCAGGTTCGACGCGAAGAACCCGACGTACATCAGCACGACCAGCACAATGACCAGCAGCGATCCGTAGGATCCGAACTGGCCTCTGGTCTGCATCATCTGCGGGACGCCGAGCCTCGGTCCCTGCGCGCTGTGCAGCGCCATGAAGACGGCGCCGACCAGGTTGCCGATCACCAGGCCAAGCACCGCTAGCCAGAACGGCTGGCCGTAGACCGTGGTCGCGAGCGCGCCGTTCACGACGGTCAGCAGCATGATGTTCGAGCCGAACCAGATGGTGAACAGGTCGCGGGACTTGCCGTGCCGTTCGCTGGCCGGGATCGGCTGGATCGTGTTGTCCTCGATGCGCTGCGGAGCTTCCGCTGTCGTCGTGACGCTCATGGCGTCAATCTCCGCTCAACCAGCCACTTCTGTCCAATGTTGATTTGCGGCGAACTTCATCTAATCATCAGATAACCAGAGGTCAGGGTGGTGCCAGCGATGCCCGAGACATGCGGGTAACACAGATTTCACGCGAGCTGGCGAGGAACGGGCGGCTGGAAGGCGGAACCTGATCGTGGCACTGGCCCGTTCCCGAAGGGCCGCATGCACAGAGGGTAAAACGAACCCCAATATTTTCTCTAAGCAGTTCATGGCGCAATGAAAACTTATTGATGATGCCCTAAGTTGATATTTGCCTCGTTCTCGGACATACAATCTCTTCTGTCGTCGGGGGAAATGTCGCTGTAAGGGGGGCCTCGGTGCTAGATGCTAACAATCATCAGGGCAAGTTCGGCCAAGACTATATTCGCGTCCTCGCGTCTGCCGCCGGGCTTCTCGTTTACACCCCTGATCTCGATTACGACGGCGTTGACCTGCTGCTTCGATGGCCTGGCCGAGTCGGCCCGGCAGCATCGCCGGCGATCGATGTTCAAGTCAAATCATGGTCAAATCCGCGAAAATCGGATGGAACCTGGCATTTTGCCGGACTCAATGAGCAACAGTTCAACAAGCTGGCCGGGAGCGCGTACACCGTGCCTCGATACCTCTTTCTGGTTATCGTTCCGAAGAGTTCTGATACATATTCAGAGGTCCGGACCGACGGCATGCTGCTGCGGCATCAGGGGTTCTACCTCTCGCTCCGTGACGAGACGGTTATCCGGGACCCGAGCAGGCAAAGCCACCGCCCGGTTAAGGTTCCGGTCGGCAACGTGCTGACCGTCGGGTCGTTGCGGGGCTTGATGGACGCCAGGCTCGCCGCGGTCGGGGGAGCGCGGTGAGCTCGGTTCCGTCGGTTGAAGACGTACGGACATATCTGCGCGAAAGCGGATGGCAGCGTCGCCCGAGAACCTGGAACGGCGCGTCGATATGGTGGCATGCGGACGGGTTCGAGGTCCTGGTGCCAGCCGATGACGAGCTCGCGGACACGAAGCTGAGAGTCAGCGAGATCCTGGCCACGCTGACCATCGCGGAAAAGCGGTCTGCGGCGGATATCGCCGGTGACATTGCGACTCCGTTCGACGACGTTCAGGTGTATCAGACGTCTCCGGATGGCGGGATGGCATCGCTGCCGGGGGCGCTCGCTGGTGAGGTCCTTCAGACCATCCGGCTGGGGCCGGGCCGACCCGACGGCCAGATGTTCATCGTGCGGATCCCGGTGCACGCGCTATCAGGGCAGCCGGAAGGCTCCCAGGGCAACGGCGCGCCGCTGGGCCGACAGATCGGTCTCCAGCTTCATGCCGCCCTGCTAGCCATGCGGGCCGCGGCAGCGCGGGCGACTGACCAGAACCTGATCGTTTTCGACGAGGCCGTCCCGGCCGGGGTGTCGGCGAACATGTGCGAGGCGCTGAGCGGGCTGGCGGGACGTCAGCACGCGGAAGCATTCGAGATCGCCTTCCGCTGGGGGCGAGGGCTGCCCTCAGCTGTCCCGGCCGATAACGTCCGTTTCCCCGGTGGGACCGGAGCGGTCATCCGGGCAGGTGCCTCCCGGCTACGCGAACTTAGCGCACTGGGCGCTCGGACGATCACCGGAATGGTCGAGAGCCTGCATGGCAAGTCGCCCGGCGAGGACCGCTGGGAGATCAAGGTTCGCGGCGAGCTGCTGGTGAACGACAACGATTTTCAGGTTATCGAAATTGATTACAGCCCAGAGGAAGGGGCCTGATGATGGGATCCGCTGAGCTATCGGCCAAGGAGAGGGCCGTGCTTTTCGCCCTGCTCGCTGAGGCGCGCAAGCTTTCTAATCCCGAACTCGAGGACCGGATCGGGTTCCGTCTCGATGGAAAGGAACGACGCAAGCTGGAGGAGCTGAAGCTTGTGGATCGGGAACGGCCTGGTCGCGCTTTTGAATTCGAGCTGTCGGATGCGGGATGGCGCTGGTGCGCCAACGAGTTGTCGGCTGGGCCGGCCTCACGAGCGTCGTACCTGGAACGCACCCTCTACGTGATCCTCGGTGGCCTCGACCGTTACCTGGACAGGAGTGACCAGAGCCTCGCGGACATTTTCCGGCTGGTGAACGGGGAGCCATCGGAAACCCTCGACATCCCGGCCCGGGTCAGGGCCGGATATCAGGCGCTGACGCAAGAGCCTGGCGAGTTCGTGCCCCTCGTCGAGCTACGAGCGAGCGTCGGGGAGATCCCCCGGGCCGACCTCGATTCGGCCCTTGACCGGATGTATCGCGCTCAGGAGATCAACCTGATCCCGGAGTCCAATCAGCAGACGCTAACGGACGCCGATCGCGAGTCGGCGCTGCGCGTCGGTGGCGAGAACAAGCACCTGATTTCAATCGAGCGGCCATGAGCGCGACGGAACTGCGGGCACTGGAGGCGCTCAACTTCAACTGGACGCGTGCCCTGGAAGACGTGTGGACCCCGTCGCCGTACCACATCGAAGGGCTGCACACCGAGGCCGCCGAACTCGTCCGGCGCGGGATCGAACAGGCCCGCGCCAGCAGCGGACCCAACCCGCTCGGGGTCGCGATTCAGGGAGAGCGCGGTGTCGGCAAGACCCATCTGCTTGGCTGGGCGCGTGAGCAGGTGCAACAGGCCGGAGGTTACTTCTTCCTGATCGGCGACCTCACGAAAACCACGATCTGGGAGGAGGTACTTACCGCCTTCGTCGAGCAGCTCTCGCCGCTTCCCGACGGAAGCCGACGTCAGCTGGAAAAGCTGCTGTCCGACCTAGCATCAAGGGCCGGGCTCACCGGCGAACTCAAAGAGGCCGTGACCGGGCAGATCCCGCCGACCCGAGAACACCTGAACGCGTTCGTGAACGAACTGCGCGCCATCGGCGCTTCCGTCGCCACCGTCGCCCAGGACGCCGCCCGAGCGCTCGTAATGCTGGCCTCTCCCGATCCGGATCAGCAGAACATCGCCATTAACTTCCTATCCGGATACGAGCTCGAAGACGAGGAAGGCCGTCCCTGGGGCATCCGCTCGCGGCGGATGAAACAGCCCCGGCTGCTCGTCATGGAGCTCTCTAAGATCATGGCGCTTTCGGGGCCCACCGTCGTGGCCGTTGACCAGCTGGATTCGCTGATCGATGAGTTCAACAAGGCAGGGAAGTCAGACGATCGACACCCTATCGCGGACGTGGCGAGCGGGCTGATGACTCTCCGCGACGTGACCCGTCGGACCCTCACGGTCGTCTCCTGCCTTCCCATCACGTGGCAGTACCTGAGGGAACGCGCGGTGGACACCGTCACCGACCGGTTCATCCTGGCCCGGCAGCTCCAGAACCTCCCGACCGCTGAGGTGGGACGCCTGCTGATCGCGAAGAGGTTCGCCGTCGACTACGCCACTGTCGGCTTCACTCCCCGGTATCCGACCTGGCCGATCCGGCCGGGCGCGTTCGAGGAGGCCGATCGGTACACGGCGCGCTCCATACTCAAGCGGATCGAGGGGCATGTCAGAAGGTGCCTGAGAGAACAGGTTGCCTACGAACTGGACGAGCTCAGCGATGAAGGCGGCCTCGGGGACCGCGTCCTATCCGAGGGAATCACGTCTACGGACACGAAGCCAGCGGTCAGCCCGTCGGACCTGTCCGCCCTGGACGAGCAGTTCGAGCAGCTTCGCGAGAGTGCCGATGTGTCCTCGGCATTTGTCGCGGCGACCGAGGACGCGACGTGGCCGGCATTGCTGGCCGCCGGATTGGAATCCTGGGTGAAAGAACGCGGCGAGGACGACCCGCTTCTGTTCGTCCAGGACCAGATGACCAACAGGAATCCCGCACTGCACGCATGCCTGCGGCTCATCACCGATGAGCGCACCGAACGCCAGCGTAGATGGTCGTTCCGCGCGATCTCCGCTGACCATCCCAGGACGGTCCAGAGCCGTCTTAGAAAAGCGGTGAGCACTGCCGGACTGGACGTAGAAGGCGTTGGGCACCGGCTATTCGTGCTCCGTAACACTGGGTGGCCCACGGGACCTGTCACCGAGCGGCAAGTCGCCGACTTCGAAGCGAAGAACGGACTCGCGATAGCCGTATCAGCGCAAGACCTGAAGACGTTCGGCGCGCTCGGCGCGATGCTTTCGGGCCGCGACCGTGATCTGGACGCATGGCTGCTGGACCGGCAGCCCGCGCATCGCACCGAGTTGCTCGGGCGGGCGCTGCGCGACGCGGGCGAGGCTCGATCACCCGAGACTCCGTCCGTCCAGCAAGTTCAGCCGGTTCCGCTTGCCTGGGTGAACCCGAGCACCCCGTCTCCGTTGAACCTGGATCTGGAATCGTTGCGTCGGCACGCGGCGATCTTCGCGGGCTCCGGTTCCGGTAAGACCGTCCTGCTGCGCCGCATTATCGAGGAGTGCGCGCTGCAGGGCGTCTCGTCGATCGTGCTGGACCCGAATAGCGACCTGGCCCGGTTGGGTGACGCGTGGCCGGAGGAACCCGGGTCCTGGGCCGACGGCGACGCCGGGCGAGCGCGCGAGTACCTGGCGGGTACGGACGTGGCGATATGGACGCCGCGGCGGCGCAACGGCCGCCCGCTGGCGTTCCAGCCGCTTCCGTCGTTCGCGGACGTTCTCGATGACAGGGATGAGTTCGAGCTGGCGGTTGGCGCCGCGGTCGATAGCCTCGCGCCGCGCTTGGGCCTGCACCGGACCTCGGTCAAGACCGGCCAGGAGAAGGCCGTGCTGACCGAGGCGCTGCGGTACTTCGCCGCGACCGGGAGCAGTGATATCCACGAGTTCGCGGCCATGCTGAGCGATCTGCCGCCGGACGCGAGCAGCCTCGGCCGAGCGTCTGTTATGGCGGCCGATCTCGCGGAGAGGCTGCAGGCGGCGATGGTCAACGATCCGCTCTTCGGCGGCTCGGGCGAGTCCGCGGACCCGGGGACGCTGCTCACCCCGCCGCCGGGTAAGCGTGCCCGGGTGTCGGTGATCAGCCTGATCGGGCTGCCCGACCCCGAGCAGCGGCAGAGCTTCGTCAACCAGCTTCAGATGGCCCTGTTCTCCTGGGTGAAGCGGAACCCGGCAGGCGACCGGCCGCTCGGTGGGCTGTTCGTGATGGACGAGGCCCAGGAATTCGCGCCGTCCGGTAAGGCGACTTCCTGCTCCGAGACCACCCGCCGCCTAGCTTCGCAGGCTCGTAAGTACGGGCTGGGCCTGCTGTTTGCCACCCAGTCTCCCCGCGGACTAGATAACCGGATAGCCGGCAATGCGACGACGCAGTTCTACGGGCTGCTCAGCAGCCCCACGCAGATCGACGCGGCGAGGGAACTGGCGCGGGCCAAGGGCGGAGATGTGCCGGACATCGGGAAGCTGCGTACCGGGGAGTTCTACGCAGCGCCCGAAGGCAACCGGTTCCGTAAGATCCGGACCCCCATGTGCCTCAGTCACCACCCTCGCAGTCCGCTCACCGAGGAGGAGGTACTCAGCCGGGCGAGCGGATAACCGGAACGCAGACCCGTTCCAGCAGGTCGCGTAGGGTGCGCTGTTCACCGGGATCGAGGCCGCTGATCGAGGCCAGCGCGACGCGTTCGCCCTCGGCCGACGCGGTGGTCAGCTCCCGGGTGCCCGCCTCGGTCAGTCGCAGCAGCGTGACCCTGCGGTCCACCGGGTGCGGATGGCGGGTCACCAGGCCGCGGGCTTGCATGCCGTCGGTGATGTCGGTGACCGTGCGGGGAGCGACGTGCAGGATCTCGCTGATCTCCCGCATGGAGCGGTCGCCCTCGGCCAGCGCCGTGAGCAGCTTGAGCCCGGGCAAGGACAGGCCGTGCGTGCGGAGCGCCGCGTCGGCGGTGGTCCTGATCCGGTGCGCGGTGTGAATGATCGCGTCCACGGTGTCGCTTCCGGTCGCGACCATCCTCGTCACCCCCGTCAGATAGTGAGTACCCTCATTATAAGTGTCCTCATGATCTGGGGAGGGACCAGTGCGGATCAGGCCGAGCGAGAAGGCCGCGGTCGCCGTGGTGTTCGTCGCCTCCATCTTCATGAGCGCGCTCGACACGACCATCGTGAACGTCGCCCTGCCGGACATCGGCCGGTCGTTCTCGGTCACGCCCACCGCGGTCGACGGCATCTCCATCGGCTACATGGTCAGCCTGGCGGTCTTCATGCCCGCGTCAGGCTGGCTCGGCGACCGGTTCGGCGGAAAGCGGGTGCTGCTGACAGCGACAGTAATCTTCACGATCGCCTCGGCGCTGTGCGGGCTGGCGTCGAGTGTGGGGGAACTCGACGCGTTTCGCGTGCTGCAGGGGATCGGTGGCGGGATGATGGCGCCGGTCGGCATGGCCATGCTTTTTCGCGTCTTCCCGCAAGAAGAACGGATGCGGGTCACGGCGATACTCACCGTCCCGACCGCGCTCGCCCCGGCCGCCGGTCCCGTCCTCGGAGGATTGCTGGTCAGCGAGCTGTCCTGGCGGTGGGTGTTCTTCGTGAACCTGCCGGCCGGCGTGGCGACGGTGGTGTTCGGTGCCCTGTTCCTGCGCCACGATCCGCAGCACAGCCCAGGCGACTTCGACCTGGCAGGTTTCGTGCTGGCCGGCACCGGGCTCGGGCTTCTCATGTACGGCGTCTCCGAGGGACCCAATTCGGGCTGGGGGTCACCAATCATCCTTGGCTGCGTGGTTGCGGGAGGGATCCTTCTCGTCGTTATGGTCAAGGTTGAACTGCGAAGTGCGGCGCCGATGGTGGCCGTGCGGGTGCTGGGTAACCGGCTGTTCCGCAACGGCACGATGGCGCTTGTCCTGATGACGGCCGCGTTCCTCGGGACGCTCTATGCCATGTCGCTGTACCTGCAAGACGGCAAGGGGCTGGGAGCGCTGGCATCCGGGCTCACCATCTTCCCCGAGGCGGTGGGCGTCTCAGCCGGCTCGATGCTCGCCAGCCGCGTGCTCTACCCCCGCCTCGGCCCTCGTCGGCACACCGCCGTCGGCCTGATCAACATCGCGGTGGCCATCGGTTTGCTCGCGCTGCTCAGCCCGGGAGCGAGCCTGTGGTGGACCCGGCTGTTCATGTTCTTCGTTGGCGTCGGGATGGGGCAGGTCATGCTCGCGACCCAGACCGCCTCGTTCGCGACCATCTCGGCCAAGGCGACCGGGCGGGCGTCGACATTGTTCCAGGCGGTGCGGCAGGTGGGCGGCGCGGCCGGCGTCGCCCTGCTCACCACGGTCATCGCGCTCGCCGGGCCGACCCGCCTGGTTAACGGGCACCTCGCGGCTAACCTCACCGCTTACCGCCTCGCGCTCGGCGCCGCTGCCGTGTGCTGCCTGGCGGGCCTGCCCTTCGCGTTCGCGATCAGGGACAGCGACGCCGCTGCCACGATCCCCGTCCGCCCTAGGAAGACAGCAGTTCCAGGTCGCCCGACGTGATGCGCGCGGTCACCCGGTGGGTGGCGGTGCCGGCCTGGGGAACGTGGATCGCCACGGTTCCCTCGTCGACTTGCTGCGTGACCTGGTACGTCGTGCTGGCGGGCAGCCGCAGCGTGCCTTGCGCGGACATGAGCGTGACGCTTACCAGCGAGGGCGCCGCGTCGAAGCTCGCGCTGAGCGTGCCGGACGTGATGGTCGCGATCAGCGCTGAGGCCCGCATTCCGGTGGCGGTCACCTGGACGTTGGTCGCCGCGACGCTGACCGGGCCGGCCAGGCCGGACAGCGTTAGCTGGGCCGAGGACTGGCGCAGGACGAGCGCGTCGGTAGCGGGCATGACCAGTTGGTAGTCCTCGGTACAGGGGCTGGCGGGGGCGCATTGGTAGGACAGCAGCAAGACGTGGTTGCCCGGGTCGAGCCGGGTCACCGCGACCGGGGCGCGTCCCGTCCAGCGCAGCTGGCCGGTCAGGCTCACCCGGGTCGTATCGGCACCGACGACGGACAGGGTTCCCGGGATCCCCTGGAAGCTGACCGTCGTGGCCTGCGCAACGGTCACCGAGACCTGCTGCTTGCCATGGCTCGTTCCGGGTGCCGGCGTCGATCTCGGCGTCCGTGTGGGTGTCGGTCTCGGTGCCGACGCTGAAATCGCTGGTCCGGGGTGCATCCCGATCAGGGCGGCGGTCGCGCCGAGAACGGCTAGTGCGCCCGCCGCGACGACGAGGATCGTCCGCCCTCGCCGTGACCTCCGCCGGGTGATCGCCACGTCGGGTGTGGTTTGGTTGGGGGACGGGCTCGGATGACTGCCCAGCTCCACATATTCCGTGGTCTTGGCCGCTACGTCCTTGGCCAGCGTGAACGACAGCTGCTGGCGGGCGATGCTGATGGCCAGTTCGGCGACGGTGGCGGCGGCTGGGTCCTGGAATTGCGTGAAGCCGATGTTGGGCGCGGCGCACCAGGTACAGAACCACAGCGCGTGCCAGCCATGCGGCAAGGCGACGTAACTTACCTCCTGGCAGTTCGCGCACCGACGCAGGTAGTATCCGCGGCCGCAGCTATCACAATGCCAGTGCGTGCCGCTGGGATCGGATGAATTGCTGCTGACGCCGCAGTCCGGGCAAGCTAGCGTCGCTATCTCGCTCACTCTCGTATGCTGACATGCTGGCAGGTGTAACGGTTTGCGGGCGCATGCCCGTTAGCGTCCCGTAAGCGTTGGTTCGAGGGTCGTGAAGGCCGGCCCTGCTGGCCGCGGTCTCAGTACTGGCGTGTCAGCATGTCGGTATGGTCGATTCGCGTGCGGGCCAGCCCGCTTCGAGCGCTGATCTGGTGAACGTGGCGAAGCTCGTCACCGCTTACTACGCGGTGCATCCCGATCCTGCTGATCCCGCGCAGCGGGTGTCGTTCGGTACGTCGGGCCACCGAGGTTCCGCGTTCACGGCGACGTTTAACGAGGATCACATCCTCGCCACCACCCAGGCGATCTGCGACTACCGGGCCAGGCACGCAATCGACGGGCCGCTCTACCTGGGCGCGGATACGCACGCGCTCGCCGAGCCCGCTCAGGTCACCGCGCTCGAGGTGCTCGCCGCCAACGACGTCACGGTGATGGTCGACGCGCGCGGCGGCTACACGCCCACCCCGTCGGTCTCCCGGGCGATCCTGGCGCACAACGCCTCCGGGGACGGGCCGCGGGCCGACGGGATCGTGGTCACGCCCTCGCACAACCCGCCGCCGGACGGCGGCTTCAAGTACAACCCGCCGGATGGCGGCCCGGCTGGAACCGACGTCACCCGGGAGATCCAGGACCGGGCCAACGACCTGCTCGGCAGCGGGCTAAAAGGGGTGCGGCGGGTTCCTTACGCGCAGGCCGCGGCGGTGAAGTTCGACTTCCTCGGGGAGTATGTCTCGGCCCTGGAGAACGTGGTGGACCTGACCGCGATCAGGGATGCCGAGGTGCGTATCGGCGCCGACCCGCTCGGCGGGGCGAGCGTGGCGTACTGGGGCGAGATCGGCGAGCGCTACGGCTTGGACCTGACCGTCGTCAACCCGGAGGTTGACCAGACCTTCCGGTTCATGACCCTGGACTGGGACGGCAAGATCCGGATGGACTGCTCATCCCCGTACGCGATGGCCAGCCTGATCCGCCGTCAACATGAGTTCACCATCGCGACCGGGAACGACACCGACGCGGACCGGCACGGAATCGTCACGCCCGACGCGGGACTGCTCAACCCCAACCACTACCTCGCGGTCGCCATCCAGTACCTGTACCAGCACCGTGATCGCTGGCCAGCCGGCGCCGCCGTCGGCAAGACGCTGGTCAGTTCCTCGATGATCGACCGGGTCACCGCGGGGCTGGGCCGCTCGCTGCTCGAGGTCCCGGTCGGATTCAAGTGGTTCGTGCCCGGGCTGCTGGACGGCTCGGTGGCCTTCGGCGGCGAGGAGAGCGCTGGCGCGTCGTTTCTGCAACTCGATGGTTCGGTATGGACGACCGACAAGGACGGGATCATCCTGGCGTTGCTCGCCTCGGAGATCACGGCGGTCACCGGGCAGACGCCGTCGCAGCTTTACCAGGGTCTCACCGATCGATACGGGGCTCCCGTTTACGCGCGGATCGACACCGCTGCTACCCGCGAGCAGAAGGCGGCGCTGGCCAAGCTCTCTCCGGAGCAGGTACCAGCCGGAGAGCTGGCGGGGGAGAAGATCATCGCGGTGCTCACCAACGCCCCGGGTAACGGTGCCCCGATCGGCGGCCTGAAGGTGGTCACCGAGTCCGGCTGGTTCGCCGCGCGCCCGTCCGGCACCGAAGACGTCTACAAGCTCTACGCCGAGTCCTTCCGCGGCCCGGACCACCTCGCCGCCATCCAGGAGCAAGCGCGGGCGATCATTGCCGACGCCATCGGGTTACGGAACCCTGGCGATGCCCGCCAGGACCCGGTCGGGGCGCTTGGGGGACGGTACGAGATCGGTCCAGCCGGGGCGGATCCGCCGGGCGTCGGCGAGCCCTGGCGGCACGATATCCAGGCCGGCGAAGAACGACGCGAACTGCGCCGACGTGTGGTTGTACATCGTGGCGAATCCGCTGGCGTTGTAGGTCTCGTAGAACGTGCCCGCCAGCGAGCCCTTACCCGACGCGATCGTGGCGACCAGGTAGCTGCCCGGTGCCACGGCCGACATGTAGCTCCTGACCACGCGGGCCGCCACGTCGGTGGGAAAGTCGGTGGGAAAGAAGTGCAGGACCATGCCCATGGCCACGCACACCGGCTTGTCCAGGTCGATCACCGAGGTCAGTTCGGGATCGGCGAGTATGACGTCACGGTCGCGCAGGTCTCCGGAGACAACCGCCACCTGATCGTCGTGAATCGCGAGCAACGCCCTCAGATGCGAGATCACGATCGGGTCGTTATCGATGTAGGCGACCGCGGCCTCCGGGTTGGCCGCCCGTGCTGTTTCGTGGGTGTTCGGGGTGGTTGGCAGCCCCGCGCCCAGGTCGATGAACTGACTGACGCCCTGCCCGGCCAGCCAGGTGACGGCCCGCCCCATGAAGCGCCTGCTCTCCGGGACGGTCTCGGCGATCGGGGGATAGACCGCCAGCAGCTTTTCGGCGACCGCCCGGTCCGCGGCGAAGTTGTCCTTGCCGCCCAGGAGGTAATCGTAAACGCGAGCGATGGCAGGGGTCCTGGCGTCGAAGGCGGTCACATTCGCCATCATAAATCGGGAATCGTCCCTGGTCCGTCGCGGGTGGATAACGTATACGGCGCAGGCTGGCCGATGTCGGCCAGGTGACTTGGGCGGTTGCCTCGCGAGTCGGGCCTCGGCGGTCTGTCGGGCCGGATGACGTCGAATTCCTGACCGGGCTGGAGTCCCGGTATGCGGGCACCGGAGGAACCATGACCGGTGCTATCGGTAGCCCCGTTTGAGCAGGTACTTGGCCCCCGCCTCGAAGCCTTCGGGGCTGAGCAGTTCGAAGCCGAAGGCGTCGGCGAGCCTGTCAGTCGTGTTGAACGCGGCGCAGACCGCCAGCGCGTCCTCGATCTGCCGGGGTGAGACGCCGGCGGACAGCACTTCCCGCATGTCCTCGGCGCTCACCCTTCCCTCGCTGGTCAGCTTGCCGAGCATCCGCAGGGTTGCCCGGAGCCCGTCCTCGACCGGGGCCGAATCCAGGTCGGCCAGCACCGCTTGAACCTTCGCGTCGTCCCGGTACGCCTGCCCCGCCGTCGCGGTGTGCGCGCCGACGCAGAACGCGGACTCGTTCATCTTCGACACGTAGGCCGCCATCAGCTCTCGGTCAGCTACCGACCAGGCGGACGGCCCGCGCATCGCCTCGTGGGTGAACTCTTTCGCCTGGGCGCCATAGAAGTCGGGCCGGTAGAAGACCAGCTTGGCCGCGTCCGGTGGCGGGTGCCCGGAGAACACCCGGATGACCACGAACAGCACCTTGGTCCCGGGGCGGTAACCGCGGTTGAGGATATCAAGTCGCATTGCCCGGCCTCCCCGTTGAGGTCGCTTCGGCCAGGGCGGCCAGTCCCGACTCATACAGTCGGGCTGACTGGCCGACCGCGGCGGATATCACCAGCTCGAAAAGCTGATCCTCACTGAAGCCCGATGCCTTTGCCGCGGCGAAGTCCGCGTCGGTGATCTGCGTCGGACTTGTGGCGACCTTGCCGATGAGCTCGCGCAACGGCAGGGGGACGTCGGCGTTGTTGAAGGCGCGGGCTCGCTGCTCCTCGTCCGCCTTGCCCGCTGCGTTCAGGACGCGATCCACCAAGGCTCGGAACGCTGCTCGCTTCTTGTCCTCATCTGGCACGGTGCCCCCTCTCCAGCTGGGCCTTATCTACCCAACGATAGGCGCGGAGCCTACGGCGGCGAGCGGGTCTTCGTTGGTTGGCCGCCGGGGGCGGCGGGTTAGGGCTGGTAGTAGGAGGTCGATGGCGATGGTCATTTTCGCGACGAACTCTTCGCGGGTGCTTGCTTCGTGTTTGATGCCGTTCGCGGTGCTGAGCAGGGTCCGGGCCACGTCAACTGCTAGATCGTCGCGGTCGGCAGGCCTGGCGGAGGTGAGGGCGTCGGTGACCATCTTGGCGAACCGTTCTGGGTAATCCGTGACTATCGGGCCGAGCAAGTCCGGGTTGTTCTCGATCACGATGGCGACGTCTTTGGTCATCGGACCGATGTAACGCCCGGTCCAGTGGTCGAAGGCTTCGATGAGCCGGTCGCGGAGCGGGCGACCGGTGTCTGAAAGACATCGTCCGGCGGCGGCGACGTCGCTGTCGAGCGCGTGTATGACGGCGGCCCGAAATAGGTCCTGCTTCGAGGCGAAAAGGAAGTACAGGCCCGGCCGAGAGATGTCGGCGGCCCGTGCGACATCCTCCATCGAGGCTTTCCGGTAGCCGTAGCGGGCGAAGGTCAGCAGTGCGGCCGACAGGACGTGCTCACGGCGGCCGGTCTCACTGTCATCCTCCCTGGCGGCTTCGGGTCCGAGGGAGCTCACGGACAACAGCGTACGCTATGTTAGACGTACTAGACAAAGTATGCTGAATTTGTATAGTTGTCACGCCTGACCCGGCCACCGACATGGGTATTTTCAGGAGGCCCTTGATGCGCCCACTCATCACGACCCGCTTCGACGCCACGAGCACCGCCGACGACGTCGTCGCTGGCGTCGATCTCAGCGGCGTCCGTGCCGTCGTCACCGGGGCCTCGTCAGGCATCGGCGTGGAGACAGCCCGCTCCCTCGTCCGCGCCGGCGCGGACGTGACCCTCGCCGTCCGCAACACCGACGCCGGGCGCAAGGCCGCTGAGGATATCGCGGAGTCGGTCGGCAGGGACGGCGCGCAAGTCGCCGCTCTGGATCTCTCTGACCGCGCCGCGGTCGGCAGCTTTGTCCAGAGCTGGAATGGGCCGCTGCACCTGCTGGTCAACAACGCGGGGGTCATTACGCCCGCCCTGGCGCGGACCACGGAAGGCTGGGAACTGCAGTTCGCCACCAATTACCTTGGCCATTTTGCCCTGAGCCTCGGGTTGCACGACGCCCTCGCCGTGGGCGCCTGCGAACGAGGCGAGGCACGCATTGTTTCGCTCACATCCGGGGCGCACATGCGCTCACCGATCGCGTTCAAGGACATTCAGTTCGAGCGGCGCAACTACGACCCGCAGGCGGCCTACGCCCAGTCCAAGACCGCCACCTCGTTGTTCGCGGTCGAAGCCACGCGCCGCTGGGCTACCGACGGCATCGTCGCCAACGCAGTCAATCCAGGCGGTGTCGCCACCGGACTGCAACGGCACTTCACGCAGAAGCAGAAGGACTACCTGGCCGAAGCCGAGGCGGCGGGAGCCTTTGCCTGGAAGACCGCCCAGCAGGGTGCCGCCACCACCCTCGTCGCCGCGGTGGCTCCCGAATTCGCCCA
>JBEKHI010000189.1:0-15270 GCA_050012355.1 Streptosporangiaceae bacterium | reverse complement strand
CAGAGCGTCTTCGGCGGCGTGGCGGCCGCTTCGAAGCTGCACTCGGCGGCGTTGCTCGCGTCGGTGCGGACGGCCTTCGTGCACGGCATGGACCTGGCACTTGTGGTGTCAGCCGGCATCGCCGTGGCAGGCGTCGTCCTTACCTTGGTCTTCCTGCCGGCGTCGAATGCCACGGAAAAGGCCGTGCCACCACCGGGCCCGGTCCCAGAGGGCGAGGCCGCCGCAACACGGCGGGCTGGTGTCAGTCGGGCTACATCCTGAGCCCCGGTCATCCGGCGATACGGCAGCTCGCCGACCCGTCGCTCGCTGAGCGAAGATCCTCAAGCTCCGAACTTCCGGGATCGCCAAGTAATGGTCCCTCGACGGCGTACAAGTCGCAGCACAATATGCCGCAGGAATGGCCACCTCGGCCAGGACTGTTCAGCGACCATCTGCCGCGGGCCCGGACGGTATGATGGATATTAGCTGTATTCTCGGAGGCAGGTAAGCCTGATTATCTGACTGGCCTCGGTCGTATGGTTCAGCTCCGCTTATGGTTCCGCGGGTTCCGGGTTACCGTCCCACGGCAGAACCGGACAAGCTGAGAGATCTACCGTCCTCCCGTCCGCCGGGGTTGTCGATTCAGCAGGACCTGACGGGCTCCCGGGGAGAGACGGTCGCCGAGTTCCGGAAGGACGTGCCGTCATGGACGGCTCAACTCTCCTTTTCATCCTGATGCCGATTGTCATAATCCCCCTGCTTATTGGCTGGATAGCAGCGCTGTTCTATGCCGACGGCCATCCCCGGCGCAAGACTCAGAGCGCAGCTAGCGAGGCCGCGGGCTGGGACTCCTCAGCGGATCCCCGGCCGGCTCCGCTGCCGGGCTCTGCGCCCGCGGAACCGGCCCGGCGCAAGGGAGGCGTCCCCATTCCCCTGCCTGGACCGGCATACAGCCGCCAGTCTCCGGACATGGACGGCCCCGGCCGGGCCCCGTCCCTTCGCGGTGTGACACAACGCCCTGCCGCATAACGGCCGCCTGCCCGCCTGCCCGGACGCCCGTGGATGGCCCGTGATCGGCCTGGGTGATGGGGTTTGCGGTTTCTGGCTGTTTCCGCCGCAGCAGGACCGGGGTTAGCTGGAGTGCGACAAAGCCAGACGGCAAGGTACCGCTACGCCGCGGCAAGGACTGCCCCAGCCACGATCCGGCGCCACACCGGCCATCAGCTTCATCGCAGCGCAGGAACCCGGTCATGGGCATCATCGCACGGACCTCCCGGCCTGGCGCCGATCGCCGACCAGGCCATGGGAGCTCGTCATGAAAATGCTCATCGTGGGCGCGGGCGTGATCGGGACCGTGTACGGGGCCCACATCGCGGCCGCCGGAAACCAGGTCTCGGTGCTACGCCACCGGCGCAGGACCGATGAAGTGGCCGTGGGGGGCCTTTGCGCCCGCGATGTGCTCGACGGCGGGCGGGTCGACGCCGAAGCCGAGGTGGTGCCGGTCGCCGACGGGGACTACGACGTCATCCTGGTCGCGGTCCGGCGTGAGCAGCTGGCCTCAGCCTTCGCTAGGCTCGCGGTCCTGGCCGGAAAGCCGGCTGTGGTCTTCTTCGGCAACAACCCGTCGGGCCGGGCGGCCATCCCTGGTGATGTGCCCGGCGATGTCTACCTCGGATTCCCCGGCGTCGGCGGTGTCATGGCCGACGGGACCGCCGACTACATCCGCATCCGGCAGCAGCCCACGGCTTTCCCGAAGGCATCTGATCCCCGGCTGGCCGTGCTGGAAGCGACCCTGGCCGGCCGCGGGTTCGGCGTACAAAGGGTCACCGACATGGACGGGTGGCTCGCCTACCACGCCGCCTTCGTCGCGTGCGTCGCGGCGGCTCTCTACCGCTGCGGAACCGATCCCGTCCGCCTCGCTGCCGACCGTGCGACCCTCACGCTCATGTGCCGAGCCATCACCGGGGCTTTCGCAGGCCTCCGCGCTGACGGCACGGCCGGGCTGCCGCGGAACCTCGCCGTCCTGCACAACCCTGCACTCAGAGCGGTTGCCGTCCAGTACTGGGCCCGGACCATGCGCTCGCCGATGGGCGAACTGGCCTTCGCCGCACACTCGCGGCACGCCGAGGCCGAGATGCGGGCACTAGGCGACGACATGGCCGCCCGGATCACGGACTCACCCGCCCTGACGCAGCTGCTCCGCCCGGCCGAGCATCAGCCGTAGCCATCTGGCCAGTTCCTGCTACGAACGTAGGTTGGCCGCAGATCGCCGGACCTCCGGAGACCCTGCGCGACGACGCGACCGCGCTGGCCGGCGGAGCGGAACTGATCACGGCCGGTTCCGTCCCACCGGGCACTCCGGTCAGGCGAGCTGCCATTCCATCCGCGGTCAGCTCCATGGGGAGGCGACAGCCCAGGTACTGTCCTCGTCCCAAAGGCTGGAGGCGTCCCAGGCGTTGGAGCCACCGTCGCTCGCGATGTAACCGACGTAGTCGTAATGCCGGATGTACTGGTAGCTGTAGTTGTACGACATGAAGGCGTAGTCCGAGCCGCTATTACCCGCTCTCGGACAGAAGGTGGCGTCCAGCGCGAACTGGGTTGTGCCGTCGTTCGGTTCCAGGTAGAGCTCGAAGTCGTAATGTCGTATGTAGTCGCCGGACCCGTTGGCCGACTCGAAAGACACGCACGAGCTGTTGGCCAAGCCGGGCTCGACGATCCAGGTCGCGTCCTCCTGCAGGGTCGACGAACTGCTCGAGGTCACGCTGGTGATCCCGACCTCGTCGCCGCTGGTGTCGCCGGTGAGGTAGTCCCCCGTGCAGCAGGGCGTCGTGGCCTGGAGCGAGACCTCCTCACCTGAGCTGAAGGGATTGGTTGAGTAGGTCGCGTACCCGACCGAGACGATGTTGGCCTGTACAGCGGCCTCGGCCGCGGCTGACGGATAGCCGGATGTCATCACGCCTTCGTAGAAGGTGCCAGCGGAGTTGTCGCTGTTGTCGCCGCCGATGCCGAGGATGATCGCGCCTTGCTTGTGCATCGGGTTGTAGCCCGAGGGGCGGACACCACTGTAGAAGGTGGAGAGCGAGCCAGAGTCCGAGTTGCCGCCGAGGATGGCCCACTGGTCCGGCTCGCCCTCGATCATCGCGGTGGTGAACCGGTAGTCGATGGTCTGGTCGGCGGAGTTGTAGCCGGCGCTTTCCCCGGAGAACAAGCCGTTCTCCATGTCGGCCATGATCCACGGGCCACTGCCCGAGCCGTAGCCCCAGGTCGTCTCGTCGCTGAAGTTGATGGCCTCCATGGCCCCGTCGCCGTCATTGTCGTTGTTGGTCTCGGCGTTGCCATAGTCGAAGCAGCAGTTATTGTCGTAGTGCGTGCCGTCGAGGACCGCGTACTCGCCTTCGGCTTCGTCACCGGTCGCGATGTCCGTGGTGTCATCGTCGCGATAGCCCATGCCGAGGGAGATATTGACGCCGTAGACCTTGTGCCCGTCGGCCGTGGCTGGAGCGGCAGCCGCGTTAGCGAGGATGTCCGGACCGCTGTCCGCCCCGCCGGCTGGCGCGTCGGTGAGGTTGTTGCCGTGGCCCGATTGGTCGAAGATCTCGGTGATGTAGCAGTAGGTGTCCGCGCAGAAGGAGTCCTGCGTCGCCGCATCCGCGTACCCGCCGGTTGTAAGCGGGTAGATGTCGGTGGTCGTGTCGTCCGAGGCACGCTCGACCTGGTATAGCGGTCCGTCGTAGTCGGCGTACAGTGCCCGGGTGGTGCTGTGTGCGGCTACGCAGGGGGTGCCAGCCGCGGCGTAGATATCGCAGGGCCCACTGGCCGCCGCTCGCGATGGCGTCGAGGCACCGCCGGCCAGCAGCGCGCCAGCCGTCAGCGTCACTGTGGCGGCCATGGCCAGCAGCGCCCTACGCCCGTACCCGGCTCGTCGTCTGACAGTCATCATTGAATCTGCCCTTTCCTTTCATGACGGCACAACCGCTGACGCCGCTAGGCCCGGTCACCGACCCGGGACCCGAGTACGCCTCCGTTGAATCCGCTGTTAGCGTTCACAACCTTTCGTTCTTGTTGCTTTATAGTTCCGTAAAGCCAGACTCTGATGAGTGTGAGCGCTAACAACAAGGTCGTCAAGACCGCAGGAAGGCCTTCGTGCGCAGTGCCGCGCTGGTACCCGGTGGCAGCGGGAAGACAGTTCAGGAGACGCCAGGGAGAAGCGGCCCGGCCAGCGGCTTGTCTCGGTGGCAGACCAGGCGACCGTCCTCGACCACCAGCTCCGCTGTCCGGACGACCGAGCGCCGCGCCCAGTAGCTGTCCTTGTCGGTAGCGCTCCTGAGCTCTGGGTGGACGAAGTAGAAGATGGCGGCGTGATCGCCGCACTCGACAACATCCGCGTGCCGTCCGACATCCGCGTCGTCGGGCTGCATACCGGGGACATCAAGAATCATCCCGGTGCGCTTCCAGGAGGTGAGGTCGGCGGACCGGTAGGCCGCCAGTCCTCTCCACTCGTCGGTAAGCATCCAGTACCAGCCGTCAAGGGCGAAGACGTTCGGCCCCTCGTGCTTTGCTCCGGTGATGGCGGGCTCCGGGACCGTCCACCTGACGAGGTCGGCGCTGTCACAGGTGTAGGTGTGCGAGCCCTGCTCCTCGTCCTTGAACCAGAGGCGGTAGGACCCGGACGGCAGCGGGTAGACCGCGGCGTCGATCGCGTGCCGGGATCCCAGGTCAAGGGGGCCCAGATCCAGCCACTGCCGCAAGTCCGGGCTGGCGTAGTGCCTGATCTGCCGTTCGTGTCCTTCCCAGCGGTCCGGGACGCCGCGGATGTAGCTGACCAGCATGTGATATCGCCCGAGCGCCCAGAAGATCTCCGGCGCCCAGAAGGTATTCCGGCCCGG
The DNA here is from genome assembly GCA_050012355.1 of Streptosporangiaceae bacterium. GTDB lineage: Bacteria > Actinomycetota > Actinomycetes > Streptosporangiales > Streptosporangiaceae > JBEKHI01. Next base: position 10,405 of record JBEKHI010000189.1, on the reverse strand, counting down.
CTCGAAGTCTAGCCCCGGCACGGTCCCGCGATAGAGCCAGCTCCCTCCGCCGTCCGACGATACGGCCATGCCGATATCGGTCCCGTGCACCCACGCGACGCCTGGCCCCGGGACGCTGGCGCGGCGCTGGGTATAGAACATGTGCCATTCGCCGGTGCCCCGGTTCTGCACCACGACGGGGTCGGTCGCGCCGTCGAAGACCGGGTCTCGGTAGCTCACCATCTCATCCCTTCACGGCGCCGGCTACCAGTCCGTTCACGATCTGCCGTTGCATGATTACGAAGAAAATCGTGATGGGGATGAGGCTCAGGACCGTAATGGTCATGACATCAGGCCAGTCCGTCGTGAACTCACCGACCGCACTGTAGACCTGCATGACGAGGGTGTAGTGCTGCGGCGAAACAATAAAGGTGTTCGCGACCAGGAAGTCGTTCCAGACCCACATCGTCTGCAGGACGCCGACGGTTACCAGGATCGGCCTTATCAGCGGGACGACGATGCGCCAGAAGATCCTTACCTCGCCAGCGCCGTCGATGCGGGCTGACTCGATCAGCTCCATGGGCAGCGTGGACATGTACCCCTGGATCAGGAAATAGCAGAAGATCGAACCCGTGCTGTAGAGGATGACGAGCCCGTTGAGGCTGTCCACCAGGTGCGCCGAGACGAAGAGCCGGTAGAGCGGGACGAGGATCACCTGGAATGGCACCGCGAGCGCCATCACCAGCACGAGATGTACGCGCCTGCTGCTCCGCGTCCGGCGCATCACGACTCCGTACGCCGCCATCGTGCCGACCAGCAGCATCAGGAGCACCGAGAGCACCGTGACGTACAGGGTGTTCCACATACTGTGCCAGATCGGCACCGTGTCGAGCACCTGCCGGTAATTCGACAGCGACAGCGAGGACGGGAGCCCCAGCGGGGATTCCGAGGTCTGCTGCTGCGTTTTGAACGTATTGACGATGATGTAGTAGAAGGGCAGCGCCACCGCGCACGCGATGGACAGCATGACGATGCACAGGGCGATCTTTCCGCCGCGGGATTGCTTCATCTCAGGCGGCCCTCTCGACGACGGAGCAATGTCACCTGCGCGATCACGATGACGACGATGAACAGCAGGAACACCACGGCGAGCGCGGACGCCTGGCCGTATGCGATGGAATCGCCGCTCACGCCGAGCTGGATGATGTTCTGCGTGACGGTATAGGTGTCATAGCCCGGTCCGCCGCCGGTGAGCGCGAACGGGAGCGCGTAGACGTTCAGGCCGTTGGTCAGCAGCAGGACACAGCTCACGGTCATCGCGGGCGCGAGCTGAGGAAGCGTGATACGGAAGAAGCGCTGCCGGGACGTCGCCCCGTCGACCTGCGCGGCCTCGTAGTACTCAGCCGGGATGGACTGCAGGTAGGCGAGGTAGAGCACCGCGTGCCAGCCTGCCTGGGACCATACACCGACTCCGATGACCGACAGTCTCGCGAGCTGGTCGTTGGACAGCCACGGCACCGGCCCGACGCCGAAGAGGTGTCCGATGAGCTCGTTGATAGCGCCAGAGGAGATCGGCGCCAGGATGTAAGCCCAGACGAGGCCCAGGATCAGGACGCTGGGGATGGCCGGGAAGAACAAGGCGGCGCGGGCCACGTTGCGGCCAGGGAACCGCTTGTTCAGCAGGACGGCCAACGGGATGGCGATCACCGTGACCAGCACCGTCGTACCTACCGCGTACAGGAGCGTGAAGACGAACCCGGTCGACACGGCCGACTGGGAGAACAAGGCGGCGTAGTTGGCGAAGCCGACGAATTTGGTCGCGGAGTAGCCGTTGTAGTTCGTGAAGCTCAGGTACAGGTCCCGGCAGAGCGGATAGCCGAACAGCACCGCGGCGACTACCGCGACGGGCACCAGGAACAGCCGCGTGCGGACGGCCTCGCTGCCGATGACGCGAAAGAGCCGGAGTCGGCGCCGCCGGGGCGGGACCGGCGGGGCCGACTGCCGGATGTCGACTTGTGGGGCCACTTAGGCGCTCCGGAGCTTCTGCACTTCTGTGTCCATGGCCGCCAGGACCTGCTGCGGGCTCGCCTTGCCCTGGATCATCAGGTTCACCTCGGCGATTGCGACGTCCCCGAGCTGTTCGGAGTACTTGGTGGGCCAGGAGATCCCGGTGAAGTAGTAGTTGCTGGACCGCGCGGCCTCGGCGGTCTCCGTCAGGGATGACGGCACCGCCGACTCGTAGTTGGTCGTGGTGATGATGTCACCGCTGAGCTTGGCGTAGTTCTGCAATGCCTCGGGGGTGGCGAGCCAGTTCACGAAGGCCGTGGCCGCGTCGAGGTTGCTCGACTTGGAGTAGATGGCCCAGCCCTGGTTTGGCGCTCCGCACCAGAACTCCTGGCCCGCCTTCGCCCCCGGTACCGGGAGCATCTTCAACGGGACCTTGGGGTTGTCCTGCTGGGCGGTACTGACGTCCCACGGCCCTGATCCGAGCGCACCCAACTGACCGTTGGCGAGTTCGCTGTCGAACTCGGCGTCGGTGAGCGACACGACGCTCGACGGGATGAGGCCCTCGGTATAGAGCTGGTTGTACATTTCCAGCGGTGTGAGCCATTCCTCGGCAAACGTCGACTGGCCGGAAAAGATCTTGCTGTCGGCCTCGATGCCGAGGACATGGCCCGGCGCCAGGAGGCCCTGCACCGTGAAGTAGGAGCCGAGGAGACCCTCGAGGATCGTCCCGAGCTGGGAGGCGTCGCTGTAGGGCGTGACGCCCAGGCCCTTGAGTTTGTGCCCTATCTCAATGAACTCGTCCCAGGTGGCCGGCGGCGTACCGCCCACCTTGTCCAGCAACTGCAGGTTCCAGATGGGGCCGGACGCCCAGGAGGCCGGCGAGAAGCCGTACACCTTGTCCCCGTCCGACATGAAATTCCGGTTGGCGGCGGCCATCACCTTCGTCGAATCCTGGTCGGTGATGTCGAGAACGTAGTTGCCCGCGTTGAGTGAAGCCTTGTTCTGCGCCGTGTAAATGAAGATGTCCGGCGCCGTTCCCGAGGACAGCCGCGTCGCAAGCGTCGAGACGTACGTGTCCGGGTTCTCGAACTCCACCTCCACCTGGACGTTCGGGTACTTCTTCTGGAAGAGGCTCACCATCGGCTGGCTGATGGCCAGTGTGTCCCAGCTCAGGAAGCTAATCGTCCCGCTGATGCCGCTGCCTGACCCCTTCCCTGAAGACGTGCCGCTGGCGCAGGCGGAAAGCAGTGTCGACCCGGCGGCGGCCGCGAGGGCGCCGCCGGCCCCGAGCGCCATGAAGCGCCGCCGGGACACTGGCGCGCTGCCGGGCGCACTCTGGACGGCCCTGCGGGCCGAAGCTGGCTGATCGTTCATATCGGTTACTCCTTGAATCGTGATGTCAGCGGTGACGTCTACGAGAGCGCGAGCACCGAGGCATGCCTGGTGCCCGGCGGAACACTGATGTCGGCCGGAGACCAGGTGACCCCGTCCCGGCTGGAGACGGCCCCGTATCGGCCTTCGAGGAAGTGATCGAAGATCAGGACCCATTCACCGTCTCGCCGGAAGAACGCGGGCCCCTCGACCGGCGCCGGGCTCACCGGCCCGTACGGCGGATCGAAGACCGCCCCTGGCTTGGTGAAAGCGGTCAGCATGATGTGCTTGTGGCTGGTAATGAGCTCGTTGGCTCCCCGTTCATCCTTGAACGCCATAAGGAACCGGTCGCCGTCATGCGCCACGGTCGCGTCAATGACCGAGAAGCCGGGATCGAAGAACAGCTCCGCACCGGAAAAAATGCGGAAGTCCGGCGTTACGCAGCCCCAGATCCGGTGATCCTGACCCGTGTTCTGCCAGTCCCGGCGGCCATCCGCCGCGTGCGGATCCACTACCGACGACCAGATGAGCTGATACCGCTCGCTTCCCGGGTCGTAGAAGAACTCAGGCGCCCAGGCGTTGCGTGCCCCCGGAACCCCGGCCATCACCGGTATCAGTTCCTGCTGGGACCAGGTGCGCAGGTCGGCAGAGGCCGCGTGCACTATGGACCCGCTGGCCCAGCCGTCGGTCGCCAGCAGGTGGAACCGGCCGTCGGACCCGCGCCCGATGAACGGGTCGCGGAGTGCCCCGGTGCCTACCGTGCCGCGCAGTACAGGACCGCCGCTGACCGCCGTGAAGCGGTACCCGTCCTGGCTTTCTGCCAGATACAGGGCCTCGTCATCGGTGGTGAAGTACGACATGACGAAGCTCACCGGCTATCCCCGTCAAGGGCCTCGCCGCCTGCCAGGCCGCCCCTTCCGGGGCCGTCCGCGCGCCCGGATGGCGGGGCGGTGGTGCCCCGGACGATCAGCTCCGTCGGCATCTGCATGTTCTGCATCAGCAGCGGGCGTCCGTCGACCAGGCTGAGCAGCATCTGCGCCGCGAGCCTGCCCATCTCGTGCAGCGGCTGCCTGACCGTCGTCAGCGCGGGAAACGTCTGCGCCGCCTGCGGCAGGTCATCGAACCCGACCACCGAGAGGTCCTCAGGCACGCGCAGCCCGCAGGCGCGGGCGGCATCCAGGGCACCGAGCGCGATCAGGTCACCGCCAGCCACCAAGGCGGTCGGCCGTTGCTCCGCGATCAGCGCGCTGGCTACCCGGAAGCTCTGCGTGTAGACGAAATCGGATTCCGCCACCAAGCTCTCGTGGACGTCCACCCCCGCCAGGCGCAGCGCGTCATGAAATCCCTGGAAGCGCACCGCGGAGCTCTCCAGGTCCGGATTGCCGCGCAGGTAAGCGATCCGGGTATGGCCAAGACCCAGCAGATGCTCGGTCCCCTGCCGCATCCCGCCATAATTGTCGACGGTGACCCGCGGCAGCGGGACGTCGATGTTCCTGGGGTCGATCACCACGCAGGGCAGCCGCTTGCGGCGCAGCAGCTCCATGGTGTCGTCCTCAAGCGCGGGCGCGATCATCAAAACGCCGTCCACCAGCCCACGTGACAGGAATTCCACGCGTTCTCGCTCACGCGCGGCATCCTGGTAGGTGGCACTGATGAGCATCTCGCGCTCGTCTGACGCCACCTCATCCGCGATGCCACGGATGATCTCCAGCCCGTACTGGCCCGTCAGGTCAAGCGTCATCACGCCGACCAAGCCGGTACGGCCTGCCTTAAGGTTTCGCGCCGAAAGATTCGGCTGGTAGCCGAGGCGCTCCGCGGCGCTGAGCACCCGGCGCCGGGTCTCCTCCGAAGCTCCCGGCCGGCCGTTCAAGACGTTCGAGACGGTCATCGCCGAAACGCCCGCCTCCTCAGCGACCTGTGCGATCGTCACCCGATCGGACAACGCTGCCTCCATCCAGTGCTCTAGAGCATATTTATCGTTACAGTGTCGCGGTCAAAGCAGCCACGACGATTCTGAAAGATTCAGGAGCACTCAGTCCGCTGGCCTCGGCATTAGCCCTGCCCGGACGAGCTTTCGGCAACGTTAACGTTAAAGTCCGATAAATGTCAAGATCTTCCACCTCGCGAAATTTGAGGGCAAGCTCACCGGCCACACGCCCGTCCTGAGCTGGCCTTACAGCCATCTGACCGCACAAGTTCGGCAGTCAGGGCAGGAGCGCGGCATCCCGTTCCGCAGTCAGGGGCGGATGTCGGCGATCACCCAGTCGAGACCGACCGCCGTGGCGCCTCAACCGATCAGGCAATCCCGCCCCACGAGAAGGCCCTTCCGCTACAAGACCGCAACCCCTACCATTCGAAGAGGCTTAAGTCCACTGTGTACGGGGTTGATGATCTATGTCCGATCCGTCGTTCGGCGGAGGGCCGGGGTTCTCTGGCTATCCGCAGCCGGGGTATGGCGCTTATCCGGGCGGGGTGCCGACGCCAGTGCCGCGGCAAACGCCGGACCACATCAAGCTCGCGGCGAAACTGATGGTCGCGGGGGCGGGCGTCAAGGTCGTCGAGGGCATCGTCCTGCTCGCCATCAGCCGGGCGTCGAACGCCGATAGCTTCCTGGTCGGCGCCTGGGTCGGCGCGGGCCTGTGGATCTGGATGGCCAGCGGCATCCGCAATGGCGGCAACTGGGCCCGGATCACCGGCACGGTCTTCTTCGGCATCGCCTCGGTTGGCCTGCTCGCGGACCTGGCGATCCTCTCAGCTCACAATGACAACCACGCGACGTCCGGTGTGGGGACCGTATTGGACTTGCTGAACTGGGGCATCGGGCTCTACGTGATGATCCTCATCTGGCAAAAGCGCTCGGCCGGCTTTTTCCGGCCGCAGACGTACGGCACTCTGCCTTACGCGCCAAATCCCTACGGAGTCCCGGGCCAGGCTCCGCCGCCGGGTTATCCGCCTCAGCAGGGTGGCTGGCCAACCGCTCCTGAAGCCCCGCGGCCGCCTGAGCCTCCGTCGGATTAAAGGTCAGCAGCCGGAGTCACACCGCGTCACCTCGGTCACGCCGACCGAGCGAATCGACGGTGTCCCCAGCGGGTAGCCGAACTGGTGTGACAGAAATAGCGATAACCACACGCGCCAGGCTGGAGAGCAGCGCAATCGACCCCATCGATGGGGTCGCTCTAGCGCAGGACGTTGCTGGTACCGACTACGTCACCTACGTCGACAACGAGATCAACGACAACGCCCGGCTGCGCATCATCGCCGAAGCGTCCTCGCTGCGACCGCACGACCTGGAACTGTTCGACGGGCCGCATTCGCAGATCACGACCCTCGCCGACCTCAGGGGCCGCACGATCGGCGTCACCTCGTCGGACGACATCGACACGCTGCTCGTCCGCGCTCTGCTCGCCGAGAACGGCATCAGTGCGGACTCGGTGAACATCCAGTTCGGCTTCCAGCTCTCGAATATCGCGGAGCAGCTGAACGCGGGCCAGGCCAACGCCGCGCCCATCCCCGAGCCGTTCGCCACCGAGGGCGAACAGCAGTACGGGCTGCAGGCGCTGGCCGACGTCGACCAGGGCGTGACCACGAACTTCCCGCTCGAGGGGTACGCGGTCACGCAGGCATGGGCGCAGAAGTACCCCAATACGTTGGCCGCGTTCGACCGGGCGCTTGAAGAGGGACAAGAGATCGCCGACACCAACCGCACCGCCTTCCAGGCGGCGGTCGAGAGATACCTTGGCATCCAGCCCGAGACGGCGGCCGTGATCAATCTGCCCGACTACCCGCTGTCCGTGAGCCCGACGCAACTTCAGCGAGTCGTGGACGCAATGGTCCAGTTCGGCATGCTGCCGCAGAAGGACATCTCTTTCAGTATCAGAGCGATGACCGGCTGAGGCAGATTCTCGCTGCGAGCAAGTGCAGGTCATAGCTGGGTCCCGTCAACCCTGGGCAGCGCGCCAACCCCGAAGTCGGTCGTTGACCATATCGAGGAGGTGACTAGTCCGTAAGATTCCTTTGGTCCGTTTCCCCGCCGAGTCGGCCTACCGCGAACCAGGAACAGATGCCGTGACCGCTCCGTCCCAGAAGTCGCTAGGCCGCTACTTGGCCAGCGCCACCAGCGCCGCGGCGCCAAGCGGGACCGACGCCCCCGAGGTTGAGGCCAGGGCCGCTGACCGAGTGATCGTCTTCTCCGACGCGGTGATCGCGATCGCCATCACGCTGCTCGCGCTGGCTCTGCCGCTCCCAGCCACCACCGACGCCACGACCAACGGGCAGTTGCTACACGGCTTGCACGAGAACTTCGACCAGTACGGCGTCTTCGTGCTGAGCTTCGCCGTCATCGGAAGTAACTGGTCAACGCACCGAGGCGTCTTCCGGTACGTGAACAGGATGAACAGCCGGGTCAACAGCCTGAACATGTCCTGGCTCCTGCTGATGATCCTGACGCCGTTCGCCGCCCGCCTGCTGGCGATCAACGGCGGGTTCGGCGTCCGCTTCACGATCTACACTCTGATTCAGGTCATCGCCACGGCCTGCCTCATCCAGATGAGCCGTCAGATCAGCCGCAACGGCCTACTGCGTTCGGACGCTCCCGCGTCGGCCCGCCACCCGGACAACGTGGCCAACTTCACCCTCATCGCGGTTTTCCTGGTATCCATCCCGGTGGCCTTTGTCACGCCCTGGGCATTCGCGACGTGGGTGGCCGTTCCCGTGCTCACCCGAGTGCTGCATCGGCGCGCGGTGAACGGGCGCCACTCCGGGAGCGACGCCAGCTACTAGAGACGCACAGCGCTAGAGGCACACAGCGCTTCAGGCACCATTGATCCATGGAGCCGAGCCGAGAGCAGCCGATTCCGCTGTACTACCAGCTCAAGACGATGCTGACCGAGGAGATCCTGAGCGGGACCTACGGGACTGACGGCCGCATTCCCACCGAGCATGAACTGTGCGAACGGTTCGGGCTCAGCCGCACGCCAGTAACCAGGGCGCTGTCCGAGCTGGCGGCCGAGGGCGTGGTGCTTCGCCGCCGCAGGCACGGCACGTTCGTCAACCCGCACTGGCCCCGCCGCCCGGCCGGCTCAGCCGAGGTGCGGGTAGTCACCCCGCTCGGTAACGGCTGGACCGACCACCTGAAGTCGGTCGCGCCGCCAGACACCCGCCTGTCCTGTGCCGAGGTCGACCTCAACGACCTGCACTCAGTGTTCGTGCACGCGGTGGCCGAAGGCCGCGCCCCCGATCTGGCGGTCCTCGACTCGGTCTGGGTGGCGGAGTTCGCGGCATCCGGGTTCCTCTGGCCGCTGGAGGACCTCGATGCCGACTGGGTGACGAACGACTACGGCAAGGACTTCCTCCAGCCGTTCGTCGACGCCCATCGCATCGGCGACGCCACGGTGGCGGTCCAAGCCGAGATGGACGTGGGCGGCATGTGGTACAACCGCGAGCTGCTCGCCTCGGTCAACACGGACGTTCCAAAAACCTGGGCCGAGCTGCACGAGACCGGACGGCGCCTGCTGCGGGCGAACACGAAATACGCCCTGGCGATCCCGGGAGGCCCAGCAGCCGACGAGTTCACCACCTACTGCCTGGTCGCCCTGCTCGCCGCCAACGGCGCCCGCGTGCTCGGGCCGGATCGCGTCACACTGGCGAGCCAGGCTGGCATCGAGGCCGTAACCCTGCTGCGCGCGCTGGCCGAGGATGGCATCGTGCCACAAGCCGTCGTCGGGTTCGAGCGGGATCGAGTGGTCCATCTGCTGGCCAAAGGCGACGCCGCCATGGCATTTGGCGGCAGCTACGAGCTACCGACGGTGGCCGATCAGGCCGGCCTGCCGCTGACCGAGGTCACGAAGACGTTCGGGTTCGCACCCATGCCGGCTGGCCCCCGGAATAGCCGATCGGTGCTGGTGGGCGGCATGGTGTATTGCATTCCGCGCCAGGCGCGCCAGCCCGGTCGCGCCATGGACATGCTTCGGCGTGCCGTCACCCGGGAGGCGATGGCCCGGTTTTTCGCCCGTACTGGCCAGATCCCGCCCCGGCGTTCGGTGGCGGCTGAGCTGGTAGGCCGGTCCGCGTTCCACGCGTTCACGGCCGGCCTGCTGTCCGACGCCGTTACCAGGCCGGTGACACCGGCCTATGCACTCGTCTCCGCCCAACTGCGGGCCATGGTCGAGACGGTCCTCACCGGGCGCCTCCCGCCGGCCGCCGCGCTCACCCGGACAGCGGAGCTCATCAGCGCGATCACCGGCCTGCCCGGCCAACCCGGTTGACCTTCCCGCCCGGGCGGGCGAACATGATGTTCCCGACGACGCGTTCTATTGCGCTGCTGGTCGACGAGTGACTACCGCCTGCCGCCATTCGTCGACGCGCACCGCATCGGCGGCGCCACGTTCGCCGTCCAGGCCGGCGGGCTGTTGTACAACCGCGAGCAGTGGGTGCCGACGCTCCCCTGACGTGGGCTGAGCTGTACGAGACGGGACGGCGGCTGCGACATACGGGTCACCGGCACGCCCTAGCGCCGCCCCTAGCCCGTCCCGCAGTGAGCTCACCGCTCCGCTAACGAGTTGCGTGGTCAACCTACGTCCTAGCGACCCCGGCTTTTCGCGAGCAGCCCGCGCGTTAGGCTGCCCCTTGCCTGTGACTCATGTGATGTGTGGGTTGCACGATATCGAGCTTCTCTACTCCGGGGCCGCCCAACGACCCCAACGATGGCCCATCGCTGGGCCTATTGCGCCATCGATGGCCCATCGATGGGCCGAATCCGGAACCGAAATCACCTGAATAACCCAAATGCGGCTTTTGTCCCAACGGCGACCCACACTGACGGCACCCGCCAACCACAACCACCCACCGTCAGCAGCCGCCACCCCGCCAGGCCTCCGCAGGCCCAGCAGGCGCCACGCCCGCGCAGGCCCAGCAGCCACCCACCCTGCGCCAGCAGCCGCCACGCCCCCGCAGGCCCCGCAGCCACCACCCCCGCGCAAGCCCGAGCAGCCCCCACCCGCCAGCAGTCACGCATTACCGCATATCACCACACTTTCGTCAAGTCTTGACA
>JBEKHI010000188.1:0-15273 GCA_050012355.1 Streptosporangiaceae bacterium | reverse complement strand
AGTCATCGGTGAGCGTGCTCCCGCAGGCGGTCTGGTGCGGCGTGTCGATCAGTGGCCACGCCCAGGCGATCTTCATCCGGGCCGAGGCCTCCGACGACGGCCAGTACGGCAGGTACGTCCCCTCGGCAGCGACCGTGGTGCCGGCTGACGAGTTGACCGCGGCCTGCACCCCGTACACGCCGAAGGATGAGAACCCGGCGTCGGCCGAGGTGAACGACGCGGACCAATTCACCGTGCCGCCGTTGGCCACCGTGCCCGCGACCTGGAAGCCGTCCCCCAGCGGGGAAGTGGGAAGGAACGAACCGGGATCCGAGGCGTAGTCCTGCATCTGCGAGGTTGACACGAACGGGCTGGGCGTGGCGACCAGCTCAACAGCCAGCCCGGAGACCGGTCCGCCGGAGTGGTTGGTCAGCGTGCCGGAGACTTTGATGGTCGAGTCGGCCTTGGCGTAGGACGGGGTCATGGACGTGATGGAGATCGTGTACCCGGTGGAGCTCGCCACCGCCGTTATGGCCGAGGCAAGCGTCATGGGGACGGCGAATAGCAGGGTGGCGGCGGCCAGCGCCGTGGTCACCGCTGCCCTAAACGCGAATTGCCGGGTGCGCACGCTTGGCAATCGTATTGCCTTCTGCTGGGTATTAGCCGATAACCTCGATGGCCGTGCGAGAAGAACAGCGGAAGGCCGCCGCAACCCTCCTTCGGTCCATGACGTCTGAGGCCGCTGAGCTGGGAAAGTTGTTCGCTCGCGAAGGGCATGAACTGGCTCTGGTGGGCGGCCCGGTGCGCGATGTGTTTCTTGGGGAGCGGCCGGGGGATCTCGATCTGACGACCGACGCGCCCCCAGACGAGGTGCTGCGGATCGCCGCGCCGTGGGCGGACAAGACGTGGACCGTCGGCATCGAGTACGGAACGGTCGGCATCCGCAAGGGCAAACAGATCTACGAGATCACCACGTACCGCAGCGAGTCCTACGGACCGCGGTCACGCAATCCGGCCGTCGCGTACGGGACCTCGCTCGAGGAAGACCTGCGGCGCCGCGACTTCACGATCAACGCGATGGCCGCGCGGCTGCCCGATTACGAGCTGGTCGATCCGTTCGGCGGGCTGACCGATCTGGCTGCCCGGGTGATCAGGACACCCGGGCCGCCGTCGGACTCCTTCGGTGACGATCCGCTGCGGATCATGCGGGCGGCCCGGTTCGGCGCCCGGCTGGGATTCGCTGTGGACCCCGGGGTACTCGAGGCGATGGGATCGATGGCGGCCCGGCTCGAGATCGTCTCGGTGGAGCGGATCACCGACGAGCTGACCAAGCTCATGCTGGCCGCTGACCCGGCTTACGGCGTGGACCTGCTGGTGGGGTCGGGTGTCGCGGACATCGTGCTGCCCGAGGTGTCCAAGCTCCGGATGGAGGTTGACGAACACCACCGGCACAAGGATGTGTACGCGCACTCGCTGACCGTGCTCAGGCAGGCGATCGACCTGGAGCCCCGTTATGGGCTGCAGAGTGACCTGGTGGTGCGGCTAGCGGCGCTGCTGCACGACATCGGCAAGCCGCGGACCCGGACCAACCTGCCCGGCGGCAAGGTGGCGTTCCACCACCACGAGGTGGTGGGCGCCAAGATGACCCGCAAGCGGCTGACAGCGCTGCGGTTCCCCAATCACGTCATCGACGATGTCTCGAAGCTGGTGGAGCTGCACCTGCGGTTCCACGGCTATGGGTCCGATGACTGGACGGATTCGGCGGTCCGCCGGTACGTGCGCGACGCCGACGGACTGCTCACCCGGCTGCACGTGCTGACCAGGGCGGACTGCACGACGCGGAACGCGGCCAAGGCGGCCAGGCTGGCGCGGTCCTATGACTCGCTTGAGGCGCGGATCGCCGAGCTGTCCGAGCAGGAGGAGCTGGAGAAGATCCGTCCCGAGCTAGACGGCAACGAGATCATGCAGCTGCTCGAGGTGCCGCCGGGTCCCGTGGTGGGCAAGGCCTACCGGTTCATGCTCGAGCTGCGAATCGAGGAAGGCGAACTGGGTCACGACCGGGCGGTTGCGGAACTGCTCCGCTGGGCCGAGGGCCAGGGCTTCCGCCCGGCCGACAGCCAGTAGGCCGCCGCTACGACCGCGAAGCCGGCGGCGGCCACCCCGACGATCACCGGGGACCGGCCGTCGTCCGGCATGAACGCCGCGAACAGGGCGGCCCCCGCCACGTAGGTGGCGTTGAACATCATGTCGTAGAACGCGAACACCCGGCCGCGAAAGACGTCCTCGACCTCCTCCTGGAGGATGGTGGTCGCGCAGATCGCCACGCTCTGCCTGGTCAGGTACATGAAGAACCCGATCGCCAGGTATGCGACCTGGATGAACGTCTCGCCGAGCGTGGCAGCCGCCACGGCGGCGACTACCAGCATGAGCGCGATCCAGGCCGCCTTCGGCAGCCGCCTGGTCGCGAGCGGCGTGATCAGCGCGGCGCAGAAGTAGCCGATGGCCGACACCGTCGCCAGCACCACGACGTGCCCTTCGGCGACCGTGACGTGCGACGGGTAGAAGTAGTTCCGGTACAGCAGGATCGACATCAGGAACAGCGGGCCGAAAAAGAGGCTGAAGCCGCCGGTGGCGCCGAGTGCGGCCCGCGGACCGGGGCGGCTGAGCACATAGCGGGCGCCCGCCACGATGCCGGCGGCGACCTCAGCGAGCTCCTGCGTGAGCCGGGTCCGGGTCCACAGCGCCCGATCTGGTCCGAGCAAGTCTTTGCGCATCGTGGCCGCGACGATGCCGGCGGCCACGTAACAGCCGCCCGCCGCTAGAACCGTTACCGCCGCGCCCCGCTCGGTGTCGCCGGTGACCGCGTTCAGGCCCAGCGCGACGATGCCGCCCAGCGCGCTCATGACGCCGCCTACCGTCGGGGAGACGGAGTTGGCCATGACCAGCGTGTCCTCGGCCACCACGTGCGGGAGGGCGGCGCTGAGCGAGGAGAGGAAGAACCTGTTCACGCCGAGCACCGCGAGAACCGCGATATATAGCGGCGCGCCGCGGTTGCCCGCGACCATCAGGGCGGCGGTCGCCACGACGAACACCGCGCGGATCAGCGCCGACCAGACCAGGATCTGGCGCCGCGACCAGCGGTCGATGAACACGCCGGCGAACGGCCCGATCAGTGAGTACGGCAGGTACAGCACCGCGAACGCGGCGGCACCGGCGGCCGGGCTCGGAAACGTGGTCGCGTTGAAGAACACGTACGTCCCGACCCCGGCGGTGAGGATCCCGTCGCCGGTCTGCGACACCAGCCGGGTGGCGAACAGCCGCCGGAAGCCGTGCTCGGCTAGGACAGTGCGGAGATCACTAACGAACGTCCTGCGCGTCTCGGCCGTGTCCGCCACCTGTCCAGCTTAGTGCCCGGTGCCCGGGAATAACGCGAAGGATCGGTGCACCCCTGGGTACACCGATCCTTCGGGCTGATCGAGATTAGCTCTCGACCTCGCCAGCGATGAACTGCTGGACCAGGTCGCGGCAGACGTCGTCGCCGAACTGCTCGGGCGGGGACTTCATGAAGTATGAAGAGGCGGAGACGACCGGACCGCCGATGCCGCGGTCCTTGGCGATCTTCGCGGCGCGGATCGCGTCGATGATGACGCCCGCCGAGTTCGGTGAGTCCCAGACCTCGAGCTTGTACTCCAGGTTCAGCGGCACGTCGCCGAAGGAGCGGCCCTCCAGCCGGACGAACGCGAACTTCTGGTCGGTCAGCCACGGCACGTAGTCGGACGGGCCGATGTGCACGTCGGCCTTGGCCATCTCGTGCGGGATCTGCGAGGTCACCGACTGGGTCTTGGAGATCTTCTTAGAGTGCAGCCGGGAGCGCTCCAGCATGTTCATGAAGTCCATGTTGCCGCCGACGTTCAGCTGGTAGGTGCGGAGCAACTCGACCCCGCGGTCCTCGAACAGCTTCGCCAGCACGCGGTGCGTGATGGTGGCGCCGACCTGCGACTTGATGTCGTCGCCGACGATCGGCACCCCTGCCTCGGCGAACTTCGCGGCCCACTTCGGGTCGGAGGCGATGAAGACGGGGAGCGCGTTCACGAAGGCCACCTGAGCGTCGATCGCGCACTGGGCGTAGAACTTGTCCGCTTCCTCAGAGCCGACCGGCAGGTAGCACACCAGGACGTCCGCCCGGGTGTCGCGCAGTACCTGGACGACATCGGCGACCGGCTGCTCGGACTCGGCGACGATGTCGGTGTAGTACTCGCCGAGACCGTCGAGGGTCGGGCCACGCTGGACGGTCACGCCGGTCGGGGGGACATCGGCGAACTTGATCGTGTTGTTCTCGCTCGCGTGGATGGCGTCGGCCACGTCGGTGCCGACCTTCTTAGCGTCGACATCGAACGCGGCTACTACCTCGACGTCCCTGACGTGGTACGGCCCGAAGCGGACGTGCATGAGACCGGGGACTCGAGCGGTGTCCTCGGCATCCTTGTAGTACTCCAGCCCCTGCACGAGTGAACTCGCGCAGTTGCCCACCCCCACAATGGCGAGGCGCACCTTACCCATCAGGTTGTCTCCTTCTCGGTGTTGTCGAGATTGCCCGACATACGTTCTGCTTGACGTTCTGCTTGACGTTCGGAAGCGATCAGCTCGTTCAGCCACCGGACCTCGCGCTCTACCGACTCCAGGCCGTGCTTGTGCAGTTCGAGGGTGTAGCTGTCGACGCGTTCCCTGGTGCGGGCGAATGCCGCTCGCACACCTTCGAGCCGTTCCTCCAGCCGGCTGCGCCTGCCTTCGAGGATCCGGAGCCGGATATCCGCCCTGGTCTGCCCGAAAAACGCGAAGTGCACCCCGAAGCTCTCGTCCTCCCAGGACGTCGGCCCCGACTCCGTCAGCAGATCCTGCAGGCGTTCCTTGCCCTCGGCGGTGAGGCGGTAGACCTTCCGCGACCGCCGCGCGCGGCCGCTGCGGGTAGCCGGCGTTTCCGCATCGGTCTCCGCGACGATCAGGCCGCGCTCAGTCAGATCCTGCAAGCAGGGGTACAACGTCCCGAAGGCGACCGCACGGAACGGGCCTAGCACGTTGGTCAGCTGGCGGCTCAGCTCGTAGCCGTGCATGGGCGTGCGGTGCAGCAGTCCGAGTACGGCGAGCTCCAGTACTCCCGATCGGTTTCGGCCCATGTCATCCCCCCTCTCAGAGCCTGTCCGGACAGACTCTAAGTATCGGCCCGATGCTTTGGCCAGATATATCGGCTCGATATATCTGGTTGTCCGGTCGAAAGCATACGTGAGGCTGCCGACGGTGGCAAGCGGGGGCGATTGAGGCCCTGTTTGGCGATGCCGACGTACCCTTAAAAACATGGTGTCGAGGCGATCGGTGGTGGATTACGGGCTTGCCAGGCGAGCGACACTCGCGGCTGTCTTCGCGGGCAACACGACGGTCTCCGACGTGTGCGACGCGCATCCATACCTGTTGCGCGCGGCGAAATTCCATGGTGAGGCCACCGACACCGGCTGCCCGATCTGCCGGAAGACTAAGCTGACGCACGTCACCTATGTGTACGGGGATGAACTCGGACAGTACGCGGGACGAGTCAAGCAAGAGCGCGAGCTGGCCGAAATGGCCTCGGAATACGGCGAATTCCGGGTATATGTGGTCGAGGTCTGCCAAAGTTGTGGCTGGAACCACCTAGCCACGTCGTACGTTCTCGGCACTGGTGAACCGCCCACGCGACGCGGTCGCAAGGCACGAAACACGCAGTGACGCGTGCCGGTGGCTTCCGCCCAGGTTACGAGGAGGCACCGGGAACTGGCCGAGAGCGAGACACGCCAGCATGTAACGTGTGGGTTCGGTGAGGCGCGATACGCCTCATTGATTGTCGTACACAGCCACAGCGAGGATGCGTGAGTAGCAGAGACTTCACGGGGCCCTATCAGTCCGAGGGCGGGCCGCAGCGGCCCGCGCCCGGCGGGGGTAACTCGCCGGGCTGGGGTGACGACGGTTTCTGGGCCGAGCCCCAGCGTCCGTCTGGTCGCGCTAGCCGCTTCGGTGATGCCATCCGCAACAGCGGTGCGTTCCGTGCTGTCCGCGACGGCGGCGCCACGCGTATGGGTGACAGAATCCGCAACAGCGGTGCGTTCCGCGCCGCCGCCAGCATGGGCGGCCGGCATAGCGCGAATCCTGACCCTCGTGCGGCCGATGCCCGCGCGGTCGACCCCCGGGGCGTCGACCCTCGCGCCGTAGCCCCGCGCGGCCCGGCAGCGGGCGGTCGCCACGGTGCGCCGCCTCCCGGGTACGGCGGCTATGGCAACGGCGGCCCGGGACAGCAAACAACCGTTATGCCAGAACGGCGAGTTCCGTCCCGGCACGCCGCACCGGAGCGTCCTGGTGGTTTCGACCGTCCTGACGGTCCCGGACGTCCTGGCGGTCCTGACGGTCCCGGCCGTCGCGGTGTACCTCCTGGACGGCGGGGTCCTGGCGGCCCGAACGGTCCCGGCGGTCCGCGCGGCCCCCGTGGCCCGCGGCCGAAGGTCAAGGGGAGCTGGTGGCGGGTCTGGACGCTTCGTAAGGCGATTGGGGTGGCCGCGGCGCTCATCGGCGCGTTCACGGTGCTCGGGTTCGTCGTCGTGATTATCGCCTACACCCAGATCCAGATCCCGAGTCAGGAACTGGAGGCGAACACCTTCCAGGACTCGACCGTCTACTACAGCGACGGCAAGACCGCGATGGGGACGTACGGCGACTACGACCGGCAGGACCTCACCTGGAACCAGATCCCGAAGGTGCTGCAGGACGCGGTCCTGTCGGCGGAGGACCGGTCGTTCTGGACCGAGGGCGCCATCTCGCCGACCGGCATCATGCGGGCCGCCTACGATGACGTCTTCCACGGCGGCGGCAACGAATCGGGCGGGTCGACCATCACTCAGGAGTTCGTCCGCCAGTACTACGAGGGCATCGGCACCCAGCAGACCATGAGCCGGAAGATCAAAGAGATCTTCGTCTCTATGAAGGTGTCCAAGTCCAAGTCCAAGCAGTGGGTCCTGACCAACTTCCTGAACGTCATCTATCTCGGTGACGGCGCCTACGGTGCGGGCGCGGCATCGGAGCTCTACTTTGGCGTGCCCGCCGAGAAGCTCTCGATCGCGCAGGCGGCGGTGATCGCCGCGATCATCCAGCAGCCGACGAACTATCCGCTGCCGCAGTTCAAACCGGAGCTTGAGGCTCGCTGGCACTACGTGCTCGACGGCATGGTCAAGATGGGCGACCTGTCCGCTCAGCAAGCGGCGACCATGAAGTTCCCCACGATGAACGAGTCCGGATCGTTGCAGGCAGCAAGCTCGGACCCGTGGGACCCCTACGTCCTGCAGCAGGTGAAGAACGAGCTCGAGTCCTATTACGGACTGAGCGAGCAGCAGATCGACGACGACGGACTGAAGATCGTCACCACGCTGAATTACAACGACACGAAGCAGCTTTACGACGCGGTCAACGACAACGTCAAGCTGATGAAGGAAGACGGCGGTGCGCTCCCCTCGTACGCCCTGATCGGCGCCGAGCTGCAGGACCCGTCCAATGGCGCCATCCTCGCCGAGTACCCGGGCGTGGGCCAGACAACCGGCTGTAGTGACGACTGTGACCTGAACACCGCGGTCTACGCGCGTGAGCAGGTGGGGTCGTCGTTCAAGCCGTACGTGCTCGCGGCCGCTGTGCAGCAAGGTATGGACGTCCAGAACAGCACCCTTGACGGCGGCACCTCCACGTACACCTACGTACCACCGGTCACCGACGAATCCACGCTGTCCACCTCCAACAAGAACGACGCGCAGTTCAACTGGTACAAGGTCAACAACGACGGCTACGCCGTGTACGGCCCGATGACCGTCCAGAACGCGTTCGCCCAGTCATCCAACACCGCGTTCACCGACCTCTACCATCGCGTTGGCGGCCAGCCGGTCATAAATATGGCGCAGGACATGGGTGTCAACACCGGCTCGGCGGCCCAAGACGGATCGAACCTCCAAAGCACGGTGGATGAAGTCGGTACCGCACTTGGCATCGACTCGCTGACCGTCAACGAGCAGGACCAGATGCTGTCCACCATCGCCAACGGCGGTACCTACCACCGGGCGCACGTGGTCCAGTCGGTCACGGCCTTCGGCAGCACGACGCCTGCCAAGTACACGACCAGTAGCGTGCTGACCCAGGCACAGGACTCACAGGTCCAGTACGCGATGGAGACCGTTACCACGAACGGTACGGCTACCGCCGCCGCGATGACTGACGGCCGTACGATCATCGCGAAGACCGGCACCACGACCAGTTACCGGTCGGCGTTCTTCATTGGCGCCATCCCGCAGGCCGCGCTGTCCATCGGCATCTTCACCAACGAACAGGGCGACCAGGTCTGCAACGCGGCGGGCAAGGACTGTACGCTCAACAACCAGACGCTCCAGTACCTGGGCGGCGCCAGTGGTCAGACCGGTTTCGGTGGTTACTGGCCCGCCAGGATCTGGCACGAATTCATGGAGAACGTGTACGCGAGTTCTCCGATCGAGAGCTTCCTGAGCCCGCAGTTCAGCGGTTCCAAGTGGGACCAGCTGCCGACGACGCCTAAGAAGACGTCGAATAACAACGGCACCGGTACCAGGAAGCACAACGGCGGCGGGAACAACAACGGCAACCCGGTGACCACGCCGAGTGCCGGTGCTTCCTCGACCGCGACGGCCACCGCCAGCCCCAGTGCGACGGCGAGCGCCACCTGTACCGCGGGAAACTTCGGCGTCGGAGATTGCAACGGCGGCGGTGGTGGCGGAAACAACGGCGCAACCGTGAGCACCACGTCAGCCGGCGCGGTTGTCGGCGGTGTGCTAGCCGTCCTGCCGGGCTCCTTGCTCTGGAATATCGCGGCCAGACGCCGTCGTCGTAAGCGCAAGAGCCGCGGCTGAGGTTAGCCCGATATGCTCCGCCTGTGACGACTGAAGCACATACCGCCGGCCAGCGTCTCGCGTTGGCCGGCGGTGCCACGGCGACTCTCGTCAGCGCGTCGCTGCTGTCGGGGTTGCTCGGCTACACGCAGAAGCTCGCCTGCAGCTCCGGTGGCGCGTGGAACAATTTCGTCAGCCAGTTCAGAGCCGACTGCTACACCGACATCTACCCGCTGTATTACGGCGAAGGCTTGTCCAGCGGCAAGATCCCCTACCTCGATCACCCGGTCGAGTACCCGGTGCTGATCGGGTGGACGATGGAAGCCGCCGCCTGGCTGGTAAGCGGCGTTGGCGACATCTACGCGCGCGGCCAGGATTTCTACTACGTGACGGTCGGAATCCTCTCGATCTGCCTGGTGGTCGGGGTGCTCGCGACCGGCTACGCGGCCGGGCCCCGGTTTCGCTGGTCGGCGCTGATGGTCGCGCTGTCTCCAGCGCTGATCTTCGCGGCGTTCATCAACTGGGACCTGCTGGCGATGGCGCTAGCGGCCTGCGGCATGGCGGCCTGGTCGGCGCGGCGTGAGGTGCTGTCCGGTGTGCTCATCAGCCTGGCGGTGTCCGCGAAGTTCTATCCGCTGCTGATCTTCGCCGCGTTGTTTCTGGTCTGCCTGCGGGCCGGGCGGCTGCGCGACTTCGCGCGCTGCTTCGGCGCGGGGTTCGTAGCCTGGCTTGTCGTCAACCTGCCGATCGCGATCATCGCGCCCGCGGGCTGGGCGCGGTTCTACGCGTTCAGCCGTGACCGCGGCGCCGACTGGGGATCGATCTGGTACCTGCTCGAGCACTACGACGTGCCATTTTTCGGTACCACCAGCCTGTCCAGCCTGAACATCATCTCCAGCGCGGCCTTCGTGGTCCTCGCCCTGCTCATCTCGCTGCTGACCCTCACCGCCCCGCGTCGTCCCCGGCTCCCTCAGGTCGCGTTCCTGCTGCTCGCCGCGTTCCTCATAAGCAATAAGGTGTGGTCCCCGCAGTACGTGATCTGGCTGGTCCCGCTGGCCGTGCTCGCCCGGCCCCGGCTGTGGCCGTACCTGCTATGGCAAGCAGCCGAGCTGGTCTATTTCTTCGGGATCTGGGCCTACTTCGTCGGCATGTACGCGCCGCCGAGCGGCATCACGGCTGGCTGGTACTTCGTTACCCTTGCCGCCCGGCTGGTGACGGTGGCCCTGGTCGGGTTGTTCGTCATACTGGACATCCTTCATCCAGAACGGGACGTGGTGCGGCGGTCCGGTACCGACGATCCGGCGGGCGGCATCCTCGACGGCGCGCCGGATCGCTTCCGGCTCGCGCTGGCACCGCTTCCCGCGGTGGTTACCCGAGAGACGACCTGAGCCACTCGATGTCCGCGCCGATGCCGGGAGCAGGTGTCTCGCAGATGACCGGGGCCCCGGCCGCCCGGACGACCTCGAGCAGCAGCCCGCGGTCGATGGTCCCGGAGTCGAGGTTGGCGTGCCGGTCGGCTCCTGAGCCGAAATCGTCGCGCGAGTTGTTGCAGTGCACCAAGTCGATCCGCCCGGTGATGGCCGTGATCGAGTCCACCGCGTCGGCCAGCTCGATGCCCGCGGAGTTGGCGTGACAGGTGTCCAGGCAAAATCCCACATTGTCGGCTCCGCCCACCGCCTCCCATAGCCGGGAGATCTGGTCCAGGGTGCGGGCCATGGCTCCGTTACCCCCCGCGGTGTTCTCGATCAGCATGGGCAGCGGCCGGTCGATCCGCTCCACCGCCTTTACCCAGTTCTCGACCCCGGCGGCCGGGTCGGTCCCCTGAGTTACGTGACCACCGTGCACGATGAGCGCTTTCGCGCCGACCGAGGCAGCGGCCGCAAGCTGCTGCTCGAGGATCTTGCGGCTCGGGATACGGATCCTGTTATTGCTGGTCGCGACGTTGATGATGTACGGAGCATGGATATAAACGTCGACCCCTTTGGCGGCGAACGACGCGCCGATCCCGTCCGGGATCACCGGGGCCTTCCAGCCTTGCGGATCGCCGAGGAAGAACTGAGCCGCGTCCGCTTTGAGTCCTAGCGCCTCGTCGAGGGGATCCTCGTCGTGAAAGTGGCCGCCAATCTGAGTCATGGACTACAGCCTATGAGACGAGAATCTGCCGTGCCTCGGGGTGCGCGACACCGCTGCACAGCGCCGCTGGCCGGAGCGCCGCTGGCCGGAGCGCTATCGATGGCCCATCGATGGGGCTGAGGTGCTATCGATGGACCATCGATGGGGGCGGATGTCGCGGTTAGCCGAGCCCTCCGTGTGCTATGCCCAAGGCGAGGCCGACGAAGCCGGCGATGAGGCCGGTCATGATGATCACGCGCTCCTCGCGGGTGGCGGATACCATCTGTGCGTACAGCCCCACTAGCAGGCCGTACAAGCCGGTGACGGCGGCCGCGATGGCCAGCGCGGTCCCGGCCCGGGCGTCGTTCCTGACGATCAGTCCGATGACGAAGGACGCGATCCCAATGACCAGGACACTGATAGCCAGCACGTTTTCCAGCGTGTGCGGTTTGCCATCGGAGTTCAGCGTTAGGTGCGAGACGCGCCGACGGCTATCAGAACGGACGGTGCCTGCCACGTTCACCTCCATAGAAGGCAGTTTCCTCGGTTGTTCCCGCTGTCGCGCCGGCGAACCGTCCCGGAGGGGCGACTACCCCTGGTAAGCTAGCGACCTGCGGCGATAAGGCCGCGTCCCTCCTGTCACGGAAAGACCGTGACCGCACGAGTCCAGAGGAGGCTTCGGACGTTCATGCGCCACTACGAAATCATGATTATCCTCGACCCTAACCTCGAGGAGCGCTCCGTCCAGCCGTCGCTCGACCAGTTCCTGACGGTCGTGAGCGGCGATGGCGGCAAGGTGGCTAAGGTCGACATCTGGGGTAAGCGCCGTCTCGCGTACCAGATCGACAAGAAGCCGGAAGGTATCTACGCGGTGGTCGACCTGACCGCCGAGCCGGACACAGTCCGGGAGCTCGACCGGCAGCTCAACCTGAACGAGGCCGTGCTGCGGACCAAGGTCCTGCGGCCGGAGCACCGCTAAACAAACCACTTCGCCACTGCATTACCTGAAGTCGAGGGAGCTGGGCCAATGGCGGCAGGTGACACCCAGATAACGGTCGTCGGAAATCTCGTTGACGACCCTGAGCTTCGATTTACGCCGGCGGGGCAGCCGGTGGCCCGGTTCCGGGTCGCTTCTACGCCGCGGTTTATGGACAAGACCACGAATGAGTGGAAGGACGGCGACAGCCTCTTCCTGACCTGCAACGTGTGGCGGCAGGCGGCGGAGAACGTCGCCGAGAGCCTGACCCGCGGCACGCGGGTCATCGTCTCGGGTCGGCTCAAGCAGCGGAACTATGAGACCAAAGAAGGCGAGAAGCGCACCGTCTACGAGATCGAGGTCGACGATGTCGGCCCCTCGCTGCGGAACGCGTCCGCCAAGGTAAACAAGGTCAGCCGTTCGGGCGGCCAGGGCGGCGGCTGGCAGGGCGGCGGTGGCCAAGGCGGCGGCGGCCAAGGCGGCGGTGGCGGTCAAGGTGGCGGCGGTGGCCAGGGTGGCGGCGACAGCTGGGGTGGAGGCGGCAGCCAGAACGGCCCGTCGCAGTCCGGCCGGGCAGCCGAGTCCGACCCATGGGCATCAGACGCCGCGGGCGGCGGATTCTCCGACGAACCGCCGTTCTAAAGAAGGAACTACCCATCCCCGCGAAGGCGGGGCTCTGTTAAGGAGCACCATGATGGCTAAGCCAATATTGCGCAAGCCGAAAAAGAAGGTTTGCACTTTCTGCCAGGAGCGGATCAGCTACGTGGACTACAAGGACACGGGGCTGCTGCGGAAGTACATCTCCGACCGGGGCAAGATCCGGGCGCGTCGCGTCACCGGCAACTGCACCCGGCACCAGCGGGATGTCGCGACCGCGATCAAGAACGCCCGCGAGATGGCGCTGCTCCCGTACACGAGCACGGCTCGCTGAGAAAGGGATCACGCAGATGGCTCGCACACCGATGAAGCTGATCCTCACTCACGAAGTGAGCGGTCTCGGTACCCCCGGTGACGTCGTGGACGTCGCCGCCGGGTACGGGCGTAACTACCTGATCCCGCGCGGCTTCGCGATGCGCTGGACCCGCGGTGCGGAGAAGGAGATCGACCTGATCAAGCGGGCCCGTTCGGTCCGCGAGATCCGCAGCCTGGACGACGCGAAGTCGGTCGCCGGGCAGCTCGGGTCGCTCACCGTCCGGCTGCGTCGTCGGGCGGGGCAGAACGGCCGGCTCTTCGGCTCGGTCGGCCCCTCCGACATCGCCGACGCGGTTAGGGCCGCTGGCGGTCCTGAGCTTGACCGGCGTCGGATCGAGGTCACTGACCCGATCAAGACCCTCGGTCAGCACCAGGTCCGGGTGCGGCTGCACCCGGAGGTCAGTGCGACCGTGGACATCGATATCCAGGCCGCTTGAAGATCCACAGCTTCGACTGAGGGTTTTCCACAGCAAAATCCACAAGCACCCCGCCCTTTTGGACGGGGTGCTTGTGTTGCCTTAACTGAGTGCTCACTCCGCCGGACCGGTGTACTTCCGCTGTCGCCTAGCCAATTCCGGGTCTAGGTCGCTCACCATCGACCAGATGCCCGCGAGCCGTGCAGCCAGTTCCTGAGCAGGTGTTTCCTGCCGAGCATCCACAGCTAGCTGGTCTATCGCGTCCGCGATCTCATCGATCGGGCCCCCGCTCATCGAACACACAGGCGAAGCCTAGCATCATCGCCCCTCGGCTTACCGCTAAATAGTCACTGTGTGCAGCTGACTGAGAATACGCACAGACATATCCACAGGTCACTCGTTGACGCTGTGGGGACACGCTGTGGATATCGGGTCGTCGCGGGCCGGTATCGATGCCCACGGATTTTTCTCTACACAGGGCGTGGACAGCGTTTCCGCAGATAGGACACGAAATACGGGAGGAACGGCATGCTGATTCCACAGCTCGATCCCCAGGGTGCGCACAGCAGGAAGGCCGTTTCCGAACAGGTTCTCCACAGACTTGTCCACTGCTCGTGTTGGCTCGTCGGTCGTGGCACCGCCAGAATGTCAGTGGCCTCCGGTAGAACTATGTGGCGGGACCATGAGCGGGACGGGAGGTGTGCCGGGTGAGCGTCAGCGAGGCATCGTCCAGGGGTGATGAGTTCGAGCGCACTCCGCCGCAAGATGTAGCGGCCGAGCAGTGCGTGCTTGGCGGCATGCTGCTGTCCAAGGACGCGATCTCCGACGTGATCGAGGTCATCAGGCCGACCGATCACTACCGGCCGGCCCACCAGCTTGTCCACGAGGCCATCCTCGACCTGTACGCGCGCGGTGAACCCGCCGACGCGATCACGGTCAGCAATGAGCTCGCGCGCCGTGGGGACCTGGCGAAGATCGGGGGCGGCCCGTACCTGCACACCCTGATCGCCTCCGTTCCGACCGCGGCGAACGCTGGGTACTACGCGCGCATCGTCCGCGAGCGGGCCATCCTGCGGCGGCTTGTCGAGGCCGGGACCAGGATCGTCCAGATGGGCTTCACCGGTGATGCCGAGGCCGACGAAATCGTCGACCGGGCACAGGCCGAGGTGTACGCGGTCACCGACCGCCGGATCGCCGAGGACTACCACTCACTATCGGAGATCATGCCCGGCGCGCTCGACGAGATCGAGGCGATCAGCACGCACGGCGGCACGATGACCGGAGTGCCTACCGGATTCACGGACCTCGACGCCCTGACAAACGGCCTGCATGGCGGCCAGATGATCGTCATCGCGGCTCGCCCTGCTGTGGGTAAAGCCCTGGCGCTGGACACGCCCCTGCCCACTCCGACGGGGTGGACGACGATGGGTTCAGTTGACGTAGGGGACAAGCTTCTCGGGGCCTTCGGCGACCCGATCGCCGTCGTCGCCGCTACCGATGTCATGCACGGCCGCCCTTGCTACGAGGTCGAGTTTTCAGACGGCTCGGTAATCGTGGCCGACGGCTCGCATCAGTGGCTCACGTCAGATCGGCTTACTGGGCTGACGTCAGACCGGGTGGTGACGACGGAGGAGATTGCCCGGACACTCGGCACTCCCGCTGGCCCACGCCACGCCGTCTGCTCGCAAGCCAGCGGCTGGCGTTTCATAACTGACGTTCGCCGAGTACCTTCGCGCCCAGTCCGCTGTGTTCAGGTGGATGCGGATGACCATCTGTATCTAGCAGGGAGCGGCATGCTCCCCACGCACAACTCGGCGCTGGCTCTCGACTTCGCTCGTGCCGCGACCATCAAGCACCAGCTTCCGACCGTCATCTTCAGCCTGGAGATGGGCCGGAACGA
>JBEKHI010000187.1:0-15278 GCA_050012355.1 Streptosporangiaceae bacterium | reverse complement strand
GAGCCCATCAGAGTGCGCGTGCGGGAAGCCGACCCAGGGCCCACCTCGCAGGACGAGCAGGACGAAAACTCCGATCCTGCCGAAGAAAACGAACCCGAGCCAGAGGACACCGACCTCGACGTAGCCAGCGTCACCGACACCCTGCGCCTCCTTCAGGGCGTCGCCGGAGGAGGGAAAAACTGGCTTCACGAACACGACTGGACCAACGCCTGGGCAGGAAACCACGCCGAACGAGATCATAGCGCTAACCGACAACCACCACGCTGAACCAAACGTCTGACTTCATCACCGCGGCGACCAGCCCGTCCCTTAGGCGCAGCCCGGACGGAACAGCAACCCCCACAGCGACACGGTCGTGCCCACCATGTGCCCACCAGCCCCGTTTTGAGGCCCCCAGAGCCCCACAAGGCCACCCACCAAGAACGAGAAACCCCAGGTCAGAAGCGGAGGATCGGGGATTTGAACCCCGGATGGGCGTGAACCCAAACCGCATTAGCAGTGCGGCGCCATAGACCGGACTAGGCGAATCCTCCAGCCGCACTTTGAGGTGCGGTGCGCCATAGCGTACCGGCAAACGCGCCGCATCAGCAAAGCGCGGACCCGCGAACCAGGAGGACGACTCACTCGCGGCATTCGGTGATCGTGTAGTCACCCCGCCCGAAGGCCTCCCGCATCGCGCGCTTGTTGAACTTGCCCACCGAGGTGCGCGGGACCTGCTCGATGAAGGTCCAGTACTCGGGCAGTTGCCACCGGGCCACCCGCGAGCCCAGAAAGCCCCGCAGTTCAGCCGGCGACGCAGCCGGACCAGGACGCAAAACGACGGCAGCCAGCGGCCGCTCACCCCAGCGAGCATCCGGGATGCCAACGACCCCCGCCTCCAGCACCGCGGGATGCGCCATCAAGTGGTTCTCAAGTTCCATCGAGGAGATCCACTCCCCGCCGGACTTGATCACATCCTTGGCACGGTCCGTCAGCCGGATATACCCGTGGGGATCCAGCGACCCCACGTCGCCGGTGCGAAGCCAGCCGTCATGGAACTTCTCCGGTGTGGGATCGCCGTAGTAGGACGCGGTCACCCAGTGGCCGCGCACTTCCAGCTCGCCGACAGCTTCGCCGTCCGACGGCAGCACCACCCCGCCGTCCCCGGCGATCCGCCCCTCAAGCAGGCCGATCAGCCGTCCCGCCGAATCCCGGTACGGCCACGCCTCGGGAGCGTCAGAAGGCTCCCAGGCTACCGACGCAACCGGCGACGTCTCGGTCATCCCCCAGGCTTGGACAAGCCGTACGCCGAGCTCGGATTCAAAGGCCGCGATCAGCGCGTGCGGCAACGCCGACCCTCCCCCGACGCACAGCCGAAGCGACGACAGGTCCCCACCGTGGGAGCGCACCTCATCCAGCACCCCGGTCCAGATAGTCGGCACGCCGCAGGCGACCGTCACGCCGGTCGACGAGATCAGGCGCACCAACTCGGCCGGTTTCATGAACCGGTCAGGCATGACGAGATCGGCGCCCGAGAAGACAGCCGCGTACGGGAACCCCCAGGCGTTGGCGTGAAACATGGGTACGACGGGGAGTAGGCGATCTCGTTCTGCAAAGGAGAAGGCGTTGCCGGTGCAAAGCCCGAGCATGTGCAAGAACGCCGACCGGTGACTGTAGACCACCCCCTTGGGGTGGCCGGTCGTGCCGCTGGTGTAACACATGGCCGCGGCCGAGCGCTCGTCAAGCACCGGCCAGCTGAACGACGACGATGCGGCGGCCAGCAGGTCCTCGTAGGAGTGCACCGCGACACCAGGCAAGTCCACATCGCAAGCCCCCACGAGCAGGACATGCTTGATCGTCGGCGCGTGCGGCAGGACCTGAGCCAGCAGCGGGGCCAGCGAGGCGTCGCAGATGACCGCGTAGTCCTCGGCGTGAGTAGCGATGTAGCCGATCTGCTCCGGAGCCAGCCTGATGTTGAGCGTGTGCAAGACGGCGCCCATGCTCGGTACCGCCAGGTAAGCCTCGAGATGCTCGGCGTTGTTCCACATGAACGTGGCGACCCGCTGGTCGTCGTCAACGCCAAGCCCGCGCAGCGCGTTCGCCAGCCGCGCGGCTCGCTCCGCCACCTCGGAGTAATAGCGCCGCCGCACGCCGGAATCGGTCGCCGTTGTCACCTGCTTGCCGCTGAACACGGAGCTCCCGGCCCGCAGGATCGTCGTGATCGTCAGCGGATAGTCGTCCATCATCGTGCTGCGCATCGGCCACCTCCGCAAAGCCGCTTAACACCGATACTCGCACGGAAAGCCTCCGACATTAAAGAGCTTGTTCCCCATGACAGGCGGCCCACCGATGGGC
The DNA here is from genome assembly GCA_050012355.1 of Streptosporangiaceae bacterium. Classification (GTDB taxonomy): domain Bacteria; phylum Actinomycetota; class Actinomycetes; order Streptosporangiales; family Streptosporangiaceae; genus JBEKHI01. The sequence goes on along the minus strand of JBEKHI010000187.1, from coordinate 12,944 downwards.
CATCGATAGCGCCCAGACGCCAGCGATGGGCCATCCATGGGACCGGACCGGGGTCCAGGGACGGCGATAAGCCGCCGAGTTCGACGTCCTCGCGCAGTTTCGCCATCGCACGCGAGACGGTGGACTTCACCGTGCCCAGGCTGATCCCGAGCGCGGTCGCTATCTCCCGCTCGCTCTTGTCCTCGAGGTAGCGCAGCGTAACGGCGGTCCGCATCCGGTCCGGCAGCCGGTTCAGCGCCCGGACGACCAGCTCGTGCAGATCAGAGTCGGCGGCATGGTCACCCACCGCGACGTCCGGCATCTCGTCGGTCGGGTACTCCTCTAGCCGACGACGACGCCACCAGGAGATTTGCGTGTTGACCATCGCCCGGCGCACGTAACCATCCAGCGCCGCGCGGTCGGAGATCTTGTCCCAGGAGAGGTATGTCTTGGCGAGCGCTGCCTGCAGCAGGTCCTCGGCGTCGGCCCGGTGACCGGTCAGCCCGATCGCCATGCCAAGAAGCACCGAGCGGCGGTTACGAACGTAGTCACAGAACTCGTCTTCAGACACACGGGAATCGTGCTTCTCGCCATCCCCGACACTCATGCTTATACGCTACAGACAGTAACCAATTAACGCCGTCAAGCCGAACGTGTCGCGCAGCTAACCCCCGAGATGTATCTACCTATCCCCGGAGCGAAACATAACGGAATCACTTGACGTATCCGGCCGTACACGAGGATTGTCTTCTTGACAACCCCGTGCAATCCCATGGAGGGCAAGTGCGGCGATCAGCTGGATATCGCCAAGGATGTGACGATCTAGGCGATTCCGGCATGCTCCGCGCACGGCGCCGGGCCTTCCGTGACGCGATCTTCGGTCCCCGGGAGGACACGTCGACCACCGGTAGCTCGGTTGTTGTTGGGCAGATACTCGACGTTAGCCCGCATGTCATCGTCACGCAATCGAGAACCGGAGAACAGCGCTTGCCGCTCACCCCGGAGACCAAAGCCTGGCGGGGCGGCAAGCAACCCCCGGCGGCGCTGCGCGAGGGTGACCACGCCGTCATCCGCACTTCCGGCCGGGTGGCCACCAGCATCTGGGCGCAGATCGGCCGGGTCGCCGGCACCATCATCGAGGCTCACGACAACGAACTGCTTGTTGACACCGGTCCGGGCAACGGCCGTGAGATCGTCGTCATCGACGAGGGCTCACTGTGGCGGATCCAGGTGCGCTTCCCCCGTCTGGAACCCGGCTTCCTCATCGACGTGATCGGCCTGCGTCAGCAGGGCTTCCTCCAAGCGCAGTTGCCGGCGACATCGCAGCCGCCGTATCGCGCCGACCACCCGCCGGCGCCGCCGATGATCAGCGGGCACGTCGCGGACCCGGTGAGCGGGACCGCCGTGTGGCACGAACCCGGCGAGGAACCGGACGACCTGCTCGGTGTCGCGTACCCGGCGCTGGACCCGGAGACCGACTGCGCCGAGTACCCGGTCTCGGTCGCCGAGCCGCACGCGGTGGACCCGCACGCCTACGGCGCGGGCTGCGTCCGGATGCCATACCTATCGGTCAGCAGCCTCCTCCGGTTGCGCAACGAGTGCGCCGAGCGCACCCGCATCCTTCCCGTGACCAGTTGCGGGGCCTTTGCCCGGCTGTTCTGCGACCGGTGTGTCGAATGCGGCACGTCTCCCAAGGGCAGGATCGCCGACCTCACGATGGCGGCTTTCGTCGAGCTTGGCGGAAACCTCGAGGCCGGATGCTTCAACGCGTCCATGACGGTGGTGAGCTGACGATGGGAGGCTAATGGTGAACCTGGGGGGGTTGGCCACGCTCAGCGTGGTCCGGGAAGTGCAAGTCCCGATTCTTTCCGTTCTACTGATCGGCGGTTGCGCCGCCAAGGCCAGGAAAGCGCTGCGTGCGCGTTCGGTCTCGGCGGGGCTTGGACCAACCGCGATGTTCCCGTTGCGGTTGCACCGGCCGGTCGCGATCTTCATGTGCGCGAGCGAGCTATGCCTCGGCGTCGCGCTGATCCTGACCGCCGGACGGGCGGGTGCGGGGACTCCAGCGACCGCGGTCCGCGCGGCCACCGCATTGCTGTTCCTGACAGCGGTGGGTGCGCTGCATGAGCTGCGGACGCGCCGGCCGGACGCCGGATGCGGTTGCTTTGGCGACCTGTCCGATACACCGGTCGGGCTGCGGGCAATTGCCCGCTCGGCGTTGCTGTCGGCTGCGGCGGTGTCGTCAGAGGGGGTGCCACCGATACGCATGCCGACAGCACCGTCGACTGCCGTCGCGTTGATCATCTGCGGGGCGGCCGAGATCATGATCATCGCCGCGCTGTCCCCCGAGCTTGGCGAGATCCTCGTCCGCCTCGGCTACTCCGAGCCGTGTGAGATCCGCCGTGTCCCGGCCGAGCACACGCTCTCCGCGCTTCGGTCCAGCTCGGCTTGGCGCCGTTACCGTCGTCAGCTCACGTCACGCGAGCCGACCGACATGTGGCGTGAGGGCTGCTGGCGGTTCGTCGTTTATCCGGCGGTGATGCAGGGCAATCGGGCCGACATCGTGTTCGCGGTCTACCTGCACACCCGCCGTCCCCCGGTGCGCGTCGCCGCCATCACGACCGAGCCGCTCGACGTGGCGCTGCCGCCGCTCACCAGCACGCTCCCTATGCCAGCGTTGTCCGCGCCCGTGCCCGAGGGCGCCCTGACGCCGCCCCGCGGTTTCCGCGCGGCGTCGCCCGTCCCCGCGCCACCCGGCCCCACCGCGCCGGAATTCATCGAACCCGCCGCCCGCCGCCGCCACGTCGGCTTCGTGCGCATCATCCGCCCGCACAGCGGCACTCACCAGCGCCGCCACTCTGGGGTTCTCTAGACGACTATAGTATCTTCCCTATAAAGACTTAGACACCGATATCAAAACGGCGGTTGGCCGCTCCCTCAGACAGGCTGCGACCGCAGGAACCTACCGAAATGCGGCACGGTGAATGCGATCAGCCCGCGTTCGCCACTGTAGATGAGGCCCTTCTTAATAAGCCCATCCCTGGCCGGCGACAGGCTTGACGGCTTGCGTCCGAGTTGGTCGGCGACCTCGGAGGTGGGCACCGGGTCGTCACTGATTACCGCCATCGCACGCATGTACTCGCGCTCCGCGGGAGTGGCACGCTCGTACCTGCTGCCGAAGAAGCCGACCGCGAGCTCTTCTTCCGCTTCAGGTGCGGCGACCGCGACATCGGCGGCGCTTATCGGGCTGCCTGCCGCGACGTCCCAGGTGACCTTGCCGTACGCCTGAACAAAGTAGGGGTACCCGTCGGCGGCCTTGTACAGCGCGTCGAGCGCATCGCCGCTGAAGCTGACCTCCTCGCGCTCGGCGGGGGCGATCAGCGCCAGGTCGGCCGCCTCTCTGTCCAGCCGATCGATCCGTGCGTACCGGAACAGCCGCTCGGAATAGCTCTTGCTCGCCGACAGCACCGAGGGCAGGTGCGGCAGGCCAGCCCCGACCACGATGAGCGGCCCGCCGATCTGCGAAAGCTCGTGGCAGGCGGCGCACAGCGCGGAGACGTCAGGCGCGGGCACGTCCTGCATCTCATCGACGAACAACGCGATCCCCACCCCGAGGTCAGCCGCCACCGAGGCCGCCTCGCTGAATAGCTCGGTGAGGTCGACTTCAAGGTCTCCGGAATCGGCGCGGCCCCGCACCGCCGGCACGTCGATGCCGAACTGGGTGGTGACCGAGTTGCCCTTCGGTGCCTTCGGGTCACGAAGTGCGAATGACTTCAGGACGCCGAGAAAGTAGTCGATCCGGTCCGGTGCCCGGTGCCGGGGCGCGAGTTCGCGCACCGCCATGTGCAGCGCGCCCGCGATCGGCCGGCGCACCGACTGGTCGGGCCGTGCCTCGATCTTCCCGGTTCCCCACAGCCGCTGGATCGCCATCGACCGGAAGGTGTTGAGCAGGACCGTCTTGCCGACGCCGCGCAGTCCGGTGAGCACCATGCTGCGCTCGGGACGGCCGCGAGCGACCCGTTCGAGTACGACCTCGAACTGCTTGATCTCCCGGTCGCGGCCGGCCAGCTCCGGTGGGCGCTGACCGGCGCCCGGTGCGTAGGGGTTTCGTACGGGGTCCATGAATCGGACTCTATGGCCTGATCTAGTGCTAGCAGTAGATTTCCGTAGAGAACGCTACTGGCGTGTCGCCGGGGGGTCGTTACGGGGCCGGTCAAGGCCAGGCACCCACTCGCGCCACCACTTCGTGGTACGGAGGCAGGCAGGATCCGGTTCGGTTATTTACCGAAATGATTTGGAGCGGGGTTCTGCTCACTCCCGCGCCGGCGCGCCTGCGCCCCCGCGGCAGGCGCGCCCGGCCGCCGCCCAGTGCCTCTCCTCACTGCATGGCTGCCGGGCAACGCTCACTCCACATAGGGGCACGTCTGACGATTGCTACCGGTTCGAGGTTTAACGGGTATTTTTACCTAAATGTGATAAAGACTTGATACTAGCCCGTTATGTCAGTGCTTCTCGGTGCGGTTGAGTCGCGCGAGGTAGGCGTTGTACGCATCCAGGTGCTCCTCGTTGTCATCGACATCGCCACTCAAACCGGCGGGGGAATTCACCAGCTCGCCGATATTGTCCCGGCGGGCGCTTTCCAGCCAGCCGGACCGGGAAGTGGCGCGGGTATCCCGGCTCCACGCCAGGAACACGAACATGATCAGCACGAACATGATGGCCGCGCCGCCGACCCACATCACCGCGCCGCCGGTGTGCAAGTCGTCGAGGGCACTCGGCGCCCAGCTCGGGCGCGGCGCGGTGGCCATGCTGGACCATGGCACGCTTCCCTCGGACCCCAGCACCACGCCGGTGAAGGCATCCACCGGCATCGCCATGAAGAGCAGGAACAGCCGCACCGGATAGGAGACCTTCCAGCGAATCGGCTCGCGCCCGATCAGCGGCAGGAAGTACAGATAGCCGACGATCAAGTAGAGCGCGTGCTCCGCGTCATGGATATCGCTGTTCTCCATCACCAGGTTCATGAAGCCGGTTAGGTGAGTGCCGACGATCGTCACCACATAGGCGACGATTCCGAAGACGGGCCAGGTCAGCGCGGAGATCACCCGGGAACGGAGCAGCCGCTTGACCCAGGTATGCAGCGGGTTGCGGCTGGCGTGCATCAGCAGGGTGACCGGCTGGCCGGTCACCAGCAGCGGCGGCGCGACCATGATCAGCAGCAGGTGCTGGATCATGTGGTCCCAGAAGAGCACGTCGTCGTAGGCGCCGACGCCGCTCTCCGTCGCCATGACCACGACGGCGAGGCCGGCCAGGAACATGCCGGCCCGCCACAATGGCCATGGCCGCTGGGGATGCCGTCGGGCGACCCGGACGACTCCCCATAGGTAAAGCGCCGCGAACACCGCCACGAACGCGGTCACGATGGGGGCGAACTGCCACCGAGTGAACACCTCCGACCAGCCGAAGGGCGGCAGCATCTCGCTTCCCATGGGTGACCCTCCCGTTTCTACTACTACGTCCAATAGTGACTGTACATCGGCTCCTGGTCCGACTGCGGCGCAGCGGTCTCACTGAGCGAGCACTCGGCCACCGGCTGCCCGTTTGACCTGGCATCTTCGTTAGCTGGACACGGTCGGGCCCCAGTCCGTTCATTTCACATATTTACGGTGAAGATTCATGGAAACCCCCTATGGCGAGATCCCCGAGAAGTTCGTCAAAGACATGTCCGTGCAGGAGATGCACGACTACCTCGCGACGCGCGCCAAGTTCCGCCGGCGCGCACTGCTCAAGGGCGCCGGCGTGCTCGGCGCGGCCGCGGCGGCCGGTCCGCTGTTCTGGCGCCAGTCGTCAGCCTACGCATCAACCACCTCCGCACCACAGTGGATCGCTTACGGGAGCGACCCCAGCCGGGAAATGTACGTCTCGTGGTCAGCGGGCACCTACGACGGCTCCGTGCCGTCGGTCCCCCGGCCTCAGGTCCGCTGGGGCCTCGACTACCGCTACGGCCGGACCGAGCACGCTTTCCGCTCCGGGACCGTGCCGCTCCCCGCGGCCACCGGGGAGCCGTCAGAGAACACGGTGTACAGCAACGCCCTGATCACCGGCCTGCGTCCCGGGACCACGTACCACTACTCGGTGAGCAACGACGGTGTTACCTGGAGCGATGACGTCACGTTCACCACGGCCGACGAGGGCCTGACCGACTTCCGCTTCACGATGGTCGGTGACGAAGCCACCAGTGAGACGACCTCGCTGCCGATCGCTCAGGCGATCGCGGCGGTCAACCCGAAGTTCAACGTGGTGGTCGGTGACCTGAGCTACGCGGGTGGCGGGTCCGGGTACTACTCCAACGGCGAGATCTACGACGCCGTTGACTTCAGCCCGGGCGAATGGGACGAATACCTCGGGATCGTCGGCCCGGCCGCGGCTCAGTCCATCCCGTGGTCGGTCAGCGTGGGCAACCACGAGATGGAGCCGCTGGACGACTTCGGCTACGCCGGTTTCACCACCAGGTTCCCGCAGGCGTACGCCTCCTCTAGGGCCACCGGCTCTCCGGTGGTCAAGGACCTCACCTACGGCAACGTGGCCGTCATCCAGCTGGACGGCAACGACCTGTCGGCCGAACTGTCCGACAACAACGGCTACACCGAAGGCAAGCAGACCCGGTGGCTGATCGAGAAGCTGCAGGGTTACCGGGCACCCGGCTCCGGTATCGACTTCATCATCATCGGTTTCCACAACTGTGCGTTCTCCTCCAACACCTCGCACGGCTCCGACGGCGGCATCCGGCTCGTGTGGCAGCCCATCTTCGACAAGTACCACGTCGACCTGGTGGTCAACGGTCACGTGCACGCGTACGAGCGCACCAACCCGATCATCGGCGGGAAGATCACCAAGGAAGTGGCGGCCGGCGGCACCGTGAGCCCGGAGACCGAGGGCACCACGTACATCAACGCTGGCGGCGGCGGCCAGGACCTGTACACCGGCTGGTACGGGACCACGGACGCCGGCGATCCGGCCCACGCGACCGGCGCGCCGCTGATGTGGGGGTGGACCGGCGACAACACGGCGACCGGCGGCACCGGCACCTCCGAGGACATCACCGACGCGGTGACTGGCTACTCGGCCTACCGGCATGCCAACTGGAGCTTCATCGCGCTGGACGTCAAGGCACCGCGTTTCGCGGGCGATGAGACGTCCATCCTGGTCCGGGCCATCGACCCGACCCAGACCAGCAGCGGGATCACCACCATCTCCAACGCGGCGGTGATGGACTCCGTGACCCTGGTCCGGCGCAGCCAGTGCCACATCCGGGGCCCGCAGCGCTAACACGTCTGCTGGGCGGTGCGGCCATGCCCTCACTCTTTGCCGGGCAGGGCCGCACCGCCCAGAATCGGCCCCCCGTGGACTAATGCCGACAAGTCAGACATGAGGGTGTCGAGGACGAGCTCCTCCTCGACGCGAACACCCTCGGAGCGCATGACATCCGCCAGCGGCGGGTCCCAGGATGTCGCCGCGGGCTCGCCGGTCAGCGCGGCCCGCGGGAAGTCCGGATGCAACGTCGCGAGCGCGTCCAGATACGCGACCGAGTCATACCGCCACGGCCGGGCGCCGACCCGGTCCAGGACCGCCGAAGCGATCCGCACCCCGCCCCAGTCGAAGTCACCGTGGTACTCCAGGCCGGCGCCCGACGCGGCAAGCAGTTCGAGCAGCCGCCACGCGGCCGCCGAGGGCTGCCCGCTCACGCACACCATCGGCGGGCACTGGCTGCCGTGCTCGTCCGCGGCGGCGGCCAGCACGACCGGGTTCTCGCAGACCCGCACGATCTGGGCCGTCAGCGGACCGGTATGGCAGCGGAGCTGCCGCAGCGTGAGAGTGACCGGCTGGCCCGCTTCGCGGCAGGCGGCTAGCACCCGGCCAACCGGCGTGCGGGCATCGCCAGCCAGCCCCAGGCAGATCACCAGCGACGACAGGTCATCGAGATGAACGCCGACCGCCGCCCATGCCTCTCGCCGGTTGCCGTCCGCCGGACTCGCGGCCATCGCCCGGGCCGCGGACAGGACGAGTGTCCCGGTCGGGTGTCCCTCATCAAGCGCGTGCGCGTCTCCGCAGCATTCCGCCGCGAGCCGACCGATCGGGACCCCGGCCGAGGGAAGCCGCCGGATGGCATCGGCGACCTGCCCGAGCAGTACGCCCGCCGCTTCCGGTGACGGCGCTAGCCGCCGGACCAGCCCGGTGGCGTCGAGCCATACCCGCCAAGCCCCCAGCTCCGGCCGTGAAAGCACAACCGAATCCAGCGAAGCGAACGCGGCCGCCCACGCCGCCGATGTCGCGGCGCGTGACGCGCGCAGGTCGTCAACCGGCCCGGTGAGCAGCACCACGGCTTCGGCGAGGCCGCCTTCCGCCGCGCCGCTTGACCGCACGATGCGGTCGATCTCGTCTAGTGACACCGACAGCGACGAACCGGATCCCGCCCGTCGCCCGGTCAACCGTTCCGCTGCGCGACGCTGGTCGGCGGACGCATCAGACAGCGCGATCGACCCAGTCAACGGCCGACCCTGCGACAGCCGGTCCCGCGCCCGCCGCACGATCCATTCCAGCTCCGACCCGCCCAGCAACCGGGATAGCTGATCACCGCTCACGCGACGTCTGCCCGGCGCCTCTCGTGACCATCCCATCGCCACGGGGTCACCAGCACGGCGTCGACTCCGTCGTGACGTGCCAGCTGGCAGATTGCCAGGCCGGGCACCTGGGGGTAGCACCCCCATTCGCGCTCAGAAGTCATCACGACATCCATGTCGAACGTCGCGAGCAACCCGAGGCACTTGGCTCGTGAATCGTCGTCCACCCCGGCGAACGCCTCGTCCAGCGCGATCAGCCGCGGCGCGTGCGGATTGCCCGCGGACTTGTAATGCGACGACGCCGCCGCGAACAACGGGACCGACGCCACCAAGGCACGCTCACCACCCGACGCTGGCCCGACCGCCGGCCGCCACTGGCCATCTTGATACCGCTGGACGACGAACTCATGCCACCGCCGGTAGTCAAGGGCTAGCGTCAGCGCCTCGGTCCACCCTGCCTCCGGATGGTTCGCGTGCTCGAAATTGATCCGGGACTGCAAGAAGGACCCCACCGCTTCCCGGTCCGCCGCCGACCACGCGTCGACCGTCTGACGCAGTTTGCCGCGCACCCGGTCGAAGCCCTCCGGCGCGTCCCGTACCGGCTGCCAGATCAGCCGCAGCTTCATCCCGGTGGACGTGGGCCGGGACGAGAGCTCGGCGTTCATCTCCGTGACCTCAGCCTCGGCCGCGGTGATCAGCTCGTGCATCGTCCCGGCAACCTCGTTGAGCAGGTGGTTCTCCAGGATCTCCCGCTCCCGCGCTGACAGCAGCCGCGCCCGCTGGTCGGCTTCCTCGCCCAGCGCGGCAGCCAGGCCGGGCACATCGTGTGACCGCCCCTGGAAGACGACATCGACCACCATGACGCCATCCCGCACGGCCAGGCCCGCCGAGTGACCGTGCCGCATCATCGCGTCGGACAGCAGCTTGTGCTCTTCTGACACCTTCTTCTGCACGCGATCCCATGGCCCGTCCCCGTCGTCGACCGGCTCAAGGTCTGCGTTGACCGACCGTGCCAGCACCACCGCCGGCGACGCCGCCCAAGGCTCGTCCAGCGAGGGGATCTCCATATCGGGCAACGCCACCCGCAGCAGCCCGGTCGCCGCGAACGACTGGAACTCGACGACGGCGAGATCCCGGACCCGGATGGCCTCCTCGATCTCGGTCCGCAACGTCGTCCGCCGACCGTCCGCCGAACCGCGCGCCTCCAGCGCCTCCCGCTCCTGGTTCCGCGCGCTCCGCTCGGCAGCAGAACGCAGCTCCAGGTCACGGCGGACCTCCTCAAGCTGCCGGAACAGCTCGTCGACCGCCTGACCGGCGGTCTCCTTCAGCGCCCGGTAGATCGCCGCGGCCTCGGCCGCCTCCTGCCGGGCCATCGCGGCCAGCTCGGCTGTCTCCGTCAGCCGGTGCCGCACCGCGGTAAGCTCGGCGGCCGCTTCCCGCGCCGCGTGCTCGGCCAGCTGGAACGCCTCCGCGGCCGGCCACAAGGCCGCCAGCGCCAACCGGTACGCCGCCACCCCTTCCTTCACAGCGGCAAGCTCGGCTTCGTCGGAGGGCAGTCCGGTGTCGGCCGCGAAATCACCGGCCCGCACGACGGCCTCACCCAGCTCGGAAGCACGCAGAGTCTGCTGGTCCTCGGCATCGGCAAGCCGCGCCCGAAGTGTCTCCCGCGACCTCCGCTGCTGCGCGACGATGGTGTGCGCGTCCCGTACCCCGGCGTCCGACGGCAGCGCCCGGTGCTCGGCATCCAGGCGCGCACGCCGAACCTTAAGCTCGGCCAGCGCCGCATCGGCCTCGGCGATCAGCGCGCGCACGTCCCCCAGTTCCGACGACAGCCGCGCGATCCGTTCCCGCCGCGCCGCCTCCCGCGAGCCCTCTCCGATGTACGCCGCGCCGTCCTTCGACCATGCGCCGGCCAGCACCCCGTTCGCCCAGCGTCCATCCGTGTCGATCCAGGCGGCACCGCCGCCACCAAGACCAATAGCCTCCATAACGACGCGCACCGATCCCTCGGTCAGCGCCGAGGCCATCGGGTCGTCGGCGTTGACCGCGGGCACGAGCACGCTGGCACACGACGGTCCATCGACCGGCGCGGCCCCGCTGACCAGGACGACGTCCCCGAGAACCAGCTCCCCGGCGGGCGTCACCCAGGCGTCGAGAATCCCCGACGCCTCAAGCGCCGCCTCCAGGCCGGCCCGCTCGGGCTCGTCGAGCCCGGGCGCGAAGTCGATCACCTTCCACAGCGGCGCGCCGGGACGCCCGTCGCGTACGCCAGCCTCCCGGGTGTGCGGGGTCGGCGGGATGTCGTGCCCGCCGGACCGCAGCCGGCCGATCTCGGTCTCAAGCTCGGTGGCGTGCTGGGTGTGCCCGATCCGCTGAGCGGACAGCCGTTCTTCCTGGCGGCCGAGTTCCGCGCCGGTGGCGCGCGCCGCGTCATCGACCATCCCGGCGGCCGGGTTGGGGCCGTCACCGGCCGCCGCCCAGCCGATCAACGATTCCACCAGTTCGTCATGACCGGAAATGCGCAGCTCGACGAGGCCATGCAGCCAGCCGCGGTACGCGTCGGCCAGTTCCGCCGCGCGATCGGCAGCGCCGCGTTCGGCCGCCGCGACCTGTTCAGTGGCCGCCTGGATCTCCGCCGTAAGCCGGTCCGTCTCCTCCTGGGCACGGATCAGCGCCTGGCGACGGCGGGTGGCCTCCGCGAGTAGCTCCTCCATCCGCGCAACCGCGTGGCCCTGCCGCTCGGCGATCTCCTCGGTGCCGCGGCGCGCCCGTGGCAGGTCTTGCTCCCATTCCGTGACGGCCTGCCGGTGCGCGTCGCCGCGTCGCGCGGCGTCCGCGGTGGTTTCCGCCTCGTGCCGCACGCCGTCCAGCTTGACCTGGGCCTCGTCCGCCCGGCGCGCCGCTGTCTGCGCCTGCTGCTCGCGGCGCTGCACATCACCGGTCAGCCGGTCCCGGTCGGTTTCCCTGAGCGTGGCTGTCTTGTCCCTGCGACCGGCCTCGTCCCGCATCTGCTCCAGCCGCTCGGCGTCCCGCATCTCGGGACTTTCCTGCAGCGCCCGCCGCCGCGCCTCCAGCGTCGTCCGCCGTTCCTCCAGCTCCGTGAGCTCTCGCTCGGCTGAATTCAGCTCCCGCTCGGCCGCGGCGTACGCCTCCTCGGCCTCGTTCAGGTCCCTGCCCAGGTGCTCGTACCTGCTGTGCGCCAGCCGGGGGCCGGCCGCCTTGCGCTTGGCGGCGATCGTCGCGTAGCGGCGGTAGTGGTGCAGGAACTGCTCCGCGGCGGTCTGTGCCTCCTTCAGCGCGGTCAGCGCGTCGCGTTCCTCGTCCAGCCCGCGAAACGCTTCGGCGACCGTCGTGACGAGCGCCACGTCGAGCGGCGGCAGCGCCTCGGACAGGGCCCGCGACATCAGCTTCTCGTCGGGCTTCTTGGACAGCTGCGGCTGGCGGACCTGGATCAGCAGGTTGATCAGCGCCTCGTACCGGTGCTCCCCCAGCCCGAACAGCGCCTCGTCGACCGCCCGCCGGTAATCGGAGGCCCGGTCGTAGACCAGGCCGTGGCCTTCGACTTCCTCGCGGAGCTTCTCCCTGGTCAGCGGCACCCTGGTCTCCGGCAGCAGCCGCAGGTCGGGCCCGACCCGCTGCGAGGTGACGAAGAACCAGTGCCGCACGATGCCACGCCCGGCGACGGCCTTCAGACCGCAGCCGATCGTACGGAACTCGGCGGTCCCGTCCTCGCTGAGCCGGCCGAATTCCAGCCAGCTGTAGCCGAGTCGCTCCGGGTGCGGGTGCTTTCCGCCGAGCAGCAGGTTCCACTCCATGCGCTTCTGACGGTCACCGTCAGGCTCCACGCGTTCCGGTCGCAGCTCACCATCCAGCAGAAACGGGAGGATCAGCGCCAGCACCTTCGATTTCCCGGTGCCGTTGTTGCCGCGCAGCAGCAGCCGGCCGTCGTGGAACCAGAACTCCTCGGCGTCGTAGTAGAAGAGGTCCACGATCCCGGCGCGGAGCGGTTTCCACCGCTCAGAACAGGGCGCTGGCAGCATGGTCGGCCTTTCTAGTTTCCCGGATAACGGGCTCGTCCAGAGCGAAGCGCGCGATCGCCGGCCGGCCGCGAACGACCCTGCCCTCGACCGTCGCCAGCCGGAGCGCCACCAGCTTCTCCAGCGCGATGCCAAGTAGCTCGATCTCCGCTCCTGGCTCGGTCACGCCCTTGCGCCAGTATGTCTTATGTTCCACGGCGACCCTCCGCACGAACGCGTGCAGTTCCTCGAACGTGGCCCGCTCACGGCCCGCCAGGTACTCCGCCACCAGCAGGGTCACGTGTCCGTCGGTGCGCTGCTCCGGCAT
>JBEKHI010000186.1:0-20606 GCA_050012355.1 Streptosporangiaceae bacterium | reverse complement strand
GTTCCAGCCTGGGTTCCGGCCTGCCGTGCGACGGGCCCGGCTGGGCGACAGGGTAACTGGGTTCCAGCCTGCCGTTCCACGGGCCCGGCTGAGTGACGAGGAACGCCGTTACCAGGGCGAGCGGGACCACGGCGGCCAGCGCCGTCGATACCGACCGCCACCTGTGGCGGACGAAGAAGGGGGCGAGCCGGACCCGGTCCTCGACGGTGATCTTGGTCAGCCAGGCGAGGATGACCGAGACGGCGATGAGGAGTAGCCCGGTGAGCACGCCGGGGCTCGCTCCGCGCCACGCGGTCCAGCAGACGATAAGCGGCCAGTGCCACAGGTACAGCGAGTACGAGATGCCGCCGAGGAACACCATCGGCCGCGCCGACGTCAGCCGCCACGGGGACCAGCGCCCCGCCGCCGACCCCCCGGCGATCAGCGCGAGCGTGCCGCCCACAGGCAGCAGCGCGATCCAGCCGGGGTACGGGGTCGATCCGTTCAGGACGAACTGCGACGCGACGATCATGGCCAGCCCCGCCCAGCCGAGCCAGCCGTGCCTGGCTACCCGCTCGGTGACGCTGGCGGGCAGCAGCGCCAGCAGGCCGCCAAGGCCCAGCTCCCACATCCGGGTGGTCGTGACGAAGTACGCCTGCGCCGGGTCGACCGAGGACTCGTGGACCGAGTACGCGAGCGAGGCGGCGACCACGCCGGCGGTCAGCGTGAACACGATCCGGTGCGCCAGCGTGGTCCGGCGCGCCGCGCCGTCGGCGCGCCGTGCGATGAACAGCGCGACGAGGAACAGCAGCGGCCAGACGAGGTAGAACTGCTCCTCCACCGACAGCGACCAGTAATGCTGCACCGGGGTTGCCGCGGCGTGTTGCTGCAGGTAGTTGACCGCGTCGCTGGCCAGTTGCCAGTTCTGGTAGTACAGCGCACTGGCCCGGATCTGCCGCGCGGTGGTCGCCAGCTCAGATGATGGCAGCACCCAGTACGACAGGCCCCAGGTGACGGCGAGCACCAGGGCGGCAGCCGGGACCAGCCGCCGGGCCCGGCGCCCCCAGAACTCGGCCAGGCTCAGCCGCCCGGCCTCCTGGCAGGTGTGCCACAGGTGACCAGTGATGAGGAACCCGGAGATGACGAAGAAGACATCAACGCCCGCGAACCCGCCCGGCAGCGCGGACGGGTACAAGTGGTAGACGACGACCAGCGACACGGCGATCGCGCGCACGCCCTGGATGTCCGGCCGGAAGCCACGCTCAACCGCGCTCGCGCTCGCGCCCGGTTTCCGAACTGCCTGACGGCTGCAGGACGCCGACTCGGGACTACTGCTCATGCCCTCGAATGCCCTAGTTGGCTAAATGCCACTTTTTCCAACCATTACGTGGCTCTAGTAAAAAAGCAACCCCGGAAAGTGGCTGAGTCAGGGCAACCATTCGTCACCCGAGACATACCAATCGAAGTCTTCGATTCCGTCGCGGTAGTCCGTTCCGGCGTTCTCGCTCGCCTTCGTCTGGAGCTTGTGCAGGTCCGTGAGGGCCGACACTAGCTCGTCATCGAGGGAGAGGGATGCGGTATGACCCGGCGCCGCGCGAGTGGTGAGGGTTCGGTCTGCCGCGATGGTGACCGGTGTACGTTCGATGGCAACCCAGCTGTTCCAGCAGCTTACTAGCTGCATCCGGGGCACGGATGGCCAGTGCACGAGGCGACGACGGCAATAGTGGCGATGGCGCAACCGAGGATGAGAAAAAGTAGCGTAACCCATCTACCCCTGGTCCAGTACCCAGGCCGCCCTCTCACAGACTGGTCGGACGGCGTTGGATTCAGGCGGTCTACTAGGATGCCGCATGGACCCTGACCTGCCCTTTCGGACTTCGGCGGGACGCTGACCTTCTAACTACGGATCAGAAGTGGGGTTCGAGTCCCTCCGAGCGCGCCAGCTCAAAGGCCCCTCCGATGCCGGAGAGGGCCTTCTTTGTTGACGCGCTCGCTTGGATATCACCGCTGGCCGCAGGGCTAGGAACTCTACCGTTGCTCCCACGGCGTAACGTCCAGCCGCTGGGCATAAAGCCGCTCGTAGAACGGCTGGTGATGGGCGGCGAACCGGGCCAGGTCGCGGGAGTTCTCGACGGTGTGCGGGTACACGCGCTCGCGCCGCTCGAAGCCGGAGCTGGTGCTGACGTCCACGTGCCAGCGTTCGGACCGGCGCCACTCGGGCCGATCACCGGGCTCCCAGGTGAGCGCCCGTGGATTGAAGGGCAGTCCGACCGCGGCACAGTACGCCGCTATCGTCGCTTCAGGTCGTGACACGAGGTCGTCAGAGTCGATGACAACCGAAGCGTTCCCTCCAGCGTCGCGGACAGCGGCCTGCAACTCGCACAACCTCTCGAGCCCGATTGAGTGGATGTTCATACCGGGCCACAGCGCATAGTTCGACGCTGCGATCTCCTCGGGACGGCGGATCAGGAATGCATGCCGGGCCTCAGCGAGGAAGCGCTGGTCAGCGAGCACGTCCCGGAAGTGCTCGCTGGTCGGTGGGGTGTCCTTCAGGAAAACGCTCATGCTATGCGTCTCATCACGCACGCCGTAGTCCCTTAGATTGCAGAACGGTTCGTGGAGTACCGTCATGTCGCCCCGCTCAACCATCGATCGAAAGAAAGCCGTCGATCGTGCTCGCGGTGCACTCCACAACGTGAACACTGCCATGAGCGGAACGTACCCCTGAACGCAGCGCCCAGTACTTCCGACGGCGGTATCTCTGGTTGACCCGAGCACCAAATAGCGTTGCCGGGTGGAAACAGGAGCAGAGTCGACGTCAGCCAGCGACCTCGACCGGCGAGTTCACCCTGCCGCTGGTAACCGTCGCGCTCCGCACCGTGCGTCGACCTTAGCCCTACAGCAGGGTGGAGCCCGTTCCGGTTCTAAGTGCTGGGTCGGGAGCCAGTCTCGCGGTCAGCAACGGGCGAAGGTAGGCGTTCGGTGTTGCTCCCGAAGACAAGGAACGTGACGCGCCGGACGAGGAGCCAGTTGCCCGCGACCTTGCGGAAGGTGTCCTCGTAGTGTCCGATGTTCACCGGGAGCCGGGGTGCCAACATGCCACCGGCGTAGCCGTCGACGCGGTAGGTGGTCAGGTACGAGGTTGCGCTCGCCGTCGTCGCCGATGTCACAGTGACAAGGATGTTGGTCATCATGCGCCGCGACAGCCGGTCAGAGGGACGGGAACCGAAATAGCGTTGCAGGGCTTCGCGGCCCTCGACGCGGCGCTCGCCGTCGGGCCACTCCCAGACTCCGTCCGGCGTGAAGAGTTCTGCTACGGAGCTGGGCTGTCCTAGATCCAGGCGATGCACGAAGTCGATGATCAGGCGTTCGCATTCTCGCTCGGCAAGCAAGCGGTCCAGCATGCCCAGGGCATCAGCAGTCATCCCTCGCTTGTACCAGTCGGCGCCGGCGACTGTCACTGGCATTTCCCGCCGGGGCGAGACCTGCCGCCTGAGCGGACCATACGGACTGTCAGGCCTGATGAAGATGACCGCTCAGATCACCGACCAGGTCGATCCGGACCCGCCGTTCGGTGAAGTGCCAGTGACCGTCGCGGCGTTCGAAACGATCCTGGTACCGACCGCCCACGATGGCTTGCAGTGTCAGACCAGGCCGGGCCTGGAACACGGTCACGTAGGAACGAGCGGCGGCCGTGCCTGCCTCTTCATCCACATCGACGATGACATTGGTGGTGACGTGCTTGGTCCGTGGCGTGCCGTCGTCATAGACGATCAGCATGTTACGGAACATCTGCTCGATGGCGTCCGCGCCGCTGACCGAGGCGCCACTGCCGGTGAAGGTGGCGTCGGCCAGCAGCGCGCCGAGACCGGCGAAGTCACCGTTGTCGACGAGTTCTGCATAGGTTGCGATCAGGTTTTCTATAGCGCGGTCGCTCGACGGGGGATCGGCGGGGATGGCGGACATAGTGGATGCCTCCTGAATGCGTACCGTGCTTGTCAGGCGTTGGCCGTCTGCCCGAGCCGGGCGGTGATGTGGGGTGGTGTCACGAGAGTTTCGACCGCGATCGCGGCGACAAAGGCGGCGGTGATCGGGTCGGGACGGACCCGGGTGTAGACGGACAGCGGTCGGCGTACCGGGGGGTCAGGGCGCAGCAGGATGCCGTCGAAGTGCGGCGGGACGATGTTGCCCGGGACCAGGGCCAGGCCCAGGCCGGCCCGGGCCAGGTTGAGCGCGGACGGCCCTTGTTCGGTGCGCACCGACAGCCGGGGCTGGAATCCGGCACGGGAGCAGGCGCCGTCGAGGATGTCGGACAGGCCGCTGGGCTTGGTGTAATGCACCCAGTCATGTTCGGCCAGGTCGGCCATCCGGACCCGTGGCGGATCGACCGGCAGGTCCGTGTCCGGAGCGGCGGCGACAACGAACTCTTCCACGCCGATCTCCCGGACCGGGCCGTCCCAGCCGGGCGGGGTCGGTCCGACTGCTACGTCGGCCTGTCCGGCCTCCATGACGGCGATCAGGTCGTCGGTGTGGCGCAGTTCAACGAGATGGACCTGGAGTTCGGGGTAACTGCGTCGCCAGGTGCGCAGGGCGCCGGGCAGGACTCCGGTGCTGATCGAGTACAGGGTGCCCACGTGCAATTCGCCGGTCTGGACTCCTGACGCCCGCCGGGCGGCGCTGCTGGCGCGCTCGGCGTGGGCCAAGCTGGCTCGTGCGTGCGGCAGGGCGGTGCGGCCAGCCGGCGTTAGGCGCACCTTTCGCGGTAGGCGTTCCAGCAGCGGGCCACCGAGTTCGCGCTCCAGAGCCTGGATCTGATGGGACAGGCCCGGTTGGCTCATCTGCAGCAGTTCGGCGGCCCGGGTAAATGAGCCCTCATCGACGACGGTGACGAAGTATTCAAGCTGGCGCAGCGAGATTGCCATGCACAGAATTTATCATTTCTAGTAAATCCACTTGTTGGACATATAGCAAAGCTCGGCGGCAGGATGAGGTCACGCCGCTGAACCGGTGGCGGAGCATCAACTCGAAGCGGTCCATCACGCTCTCTGACAGCTGGCGGGACCGGACAGCCCGCATCCAGCCTTTCGCAGACCGGAGGTCACCCATGCCAGACCTGCGTGTGCTGTGCTTGCACGGGTATCACGGGACCGGCGCGATCTTGCGCCGTCAGATGGCGGCACTAGCCGGCTCGCTTCCCGCGAACGTCGAATTCGTATACATCGACGCACCGTCACTGGCCTCGGGTGACTTCGGCTGGTGGCATGACGGCTTCAGCGGATGGGAGCGCACCCGCGACTGGATCGCCGGCCAGCTGAGCGCGGGGCGGATTCGCGATCATGGTCGGCGGATTCACCAGCTTCCTGCCGCAGCACGCCGACCTGTTCCCGCGCCCGCTCACGATCCCCTCGGTCCACGTGATCGGCCGCAACGACGGGATCGTGCCCCGGTCAGACTCGCTCAAGCTCGTCAGCCGGTTCACCGACCCGCTGGTCCTAGAGCACGGTGGCGGCCACGTCATCCCGGGGGACCGGACGGTCGCCGAGCCGATCGCCCGGTTCCTTACCAGGTTCGCCAGCACCGCGCGGACGGAGACGGCCCACGAAACTGCCAGCGGCGCACAGTGAGCAACCTGAAGCAGACGGCAGCCGGAGCCGTCGAGGAACTGATCCCCACCCCGGCCGGGGTCGCCCGCCTGGACTGGTTCCCCGCACCGGGCCAGCCGAGAGCCGTGGCGCCTCTAGATCGCCTCATGAGAGTCGACTTGCATGAAGTGGCTGGCGTGCTACGCTCATAAGAGTCAACTCTCACAAAGAGAGTCAGCCGTCTCGATTGGAGCTTCCCAATGGCACAGGTTTCGGTGGTCGGCCCGGACGGCGGCGAGTCGATCCAGCTCGGTTCGACCCAGATGCGGATCCTGGAGGACGGCTCGACCACGGGGCACCGGCTCGGAATGGGCGAGATCACTATCGCTCCGCACACCGACGGGCCACCCCAGCACCGCCATGCCCGCCACGACGAAGGCTTCTATGTCGTGTCCGGTACCGCGCGGTTCACCGTCGGCGAGACCGTCTACGACGCACCCGCCGGAACCCTGGTCATGATCCCTCCGGGCGCGCCGCACACCTTTGCCAACCCGACTGGCGAGACCACCGTGATTCTCAACACCTTCACTCCCGATCTGTACGTCGAGTACTTCCACGACCTGCGCGACATGATCGCCGGGGGCCAGGCGCTCACCCCTGAGGCCACCATCCAGGCGATGAGCCGTTACGCCACCGAGCCGGCCACCGACTTCGCCTAGCACCGGCCAGTCGGCGCGCGGGATCAGTGATAACCAAGGAGAGACCGATGAACGCCGTTATTCACACCGTGGACCTGACCGGGATAGGTCCGGTCGAGGTGACCGTCGCCGACTATGGGTCCGGGCAGCCGTTCCTGCTCCTGCACGGCGGAGCTGGCCCGCAGTCGGTCACCGGATTCGCGCAGAAGTTCGCCGCCGCCCACGACGTACGCGTGCTGGCGCCGACCCACCCTGGCTTCGACGGCACCCCTAGGCCCGAGGGGCTGAACTCCATCGGCGGGCTGGCCGCGCTGTACAACGCGCTGCTCTTGCAGCTCGGCCTTGAGAACGTCACCGTCATCGGTAACTCCATCGGAGGCTGGATCACCGCGGAGATCGCGCTGCTGAAATCGTCGCGCGTCAGCGGCATTGTGCTGATCGACGCGGTCGGGATCGAGGTACCGGGCCACCCGGTGGCCGACTTCTTCTCCCTCACCCTGGACCAGGTCTTCCAGCGCAGCTTCCACAATCCCGAGCCGTTCCGCATCGACCCCGCGACCCTGCCGCCAGCCGCGCAGGCGATCGCCGCGGGCAACCGGGCCGCCATCCGCGTGTACGCGGGCACCGCCATGATCGATCCGACCCTCGCGGAGCGTCTCGGATCGGTCAAGGTCCCCGCCCTGGTGCTGTGGGGCCGCAGCGACGGGATCGTTGACGCCGACTACGGGCGCGCCTACGCCGCTGCAATCCCGGCTAGCCGGTTCCAGTTGCTGCCCGACACCGGCCACTCCCCGCAGCTGGAGACCCCCGATCAGGTCATCCAGGCGATCTGGGCCTAGGAGAATGCGGCGGCGTGGTCAGCGGCGAACTGCTCGAAGGAGCGGGCCGGGCGGCCGAGGATGGACGGGACGTCATCGGTGATCCACTCGGCGTCGCCTTCTGCGGTGAGACTGAATGCCTGGGCGTTCATCTCCGCGATCGGCTCCGGGACGCCGGCCTCAATCATCGCGTCCTTGTTCTCCTCGAAGGTGAGCTCTCGGTAGACGATGGTCCTGCCGAGCAGCTTCGACAGCACGGCGGCCACGTCGTAGTTGGAGACCAGTTCCGGCCCGGTAAGCCAGTAGGCCTTGCCAGCGTGCACGGTCGGCGAGGCCGCGATCTCAGCGGCCACGGCCGCGACGTCGCGGGAGTCGACCAAGCCGGTGCGGCCCTTGCCCGCCGCGGACCCGAAGCTGCTCGTCGCGGCGATCGCTGGAGCCAGGGTTAGCAAGTTCTGCATGTAGGCGTTGGACCGTAGCAGCGTGTGGGGCACTCCGGAGGCGGCTAGCCCGGCTTCGATCTTGGCCTGTCCACGCCGCCGGGCGATGGGCGAGTCGGCCGAGGCCTTGCTGGTCGCCTTGACGATGTGCGCTACGCCAGCCTTGGCGGCGCTGGCAACGACGTTCAGTTCCTGGACCGGCACGGCCGGGCTGACCAGTACCACCCCGCTGACGCCCTTCATTGCGTCATCGATGCTCGCTGGCACATCCAGGTCGCCGACGGCGATCTCCGCGCCACCCAAGTCAGGCGCCTTCGCCGGGTCCCGCACGAGCACTCGGACCGGCACGTCCTGCTCGCGTAGCAGCCGGACCGTCTCGCCGCCGACCTTCCCCGCAGTCGTCACAAGAATCACGATGTGTCTCCCCAGCCATTGATAATGAGTTGCATAACCCACTATTGCGTGCTTAGACTGGGTTGTCAAACTCATAAAGCTGGTACCGTGAACGCCATGGAAGGCGAGGGACAGAGCCGGCCGAGACTCACCCCTAAAGGGGAGCGGACCCGGGCCCGGATCGTGGAGGCGGCCGCACGGCTGATCTACGAGCGGGGCGTGGCGGGCACCACGCTGGATGACGTCAAAGCGGCGGCGGAAGTCAGCGGATCGCAGATGTACCACTACTTCCCCGACAAGGACGAGCTCGTCCAGGCGGTCATCACCCACCAGGCCGACGTCATCTCCGGCAATCAGCGGCAGGCCGACCTCGGTAGCACCGAGGGACTGAGGACCTGGCGTGACATGGTGATCGCCCAGGCCAGAAACGGCGGGGGAAAGGGCGGCTGTCCCCTCGGTTCGCTGGCCGGGCAACTCGCGGAGACCGACCCGCGCGCCCGCGCGCTGCTGGCCAGTGGATTCGGGCAGTGGCAGACGGCCATCACGGACGGGCTGCGCCGACTGGATGACGCCGGGCACCTCGCGCACGGCACCGACCCGGACGCCCTCGCCCTGACCCTCCTCGCCACACTGCAGGGCGGTCTTCTCCTCGCCCAGGTCCACCGGGACACTCGTCCACTCGAAACGGCGGTCGGGACCCTACTCGAACTCGCCCGCAACAAAGACGCGGACAGGACTCAAGAAAGCAGTTCCGGAGTCAGCGTCGGCGGTTCTGCAGGCGGGTGACGATCTTCAGCAGTTCCGGGTACCGGGTCGGGGATATCCGGGCCATCAGGTCGGGGATGCGGGCGCTGGACGAGATGAGCAGCCGCGGACGGCGGGTTTCGACGGCGGCGACGATCTCCTGGGCGGCGCGGTCGGGCGGGTAGGTCAGTAGCCGTGCGAAGGCGGCCTTTGTGGCCGCCTCCTGAGCGACGGTGGCACCGACGGCCACTCGTGCTGTCTCGGCGATCCGGGTCCGGATTCCGCCAGGATGCACCACCGTGACACCGACGTCGCGGGCGAGTTCGGCTCGCAGCGCCTCGGTAAATCCGCGGACGGCGAACTTGCTGGTGGCGTAGGCGACCTGGCCAGGCGGCGCGATCAGCCCGAAAAGGCTGGAGACATTGACTAGATGCGATCCGGGATTGGCGCGCAGCACCGGTAGCAACGCCCGGGTCAGGGTGATCACGGCACGCAGGTTGATCGCGAGAAGCCAGTCGAATTCCTCCTCGCTGACCTGCTCGAAGGTTCCGCCGAGAGCGACTCCGGCGTTGTTGATGAGCAGGGTGGTATCCGGATGGGCGGCGGCGAGCGTATCGCCGAGGGCGTGAGTGGCTACCTCGTCGGAGAGATCGGTGACGTAGCAGGTCAACGGCCGGTCGCTGATGGTTCCCACCGTCTTGGCGACCCGTTCTAGTCGCTCGGCGTCCCGGTCGACCAGGGCCAGCGCACTTCCCCGGCGGGCGAGCGCGTAACCGAGCTGCTCACCGATACCGCTGGCCGCCCCGGTGACAATCGCGGTGCCGCGAGTGAAGTCGAACCTGTCCATAAGGCGACAACCTCCGCCGCGGGACCGGGCACGCGGGCCTGGCTTCGGCACAGGAGCAGCTCCGGATCCTGGACCGGCAGGCGGCGCAGCAACTTGACATCATTGGCGTAGCTCATCGAGGTCAGCCAGGGGGCCCGGTTACCTTGGCGCGGCAACTGGTCGATCGAGCGCTGGATGTAGCCAGCGGCGAAGTTCATGAATGGCCGCGTGGGCATCGCCAGGTCGGCCGGTTCGGGTCGCGCCGTGTCGTAGCCGTGGGCGTCCATATACGTGAGCAGGCGGCAGAAGTGCTCGCACAACAGCCCGATCTTCAGCGTCCAGGAGGAGTTGGTGTAGCCGATCGCGTAGGCGAAGTTCGGCACGCCGGACAGCATCATGCCCTTGTACGCGATCGTATCTGGCAGGCTTACCGTCGCACCGTCCACGGTCAGCGACATGCCGCCCATCGCTTGGACGTTCAGGCCCGTCGCCGTCACGATGATGTCCGCTTCCAGCTCCCGGCCGGACTCAAGCAGGACACCATTCTCGGTGAATGTCGCGATGCGGTCCGTGACTACCGATGCGCGTCCGGCGCGGATGGCCTTGAACAGGTCACCGTTCGGTACGAAGCACAGCCGCTGATCCCACGGGTTGTACGGCGGATTGAAGTGCTCATCCACCGGATACCCCTCGGGCAGCATCTTCACGTTGAGCTTGCGGATTAGCCTGCGCGCGGCCCTCGGGTACTTCTGGCAGAACCGCCAGAGAGTCTGCTGCTGGATGATGTTCTTGCGGCGCGTGATCGCGTAGCCGCGGTCCTCGCCGAGCAGCCCGCGGAGCCGGTTCGCTAGCTTGTCCTTCGCCGGCAGCGACATGACGTAACTTGGTGTCCGCTGCAGCATCGTCACGTGCGCGGCGGTGTCCGCCATCGCGGGAAGCAGGGTGACGGCGGTGGCGCCGCTACCTATGACGAGCACTCGCTTACCGGTGTAATCGAGGTCCTCGGGCCATTGCTGCGGGTGGACGATCGGCCCGCGGAACCGTTCGCGCCCCTCGAAACGCGGCGTGAAGCCCTCGTCGTACCGGTAATAGCCGCCCGCGCAGAACATCCAGTTGCATGTCATCGTGGTTCGCTCGCTGGTATCGGTGTGCTGGACTTCGACCGTCCACCGAGCGTCCTGAGACGACCACGACGCGCTGGTCACCTTGGAGTGGTAGCGGATCTCGCCGTCGATGCCGTACTCGCTGGCTGTCTCGCGGACGTACGCGAGAATCTTGTCGGCGCTCGCGATCGCGTGTTCGTCGCGCCAGGGCTTGAACTCATAGCCGAACGTGTGCAGATCCGAGTCCGACCGGATGCCCGGGTACCGGAACAGGTCCCAGGTTCCGCCCGACGCATCGCGTGCTTCCAGGATCAGGTAGCTACGCCGCGGGTGCTCGCGCCGCAGGTAGTACGCGGCGCCGATACCGGAGACGCCGGCGCCGACGATGAGAACGTCGACGTCGGCAGCGGTCGCGAGAGGGGAAGCCGAAGGCATGAGGTTAGCTCCCAACGACGGAAGGAATCGCCGACCATACCCATGATGCCACCCGAAGGGATTGGCTGATAGCACAAAGTGCATCGCTCTGTTTTCTAATTGTGGCATTCTGCACCACATGTTGACTAGCCTGGCCTTGTGTCGTGGGACCCTCCGTCGCCGCGTGTCCGAGAGCTCATCCGCCAGGGCGCGGAATTCGCCCTGCACCCGCCAGATCGCTGGCTGGACGAACTCGACGAGGCGACGTTGTCCGGGCCGCACCAGCGGCAGGTCGCCGACGACCCAGTGCTCGCGGCCGCCACCCGGCTTACGAATCGCTCTAACCTGCTGCACTGGGCCACCGCCAACCTGCGCGCACCCGGCGAGCGCGTCCCGGCGAACCTAGGGGACGCGCCGCTAACGATTGCCCGTGACCTGGTCCGCCGCGGATTCAACGAGTCCGCGCTGGACGCTTACCGGGTCGGCCAGGCCGTGGCGCTCCGGCTGTGGATCCAGGTCTGCTTCTCACTCACCTCCGACCCCGGCGAACTGAGCGAACTGCTCGACGTCTCGTGCCGTTCCATCTCGACCTTCGTGGATGACACCCTCGCGGCGATCTCCGCCCAGATCGCCCGCGAGCGCGACGAACTCACCCGCGGCACTCACGCGGAGCGGCGCGAGACCGTCAGCCTGCTGCTGGACGGCGCGCCTATCTCGCGGGCTCTTGCCGAACAGCGCCTCGGCTACCGGCTCACCGGCCAGCACACCGCGGCCATCGTGTGGAGCGACGATCAGGCCGCCGACCTCAGTGCCTTGGACCGTGTCGCTGAGCTGATCGCCAGCAGCGCTGGGGATGGCCGTCCGCTCACTGTGCTGGCCAGCGCGGCCACGCGCTGGGTGTGGGTACACGGTCAGCCCGATATGACGGGACTTCGCGCGGCGATCGGTGCCATATCGGCCGCCCACGTGGCCGTCGGTTCCACCGTTGCCGGGATGGACGGGTTCCGCCGGAGCTATCTCGATGCTCTCACCGTGCAGCGCATGCTGACCCGCCTCGGGTGTGCCCGGCAGCTTGCCAGCTACAGCGAGGTAGAACTCATCGCCCTGCTCACCGCGGATCCGGAGGGCGCCGAGGAATTCGTGCGGCGGACCCTCGGATCGCTCGCGAGCGCCGGAACCGAGGTCACCGAGGCCGTCCGGGTCTACATCGCCGAGCAATGCAACGCGTCGCACGCCGCGGTCAGGCTCTACACGCACCGAAACACGCTGCTGCGCCGCCTCGCGCGAGCCGACGAGATGCTGCCCCGGCCGCTCTCGGAGAACGTTCTCAACGTGGGTGTCGCACTCGAAATGCTGCGCTGGCAAGGGACGACGGCGAACGGCAAGAACGGGCGCGTTCATTAGTGCAATTCACGAAATAAGGACATAAGGCGCCTAAATCGTGCCCGGTGTTTGCGCGAGAGTGCGTAATGTGCCCAACTCTCACTATCCCGACCGGAATCTAATGTGAAAGGAACCGTTCCGTTATCCCGTCTAGGCGGAAACGTATTGACAAGCCGTTAATGTCCCATGCACATCCCAGTGGATGGGGATCGTGAGTGAGGGGCGGGGAAATGGGATACGTGGTTCTAGTCGTGCTGCTTGCCGCGGGCAGCATTGTTTACGTCAGACGGAGAACGCGGCGCAGGCTGCTTGACCTGAGGCTCGCTCTCGTTGGCTTCGAAGCGTCGGGGAAAACCGTCTTTTCCGGGTGCATGTTCCACGAGCTGAGGGTCCCAGGACGGGAAGGCATCTTCCTTGACACCACACCGGAGAGCGCGAGCAGCCTTCTGGCCCTGTACAACGCGACGGCCGATACCGATGCTGGGTTCCCGGTCGCCACCGCAAAGGGTGACCTGCGGGAGTGGCCCTTCAGCGTCAAGGCAAAGTCCGCGGGCGGGGTCGCCGAGGTCGCGAAGTTCTCCTACCTCGACTTCGCAGGTGAGTCGCTACGCGAGATGTCAGGAGCCGCACCGAACCCCCAGACCGCCAAGCTCCGTGCCCGGTTCGCCGGTGCCGACGTGCTCATGGGCGTACTTGACGGCCTCGAAGTAAAGCACTACCTGGAGGGTCGGCCAAGCCCCAAGTTCCACGAGGATCTGGGTTCGCTGCTGGCAGTGCTCTCCAACCACAGCAAGGCGGTGAATTTTGTCCTCACCAAGTGGGATCTCATCGAAGATCATTACTCCTTCCGCCAGGTAATCGAGCGACTGCTGCAAATCGAGATATTTGCGAAGTTTGTCCAGTCGCAGGAGCTTGTTGGCACCTGCCGGCTCATTCCGGTTAGCTCGGTGGGTCGCGGGTTCGTCGTCGAAGAAGGCGACGAGATGCACAAGAAGCCCGGCAAGCAGATCAACCCGGTAAGGGTGGAACTGCCCATCGCGTGTGCGCTCCCCGACGCGGTGATCGCGGCCCAGAACGCGCCCCGAAATCGTTCGGCCCTAATGGGGTGGGCCAAAGCGGTGCGGGTGAACGTCCACTTGCCGCTAGGCATCCTCGACGTCGGTCTCGAACGGCGGCGCGGCGAGCCGACCGCTACCACGTCGCCAAAGACGCCGATGGCCGTGGCGCAGCTCATCAGGTACTGCTACGACCGGGTTTCCGAGTTCGATCGGGAGTTCCCTGAGTCGCATCTCGTGCACTTCACCGGCTCACGGGAAGGGTAAGCGGATGGCGGCGCGAGCTTGGCCGTACGCGATCGCCAGAGGGAAGCTGGCTGGCTTCCAGGCGATTGTTGTACCGGATTTCCTCGCTGATGCGAACGAGGCTTACCTGCTTGAGTACGCGAGCCGAGCCGAGGCGGGCACCGAGCCAGGGGAACTCATCGTCCGCGCGGTAGACGGCAGTGCCACCGGGCCGGTGACCATCGCGTATCGCATCGCGGAAGCCACCGCCGAGCGGTACGGACTCGAAGGTGGCGGGCCGCTAAGGGACCGTGCGGGCAGGGACATCCGGGTCTTCGAGGGGCTGGTGCTGCGACTGCCTGCCAGGCGAGTCGAAGGCGTGCGGATCATCGAAGCCGATATGGACGGGGTCACGACGCGGATCGCACCCGCCTTCCGCAGGTTGTGGATGGCCGCCGACGCGATCCAGGCTGACCGTTCAACCGAGATTTCCCTTGGATCCGCGCGGCCAGCTTCCCCGGCGCTCAGTTCCAGCCCCGTCCAGCCCGAGACGTGGTCGCGGGGACGCATCCGCCTGACCGTGGCCGTCGTCGCCGTGCTTGTCGTCGTCGGTCTTTCATTCGCCGTCCGCAGCCTGACCGCTTCGCCCTCACCAAAGCCGCCGATCCGGCCTACGCCGACAGCGTCTGCGAAGGCGCACCAGCACAAGGTGAACCACCCGGCCGTGAAACTGGGAATCCCGCCTCGGCCTCGGGCCCGGTGAACTCGATGACCGGATGCACGACGTCTGGCGCGGCGGCAGCATCGGCACGATCAGCGAAGAAGCCGTCCGCCAGGCGGTCCAGGAACGTCTCGGCCTCGATGACGAGGAACGCGAGGCGTTCATGGCCGACATCTGGCGCGAATACCTGGGGACAGCCAACACGGAACTGATCGAGTACGCCCGTCGTCTCCGTCCCCGGTACCGGACGGGAATCCTGAGCAACAGCTTCGTCGGCGCCAGGGAACGGGAACAGACGGCCTATGGTTTCGAGGACCTCGTCGACGAGATCGTCTACTCACACGAGTCAGGAATGAGCAAGCCCGACCTGCGGATCTACGCTCTGGCTTGTGCCCGACTGAAGACAGAGCCCGCACGGACGGTTTTCCTCGACGACTCTCAGCCGTGCGTGGACGGTGCCATAAAAGCGGGCCTCCACGCGGTGCGCTACCAAGACAACAAGCAGGCCATCAGCGACATCGACCAAATAAGGTGATTTTTCAGGCGCGGAGCGGGCTACGGCACGCCTCGGCGTGACCCCAGCGATGGGCCATCGATAGCGGCATAGCACCAGCGGTGGGCCATCGCTGGCCCTACGGTAGACCCCACAGGGCCCCGTAGGTCACAGGAGTATCGCAGGCCCCGCGGGCCCGCGCAGGCCCCGGGCGACCAGCTACCGGCTGCCGTCGAGGAGCACCCGCGCGACCGCCGCCGGATCGTCGGTCATGGGTACGTGACCGCAGCCGGTCAGCTTGATGAAGCGTGCGGCTGGCAGCCGGCGGCGGGCGATGACGGCGTTGGACGGCGGCAGGATCCGGTCCTTGCTGCCCCAGGCGATGGTCACCGGCACTTCCACCGTCAGAGTGAAGGCCTGCGGTCCGGTGAAGAAGGCGCGCATCGCCGCCCCGGCCCGGACGAAGCTAGCGATGTCACCGGCGACCTGTGCAGGCGGGACCCGCTGCGGCCGGTGAACCATCTGTCCGTACAGCAGTGCCCGGCCGGCCGTGCTTTTCGCCAGCGCCGGAACGACGGGCTCCAGCACCTGGGCACCCGCCCGGGCCGCGGTGAACACGGCGTGCGCGTACGTCATCTGGTAGCGGTGGGCGGAGAATCCGGCCGGGGATAGCGCGGTGACGCTGGCCGCGTGACCGTTCGCCGCCAGGGTCAGGGCGAGCGCTCCGCCCAGTGAGTTCCCGGCCACGTGCGGCCGGATGAGGCCAAGCTCGCCGAGCAGCAGCGCGATGTCGGCCGCCACTTCGGTGATCGGGTCGCTCCCCTCCAGCCGCAGCGGCGGAGACTCGCCGTGACCCGGCAGGTCAAGCGTGATTACCTCGCGGTGCGGGGTTAGCCGGCTGAGCAAGATGTCCCACCCTTGGCGGCGGTGCCCCAGACCGTGGATGAGCACCAGGGGCGGTCCTGAGCCATGGCGTTCGAAGGCGAGTGGCATACCCAACGGTAACATCGCCGCGCCGCGTGAGATTGATCGCAACCGCGCAGCGTAATCGGGTCGTCGCCTACGGGTATATCCGGATCCGGGGAATCACCGACACGCGGGGGACTCAGTTGAGCGCTGAACGAGAACGGGTCGCTACCTTCGGGGACCTGGCGGAGGGTCTGAGAGGCGCCAGCGACTGGTACCTCTGGGGTCCCTACCTCACCGAACGTCAGTGGGGCACCGTACGCGAGGACTACAGTCCCGACGGGGACGCCTGGAACTACCTGACCCACGATCAGGCCAGGTCCCGCGCCTACCGGTGGGGCGAGGAGGGCATGGCGGGCTTCTGTGACGTCGAGCAGCGGCTGTGCCTGAGCCTCGCGCTGTGGAACGGCCGGGACCCGATGCTCAAGGAGCGGATGTTCGGCCTGACCGGGCCGGAGGGGAACCACGGCGAAGACGCCAAGGACTACTGGTGGTACCTCGACGCGATCCCGAGCCACGCGTGGAACCGCTGGCGCTACCACTACCCGCAACGCGAGTTTCCCTACCAGGACCTGCGTACCACCAACCAGCAGCGGGACCGGACGCAGCCCGAGTACGAACTGCTCGACACCGGCGTCTTCGACGAGAACCGCTACTGGATCACCGAGGTCAGTTACGCCAAGGCCGACCCCGGTGACATCCTGATGCGGATCACGGTCACCAACGCGGGTCCCGAGCAAGACACCATCCACGTGCTGCCGACCACCTGGTTCCGCAACACCTGGGCCTGGGATGACCGCCAAGACGCGAAGCCCGAGCTGCGACAGGACGGCACCAGCCGGATCGCGATCGGCCACCCGTTCCTGGGCGACCTGGAACTGGTCGCGAGTCCGGCTCCCGACGGGGCCGAGCCGTACATGCTGTTCTGCGAGAACGAGACCGGCCGCAAGGACGGCATCAACGATCATGTGGTCCGCAACGCGGCGACAGTAAACGAGCAACAAAAAGGCACGAAAGCAGCGTTCTGGTACAAAATTTCACTTGGTCCGGGGGAGAGCGCCGAAGTACGGCTCCGGCTGCGACCACGAGGGCACCAAGAACAGGACTTCGACGCGGTGCTGGCCCGCCGCGAGGCTGAGGCCGACGAGTTCTACGCTGAGCTAGCGCCGAAAGCGGCGAGCCAGGACGAGCGGTCCATCATGCGGCAGGCGTTCGCGGGCATGCTGTGGTGCAAGCAGCTTTACTACTTCGACGTGAGCCGCTGGCTGGACGGCGATCCGGGTCAGCCACCGCCACCGCAGCAGCGAAAACAGGCCCGCAACAGTAAGTGGCGGACGTTCGACGCGTTCGACATCATGTCGATGCCGGACAGCTGGGAGTACCCGTGGTTCGCCGCCTGGGACATGTCCTTCCACTGCGTCACGCTGGCGCACATCGATCCGGCGTTCGCCAAGTACCAGATCGAACTGCTGAGCAGAGAGTGGTTCCAGCACCCGAACGGTTCGCTGCCCGCCTACGAGTGGGACTTCGGCGACGTTAACCCGCCCGTGCGGGCCTGGGCGGCGCTCGAGGTCTGGGCCATCGACGGCGGCCGGGACCCGGATTTCCTGGCCCGGGTTTTCCACAAGCTGCTGATCACCTTCACCTGGTGGGTCAACCGGGAGGACGCCAACGGCAACAACCTCTTCGAGGGCGGCTTTCTCGGGCTGGACAACATCGGTCCCATCGACCGGTCGCACCTGCCCTGTGGCGGCGTGCTCGAGCAGTCCGACGCCACTGGCTGGATGGCGTTCTTCGCCGTCTCGATGGGCCGCATCGCGCGGGTGCTGTACCGCGCGGGCAAACTGCCCGGCACCGACCTGATGATCAAGTTCCTCGAGCACTTCGCGCAGATCAGCGAGGCCATCGCCGGCCAGGGCATGTGGGACGACGAAGACGGCATGTACTACGACGTGCTGGTCACGCCGTCCGGTGCCCGGGTGCCGGTGAAGGCCAGGTCGATGGTCGGCATGATCCCGATGTTCGCGGTGACCGTGATCGAACAGCCCACGCTGAGCCGGTCGCTCACGCTGGGCAAGCGGTTCGCCCGGTCGCTGAACAGGCAGGGCCACACCGACGCCGACACGCTGCGCAAGCTGGGAGTGCTCCGCGGCGAACCGGGCGCGGAGCGACTGCTGCTATCCGTCGTCGGCACCGACCGGTTCGAGAAGATGCTGGCCCGGCTGTTCGACCCCGAGGAGTTCCTGTCCCCGCACGGCCTGCGCGCGCTGTCCAGGTACCACCAGGATCATCCGTACCAGCTCAATGTCGAGGGTGTCTGCGCCACGGTCGACTACGAGCCGGCCGAGTCCACGATCCCGATGTTCGGCGGGAACTCCAACTGGCGCGGGCCGGTCTGGTTTCCGCTGAACTACCTG
Organism: Streptosporangiaceae bacterium; assembly: GCA_050012355.1. Taxonomy (GTDB): domain Bacteria; phylum Actinomycetota; class Actinomycetes; order Streptosporangiales; family Streptosporangiaceae; genus JBEKHI01. The sequence continues at coordinate 2,349 of JBEKHI010000186.1, read as the reverse complement.
CTCATCTCCTGCCTGGAGAGCTACCACCGGTTCTTCGGCGACGAGTTCACCGTCGAGTACCCGTCCGGATCCGGCCAGCAGCGGCATCTGGACGACATAGCGCAGGATCTGCGGGACCGGCTGATCGGTATCTTCCGGTCCGGCGAGGACGGGCGGCGGCCGTGTTTCGGTGGGATAGAGCGGTTTCAAACCGATCCGGCGTGGCATGACAACATAGTTTTCAGCGAATACTTCCACGGTGACAACGGCGCCGGTATCGGCGCCTCGCACCAGACCGGCTGGACCGGCCTGGTCGCGGATCTCATCCTGCGGCGGTACAACGCGGTACCCGCAGTGGACGACATGATAGAGGGGACCCGTTATGACGGCGACGCTTGAGCGAACCAGCCTCCGGTGCGTGCCCGGCATGGACGCACCACTCGGCGCGACGCCGGTTCCCGGCGGGGTCAACTTCGCGGTTGCCTCGTCGGTGGCGGAGGCGGTGATCCTGTGCCTGTTCGACGCCGACGGCCGGGAGACCCAAGTTCAGCTGCCCGACTTCGACGCGGGTATCTGGCACGGTTTCGTCCCCGACCTGCAGCCCGGTCAGGCCTACGGTTTCCGGGTGCGCGGCCCGTACGACCCGTCCCGCGGCCTGTGGTGCGACGAGTCGAAGCTGCTGCTCGACCCGTACGCCCGCTCGATCCGCGGCGCCGTCAAGTTCGGACCCGAACTGTACTCCCACGGCCTGGACTCGGTAGCGAACATGCCGCGCGCCGTGGTCAACGGCGTGCCGTTCGACTGGGGGGACGACCGGCCACTGCGCCGCCGCTACTCCGACTCGATCATTTACGAGGCCCACGTCAAGGGCCTCACCATGCGGCACCCCGACGTTCCTGAGGCGCAGCGCGGCAGCTACGCGGCGCTGGCGAGCGAGCCCGTCGTGCGGTACCTCGCCGACCTCGGGGTGACCGCCGTCGAGCTTCTTCCTATTCACCATAACGTCGCGGAGCAGTTCGTCCTGGACAAGGGACTCACCAACTACTGGGGCTACAACACGATCGGGTACTTCGCCCCGCACAACAGCTACGCGGCGACCGATGACCCGGTCACCGAGTTCAAGTCGATGGTGAAGACACTGCACGCGGCGGGCATCGAGGTCATTCTCGACGTGGTGTTCAACCACACCGCCGAGGGCGGCGCGGGCGGTCCCACGATGTGCTTCCGCGGCTTGGACAACCCGGCCTACTACCGGCTGGTGGACGGCGACCCGAGCAAGTACTACGACACCACCGGCTGCGGTAACTCGCTGAACGTCGGCGACCCGATGACGCTGCGGCTGATCATGGACTCGCTGCGGTACTGGATCACCGAGATGCATGTGGACGGGTTCCGTTTCGATCTCGCGACGACGCTGGCCCGGGCCGACGGCGACTTCAGCCGGGTGTCCGCGTTCTTCGACCTGGTGGCGCAGGACCCGGTTGTCCGGCAGACCAAGCTGATCGCCGAGCCGTGGGACGTCGGCCAGATGGACAGCTACGACCTCGGCGGCTTCCCTCCGCAGTGGCGGGAATGGAACGGCAAGTACCGCGACTACATGCGGGACTTCTGGCGGGGACAGGTCACCGACATCGGCCAGTTCGCCACCCGGTTCAGCGGGTCCGCCGACCTGTACAGCGGCGCGCGGCGACGGCCGACCGCGTCGGTGAACATGGTCACCGTGCACGACGGGTTCACGCTGCGGGACCTGGTCAGCTACGACAGCAAGCACAACGAGGCGAACGACGAGCAGAACCGGGACGGTGCGGACGACAACCGGTCCTGGAACTGCGGCATCGAGGGTGTCACGTCCGACCCGGACGTGAACGCCCTGCGCGCGCGTCAGCAGCGAGCGATGCTGACCACGTTGCTGCTGTCGTTCGGTGTGCCGATGCTGCTCGGCGGCGACGAGTTCGGCCGCACCCAGGGCGGCAACAACAACGCGTACTGCCAGGACAACGAGATCTCCTGGTTCGACTGGTCAGCGGTCGATTCCGGCTTGCTGGAGTACGCGAAGCGGCTGATCGCGTTCCGGCGCGCGCATCCAGTGTTCCGGCGGCGCAAGTTCCTCATCGGCGCGGAGGCCTCCGAGCTCGGGTGGTTCACCCCGGAGGGCACGCTGATGAACTCCGAGGACTGGGCGGATGAGGAAGCCCGGTCGCTAACGGTGTACCTGGACGGCTGGGACGACCCGGACCCCGCGGCGGACGGGACGCCGGCCCTCGACGACGACTTCCTCGTCTTCGTCAACGGCTGGTGGGAACCACTGGTGTTCACGGTTCCCGACGTCCGTCCGGGCCAGTCCTGGGGCACCGAGATCGACAGCTACGA
>JBEKHI010000185.1:0-15333 GCA_050012355.1 Streptosporangiaceae bacterium | reverse complement strand
GTTCGGCGGCGGGTACTTCCTGGTGCTGCCGGGAGTGCGCGACTCCGCTGACTGGTACGGAAGCTCGCTGCTGGCGTTAGTGTTGGCCGCCGGTTCGCCTGCCGTTCACATCGACCAAGCCATTCTGTCAGAGAAATATGCGACTGTATCCAGCGTTCCCTAACGTTAACTACCTGGAGGGTGAGACATGGGCGAAAGCCCAATTGCCCGGGTCGGGCGCAAGCGTCGCTCGATAGCTATTGGTGCGGCTGTCGTCCTCGCCGCCGGTGCTGCCGCCGGCGCGACGGCGGCTAGCGCGAGCACATCGAGCACGACGTCGTTCGCCGGCTATCATGCCCCGGCGACGGTGTCCGCGACCATGTACCGCGATACCAACAACACCTCTACTCCGATCAAGCACCTGGTCGTGCTCTTCGACGAGAACATCTCGTTCGACCACTATTTCGGCACCTACCCGTACGCGACCAACACGGATGGCACCTACTTCAAGGCCAAGCCGGGCACGCCTACGGTGAACGGGCTCTACAGCAAGATCACCAAGAGCGGCCCGGTCGGCCCGCTGCTCACCAATAACCCGAACGAGTACAACCCGGAACTGCTGTCTCCGTCCGAGGCGCTGACCTGCGACCAGAACCACGATTACACCCCGGAGCAGGAAGCCGTCGACAACGGCAAGATGGACAAGTTCGTCCAGGACACCGAGTCGGACGACTGCTCCACCACGGGTCAGTACTACGGGCCTCCCGGCATCGTCATGGACTACTACGACGGGAACACCGTCACCGGGCTCTGGAACTACGCTCAGAACTACGCGATGAGCGACAACAACTTCGACGACACGTTCGGCCCGTCGACCGAGGGCGCCATCAGCGTGAGCTCCGGGCTGAGCTCCGACGCCTACGCGGTGACTCCGAGCGGCACGAAGACCACGGACACGAGCGCGATCACCGCCTATGGGTCGATTTACGGCGATATCGACCCGTACTACGATGAGTGCTCGGACTCCAACCACACCTCCAGCAACCCGGAGGGCGTGATGACGGGCGAGAACATCGGCAACCTGCTGGACGCCAAGCACGTCACGTGGGGCTGGTTCCAGGGCGGGTTCGCCCCGACCTCGACCAACAGCGGTGGCGCCGTCTGCGGCGCGGAGAGCGAGAACATCGCCGGCACCGAGCTCCAGGAGTACACGCCGCACTGGGACCCGTTCCAGTTCAACGCGACCACCGCCAACCCGGCCCACCTGCCGCCGACCTCTGAGGCCGCGATCGGCCGCACCGACCAGGCCAACCACCAGTACGACCTGTCGGACTTCTCCGAGACACTGAAGGACGGCAACCTGCCGTCGGTCAGCTTCCTGAAGCCGACGACCGCCCAGAGCGGCCACGAGGGCGAGTCTGACCCGCTGGACGAGCAGAAGTGGATCGTCAACACGGTCAACTCGATCGAGGAGTCGAAGTACTGGTCCTCGACCGCGATCATCATCACCTACGACGACTCCGACGGCTTCTACGACAGCGCGGTCCCGAAGATCGTCCAGGGCTCGGATGACACCTCCATCGACTCCGCCGTTTGCGAGAGCGCCAAGAAGGAAGTCAGCAGCGCCAACGGTCGCTGTGGCTTCGGCCAGCGGCTGCCGATGGTCGTCATCTCGCCGTACACGCGGGACAACTACGTCAGCAACAACCTGACGGACACCAGCTCGGTGGTGAAGTTCATCGAGGACAACTGGCTGCACAGCGAGCGGCTCCCCGGATCGTATGACTCGATCTCCGGTTCGCTCGACGCTCCCGGCGGCCTGCTTGACTTCAACACCAGGCCGAACGACCGGAAGGTGATCCTCAACTCGACGACCGGCGCGGTCGTCTCGAGCGGCTGGCACAGCTAGCTCGCCGGTTTCACTGGAACGTCCGTAGGATCTGCTGCTACAGCGACAGATCCTACGGACGTTCTACGTTGCGGGATAGCGAACGCCGCCGCCAGCGGAAACAAAGCAGTTGACCAAAACGACGCGGGGTAACCCGCCACCCCGATCAGCTCCGCCATCACGGGCTGGGTGGCCGCCGCGGCGATGTTCTGAGCGGTGTTCTGCACGCCGAGGGCGCGACCGGCCCAGGACATCCCCGCCAGCTCGGCGACCGCGGTGAAGGCCAGCCCGTTGGTGCTGACCGATAGCGCGACCGCGGCCAGCAGCGCGACGTCCGCCAGTGCGGTCCGGGTCGCCGCGCCGACCGCGGTCAGCCCCACGATGACGGCGATCGCGATCGCGAGCTGGCGCATCGGGCGCAGCCTGCTGCCTGTCCGGTCCGACCACAAGCCCGCCGCCACCCTGGTCAGCGCTCCGGCGAAGTTCGCGGCGGCGATCACCCGGCCGGCCGCCAGGATGGACCACCCGCGCTGCGTCACCAGGTACTCGAGCGCGAACCCGGTGGTGACGAACTGCGGCACCACCAGCAGCGTGCTCGCGGCGTGGATTCGCCACAGCGTGGCGGTGCGGTACGGGTTCGCGGCCTTCTGGAGGTTCTTCGCTGCCGGTCGCGGCGGGTCGGCGGTGAAGAACGCGACCGTTGTCGCTGTCACCAGGCAGAGCGCCGCGCAGACGAGCAGCGCGGCTGGGATCCCTGCTGCGGTCGCGCCCACGGCGGGTAGCAGCACGGCGGCGATCATCGTGCCGAGCGGCTGCGCGGTCTGCCGGGCGCCCATCGCCAGACCGCGTTCGGCGGGCGCGAACCAGCCCATGACCAGGCGCCCGCTCGCCGCGTTAACCGACGCGCCGCCGACTCCCGCGCAGCCGAGCAGCACTCCGGTACGGACCGCTGTCCCCGCGAACGCCGCACCGGTCAGGGCACCCGCCGCGATGACCAGCCCGCTGCTGATGACCAGCCGCTCGCCATATCGGTCGGCCGCCGCGCCCCACGCGATGAGCGCCAGCACGACGCCGACCATCGGACAGGACACCAGCACGCTCGCCTCGCCGAGCGAGAGATGGTAACCGCGCCGCAGCTCCGGCAGCAGGTACGGCAGCCCGTAAAGGAACACGCAGCTCGAAGTCTGCGCCGCCATACCCAGTGCCAGAATGCGCCATCGGCGCCGGTTGCCATCCATGCGGATGACCCTAACCGGCGTATCAGATAGTAGACAAATGTGTATCGCTATATGAGACGAAGCTGAAGGAACTCCAGTCGGTTACGTACCGGATCGCTGACGTAGAAACGGCGGTACGTCTCCCCGCCGGGAATCTCCAGCAAGTCGTCAGGCACCGTCTGGTACCCGGCGGCGGTCAGGTCACCGGCCAGCGCGTCGAGGTCGGCGACGAGGATCCCGGGATGGGCCTTGCGGGCGGGCTGGAACGGGTCCTCGATCCCGATGTGCAGGTTGAGGCCGGGTCCGGTGAACCAGACGCCACCGCGCGCGACCAGTCGTTCCGGCTTCGCGGTTTCCGTCAGGCCCAGCACTCCGGAGTAGAAGCCCCGCATCAGGTCCTCACTGCCGGGCGGCGCCGCGAGCAGTACGTGGTGCAGTCCGGTGATCATGAGATCCGCCGCGCGACAACGAAGATCCGGCGGAACGGGAACACCGTCCCGTAGGGCCGCTCGGGGTAGGCGTCCGCGAGCAGCTTGCGATACTGGTCGAGGAAGTCCTCGCGCTCCTCCTCGGTGTCCAGCGCGGCGAGCACCGGGCGGAGCGCGGTGCCCTTGGTCCATTCGAGCACCGCATCGTGGCCGCTGAGCACCTGCTGGTAGGTGGTCTCCCACGCGTCCACCACGCAGCCCGCGTCGGCTAGGATCTCCAGGTACTCCCCCGGCTCGGCGACCGGGTCAAACCGCGTCGTCGCCTTCAGGCCGCGCGCTTCGCACAGTTCCCGTAGCAGCACGTGACTCGGCGTCTCAAAGTTGCCTGGCACCTGAAACGCTAGCCAGCCACCGGGCTTGAGTGTCTCGGCCCATCCGGGCAGCAGATCCCGGTGTCCCCGGACCCACTGCAACGCGGCGTTCGACACGATCAGGTCCTGCGGCTGCTGTGGCCGCCACGCGGCGATGTCCTCCAGCCGGAAACTCACCCGGTCGGTCACGTACCGCCGAGCCGCCTCGATCATCGCCGCCGAGTTGTCGACGCCGGTGACTTTGGCGTCCGGCCAGCGGTTAGCGATCTCCGCCGTCATCTCGCCGGGTCCGCACCCCAGATCGGTTACCAGTCGCGGTTCCTTCGCCCCGACACGCGCGAGCAACTCGTGGTACGGCCGCTTGCGATGATCGCCATACGCCGCGTACTGCTCAGGGGACCAGATATCCGCCATCTCCACCACCTCCAACTATCTTGATATCAAGATACACCTCGCCCGGTCCCTCGCGCCACGGGCGGGGCCCCACCCGACCCCATGGATGTCCCATCGCTGGCGGTATAGGCCCAGCGATGGGACATCGATGGGCTCGCGCGCGACGGCATCCGACTGCGGTGCCGCTGATCTACACCAGGCCGAGCGTCACGCCGGACGGACTGCGGGTGGTGGACGCGATCTACGCGGCGCTGCTCGACGCGGGCGTGCCGCCCCGGGAGGTCGCGCGGATCGAGCGCCTGGTGAGCACGGTCATCGTCGGCTACGCGGTATCCGAGGCCGGGGGCCGGTTCGCCGCGGGCACGCTTGGCACCAGAGAAAAACGCGGGCAGCTCGCCGAAGCGGAACTGCCCGCGCACCATAAGCTCGGCCCGCTGCTCGACGCCCCATGGTCATGGGACGCCGAGTTCGACGCCGACCTAGCCGACCTCTACCGGCTTATCAAGGGAGTCACCGAGTTAAGGCTGGGGCGACCAGCCCGGCATCGGGAAATTGTGCAGGAACTCGCGGACCTCGACGGCGATGCGCTCAAGGGTCGCGTCGTCCTCCTTGGCTCCGGCCGCGATCGCGGCGTCTATCCACGCGGCGATGGCGGGCATGTCCTGCTCGCGCAGCCCGCGGGTGGTGATCGCCGGGCTACCGAGCCGCAGCCCTGAAGGGTCGAGGGGCTTGCGCTTGTCGAACGGGACGGTGTTGAAGTTCAGCTCGATCCCGGCCTTGTCGAGTGCCTTGGCGGCCGGCTTGCCCGCGATGCCCTTGGAAGTCAGGTCGATCAGGATCAGGTGGTTGTCGGTCCCGCCGGAGACCAGGTCGTAACCATGCGCCAGCAGCGCGTCGGCGAGTGCCTTCGCGTTGGCCACCACCTGATGAGCGTAGTCCGGGAAGTCCGGCTGCGACGCCTCACGCAGCGCGACCGCGATGGCCGCGGTGGTGTGGTTGTGCGGACCGCCCTGCAGGCCGGGGAACACAGCCTTGTCGATCGGGCTGGCGTGCTCGGCGTCGGTCATGATCATCGCGCCTCGAGGCCCGCGCAACGTCTTGTGCGTGGTGGTCGTGATCACCGGGACGTAGCCGACCGGGGACGGGTGCGCGCCGCCCGCGATCAGCCCGGCGATATGCGCGATGTCCGCGACGAGCAGCGTCCCCGCCTCGGCGGCGATCTGCGCGAACGCCTTGAAGTCCACGGTACGCGGGATCGCCGTACCGCCGCAGAACATGATCTTTGGCCGGTGCTCGAGCGCGAGGTCCCGCACCTGGTCCAGGTCCACCCGTCCGGTGTCGGCCCGCACGCCGTAGCGCACCGCGTTGAACCACTTGCCGGACACCGCCACCCCCGCGCCGTGGGTCAGGTGGCCGCCCATCGGCAGCGACATGCCCATGATCGTGTCGCCTGGCTGGGCGAAGGCCAGGTAGACGGCGAGGTTGGCCGGCGACCCCGAGTACGGCTGCACGTTAGCGTGGTCCACGCCGAACAGGGCCTTGGCCCGGTCCCTGGCAATCGTCTCGATCGGGTCGATGAACTGCTGGCCCTCGTAGTAACGCCGTCCCGGGTACCCCTCGGAGTACTTGTTCGTGAGCACGGTTCCGGCGGCCTCGAGAACAGCCTGCGAGACGTAGTTCTCCGATGGGATGAGCCGGATCTTGTCGTGCTGACGCTGCGCTTCGGAGTTGATGAGTGCTGCGATCTCCGGGTCCTCGGCCTCGACCCTGGCAATCGGCGGCTGGTGCATGGGTGACCTCCTCGGCTTGAGGCTACAGTCCGCAGGGGCATGGGGGCTACCTGGGCTACGTTCAGTAAAGTTGCCTTGTGACGGCGATAATTCTTGACTGCGATCCCGGGATCGACGACGCGCTGGCGATCACGTTCGCGGCGGGACATCCGGACATCGAACTGGCCGGGATCACCTCGGTCGCGGGGAACGTCGCGCTGCCCAAGACAACGCGGAACGCGCTGGCGGTGGCCGAGTTCGTCGGGGCGGGGTCGGTGCCGGTAACGGCCGGGGCCTCGGGCCCGCTGCTGCGTACCGCCTATGACGCCAGGCTGGTGCACGGTGAGACCGGGCTGGGCGGCGCGGTGCTGCCGGAGCCGTCGCGGGCCGCCGAGCCCGGGCACGCGGCCGATTTCATCGCGGACACGCTCGCCGCCAGGCCCGGAGAGATCACGTTGGTGGCCACCGGGCCGCTGACCAACATCGCGCTCGCGGTCAAGCGCGAGCCGCGGATCACCGAGTGGGCGCGCTCCTTCGCGATCATGGGCGGGTCGACAGGGCGGGGCAACGTGACACCGGCCGCCGAGTTCAACATCTGGGTGGACCCGGAGGCCGCGGCGATCGTGTTCGACGCCGGGTGGACGGTGCACATGATCGGGCTCGACATCACGCTGCTGGCCCGGGCCACCCCGGACGTGCAGCAGAAGATGACCTCGCTCGGTGACCTCGGTTCGCGGCTGCTGCTGCCCGCGCTGTCCCAGTACAACGCCCCGAACGAGGGAGCCGGCCCAGCCGTGCACGACGTGTGCGCGGTCGTCTACCTGGCGGAGCCCGCGCTATTCGGTATGCGGCCTGGCAAGGTGAACGTCGAGACGGCCGGGCGGTGGAGTTCCGGTATGACGGTCACCGACTTCGATGCGGGGGACCCGAACGCCTCGGTGGGGATGGAACTCGACACGGATGGCTTCTGGTCGCTAGTGCTCGACACGTACGCACGGATCCCGGCCGCGCGCTAAAGCGGGTTAGTGCGCGGCCTCCGCGGTAACCAGATGTGGACGGTCGTGGCCCAGCTCCTCATGTGCCCTGACCGCCTGCTCAGCCACCTCGACGAGATCGTCGAAGGACCAAGACAGCCCCTCCTGGCCAGGGATTCGGAGCCAGGCCACGCCCGCCCGGCACCACACCGCCAGCCCATCGCTGACGGAAACCACCGACATGTCCCCAGTGGGGTCGTCGGCCCGTACTAGCCTTCCCGCGAAGCCGCGCGCGTCGAGCGCCGCTTGCAGGTAACGCGCCGCGTCGCCAGCCGGCATCTTCCGCCGCTGCGCGGGGAACTTCGACTGCGGAAGCGGCTGGGCGAACCACACGGCCTTGCCGCGGCCGCTGCCAAGCCGCCCACGGGACAGATGAAAGCCCCAGCGGCCAGCCGACAGCTCGTGCACCACCTCGAGGCCACGGCCGCCCTCACCGTCGTCCTCGTCGGGCTCGCGCGTCTGGGTGCCGGGGGCCGGCACGGTCCCGCGCCGCCATCCGGTGCTGCGGTCGAAGACCTTGCAGACCAGCTCTCGGCCGGCACCGGACGTACGCAGGTACATCCACATTTCGGGGCAGGCGGGCAGAGGTCCAGGCCCGTCCCCAGCGTCCTCAAGGTCTCGCTGACCACCGCCCCCGCAGCCGCGCGCATGCAGCGTGTTGGCGGCCAGCTCGCTGGCCATCAGGATGCCGTCTTCGATTATCTCGTCTGGCAGCCGCAGATCAGCCACCGCAGCTGTGAACGAGCGACGCGCCACCTTTGCGCAGGTCGCGTCTGCAGGAAGCGGCCATGCCAGGCACCTACCGTCCCCGACCGACCGCGACCCGTTCATAGCTTGGCGCCTCCGGCTGTACTTAGTTGTCCCGGCGCGTGAGTCGTGGAAGCTACGCGCAACTCACGATACCGGGATTTCGAGTCTGAATCTGTGAAACACAGGTTATGAGTCAACCGGCCTTCTCCGCAATATCCTTCGGTGCAATCCCACGAAAAATTGGCCCGATGGGCTGGCCAGGGAGACTCGGCAAGCCCGGTGTTACCGTCGTTACAAGGGATGCCGAATCGGCCGTAGCGGACATAATACGATTTTTCGTGTTTCACGTAGTTCTCAGAAGGTCCGCTACGGAATTGCGTCAAAAGATGCACGCGCCAGCCTGGAACTATCCCGGGCACGCGTTATAGATTCACGGTGGCGGCTGTGCCGCCGGGCCTCGAGACAGGGCTCTTGACAACGGCGGGCCCCCCGGAGATGCAGTCCGGGGGGCCCGCCGCCCGTTCGCTACGTCGGCTCTAGCACTCGCTAGAGGTCGTAACGCCCCCCCTTGACGTCGGCGAGGAAAGCGGCGAAGGCGGCGCGGTCCACGACGTGGGCGCCACCCTCAGGACGCTTGCTATCCCGCACGGCGGTTACGCCTGGGAGGTTGGCCGCGATCTCTACGCAGCCACCGTTGTGCACGCTCTTGAGCGCTTTCCTCCAGATAGCCCGAGACAGGTCAGTCATCTGCTTACTCCATTCGTTTCGCGAGTGTTTCGAGATACGCCGTCGTGTCGCGAGGTTCCAGCGCGGCATCGCAAGCGCGATCGAACGACTGGATGTATCCCTGCACAGTTTCCTGCTTGCTCACCTCCTCGATCACGTAGTCCGTCTCCACGAAGACAATGGAAGGTTCGTTGTCTGGAAAGTCGAAGACATGCAGCATCGAGAAGACACCGGTCGGCGGCCCGTCGTCGAACCGCTGGATCCGCAGTTCGATGCCGTCCTGGCGGCTCATATTGATGAGATGCTCGAGCTGCTCAAGGCGCTCGACATGCATGCCCCACCGGTACCTGAGCGACGCCTCGGTGATCACCGCGCTGAGCTTCGGCGCGGTGCCGTCCCTGCGCTCCAGGATTCGCTGCCGGTGCATCCTCGTCTCGACCGCCTTACGGCGCCAGGCCGGAGGCCGCGGGCCAGTGCGCAGCATCGCCTCCGCGTAAGCGGGCGTCTGGAGCAGGCCAGGGATCACCGATGGCATGTAGGTGCGGATGAGGGTCGCGTCGTTCTCGTAGCCAGGGAAGTCGCTGTCGAAGATCTCCCCGAATTCACGCCACCAAGGCCGTTCCCTGGCTAGCACCGCCAGGCTCATAAGCTCCTCGAAAACCGCGTCCGGGGCCTCGTAGATGCGCAGGAGATCCCGGATATCGCTCATCTCCGGCCGTTTCCACTGGTTGGCCTCGAAACGGCCGACCTTACCCCGACCCCAGTTGAGGATGTCGCAGACGTGGTTGGCTGTATAACCAGTAGCGTCACGCAGCTCGGCCAGGCGGCGAGCCAGTCGCCGTTTCGCGACCGTGGCACCGTAAGCATCGTCGCTCATACCGGCTCACCCCCTCCTGTGCGGACGGTTGACAGCACACCGGTCTTGGACCTAAGGATACCCAAATTGCGATTCACAAAACAAGAAGTTTGATCCTCGAATCTCGACCGAAGAAGCATGTCATGCGCCTCACAGAGGGAACTTTCAGGGCAAATAGGACATGCGCATAGTGTCGCATACTGCCCCGGATAGGAACGACGGATGGGACCGACGCGGCGTAGTTATCCCGCGGCGTCGTCGAACTCGCCGTTTCGCGCACCGTCGAGAAAACAGTCCCACTCATTCGTGTCAAACACGAGGATCCGCTCGTTAGGGTCACCTGCGACCCTGAGCAGCACCCATTCACCGTCGTTGATGAACGCGACCTCGACCGAACCGTCACCGGAGCCGGAACGCTGCCAGCGCTGCGCGGCCGGGTCGACTCCTAGCTCCGCGACCGTCGGCTTCACCCGATCCTCCCGACTCCGCAGTACAGCCAGCGGGACCCGTCACTGTCCGCGAGCTCCGGGTCCTCCGCGCCCCAGAGCCCGGTGAAGGTGATGTCCGGCTTGGCGCCCTCGTACGGCGGCACTATCTCGAGTCCGTCGAAGAACCGCGCGACCTGCGCGCGATTCCGGAAGTACAGGTGCTCGGTCGCCGTGTCGAATACCCGGCGGAAGCCCTCGGCCGCGGCGGGCGGCTTGTGCTCGTCGGTCAGGTGCGACAGCGAGAGGTAGCTGCCGGGCGCCATCTGGTGCACGTAACCGGACACCAGGCCGTACGGGTCCGATTCGTCGGAGACGAACATCATCACGCCGGTGATGAGCAGCCCGGTCGGCTGGCTCGGATCGATCAGCCGCCGCAGCTCGGAGTCATCCATCAGGCTGCCGGGGTCCCGCAGGTCCCCGCAGATGACGGCGATCGTGTTCCCCGCCTCGATGATCGCCTGGCTGTGCAGCGCGACCATCGGGTCGTTGTCCACGTAGACCACCCGCGCGTCCGGATGGATCTGCTGCACCACCTGGTGGGTGTTCCCGACCGTCGGCAGCCCGGAGCCGATGTCGATGAACTGCCGCACTCCCTGCTCAGCGATCCACTTGGCGGCACGTTGGTGGAAGCCCCGATTCGAGAACGCCGCATCACGTATTTCCGGTGCCGCCGTGAGTATCTGCTCGGCGGCCATCCGGTCTATGTCGAAATGCTGATCCCCGCGCAGCATGTAGTCGTAGATCCTGGCCGGCGTCGGCCGACTCGCATCCATGCCAGGGGGAAGCGGGACGTCGGGCATTGAAAGCCTCTCCGATGAGACAGCGGACTGTTAGACCACAGTCTGTCACGCAACCTGTGAATCACGAACAACGACATCAGCGTTTCATCCGGTGCTATTCCTCAGAAGCCTCAAGATCACCTTCCATATCCAGGTACACCTGCCGTAGCCGGTCAAGAGTCTCCTGATCAGGGGATTCCCATAGCCCGCGATCGGCTGCCTCCAGCAGCCGCTCGGTGATTCCGCGCAGTGCCCACGGATTGGACTGCTCCATGAACTTCCGCACTTCCGGATCAAACACATACGCCGCCGCGAGCTGCGAATACATCCAATCCTCGACAACTCCCGCGGTCGCGTCGTAGCCAAACAGGTAGTCCACCGTCGCGGCTAGCTCGAACGCGCCCTTGTACCCGTGGCGGCGCATGGCGGCGATCCACTTCGGGTTCACCACCCGTGACCGGAACACGCGGCGCGTCTCCTCCGCGAGCGTCCGCGTCTTGACCGCGTCCGGTACCGCCGAGTCCCCGATATAGGCGGCCGGATTGCGCCCGGTCAGCGCCCGCACCATCGCGACCATGCCACCGTGGTACTGGAAGTAGTCGTCGGAGTCCGCGATGTCGTGCTCACGGGTATCGGTGTTCTTCGCCGCGACCGCGATCCGCCGGAACGCGGCTTCCATGTCCGCCCGGGCCGGGATTCCATGACCATAACGACGGTAGGCATATCCTCCCCACACCGCGTATACCTCGGCGAGGTCGGAGTCGTCCCGCCAGTTCCTCGCGTCGATCAGCGGCAGCAACCCGGCGCCGTAGGCTCCCGGTTTGGAGCCGAAGATCCGCGTCACCGCGCGGTCCCAGTCTCCGTGGATGGCGTGGTCCGCGAGGGCGTGCGCGCGCAGGTAGTTCTGGTCCACCGGTTCGTCCAGCTCGGCGACCGCGCTGATCGCGTCGTCCAGCAGCCCGATGACATGCGGGAACGCGTCGCGGAAGAACCCGGAGATGCGCAGCGTCACGTCGATGCGCGGCCGGCCGAGCTCGGTCAGCGGCACGACGCTGAACCCGGTCACCCTCCTCGACGACTCGTCCCATTCCGGGCGGCAGCCCAGCAGCGCCAGCACCTCGGAGATGTCGTCACCCTGGGTGCGCATCGCCGAGGTGCCCCAGACGGTCAGCCCCACGCAGCGCGGGTACTCACCGGTGTCCCGCAGGTGCCGCTCGAGCAGCGACTCCGCTAGCGCCTGGCCGGTCTCCCAGGAGATCAGCGAAGGGATCGCCTTCGGATCGACCGAGTAGAAGTTCCGACCGGTAGGCAGCACATTCACCAGCCCCCGGGTTGGCGACCCAGAAGGCCCCGCGGGCGTATACCCCCCGTCAAGCGCATGCAAGACGGCGTCGATCTCCCCGGTGGTCCCCCGCAACCGCGGCACAACCTCCTCACAAGCAAACTCCAGCACCCGCACCACCGCCTCGGCATCCGCGCCCGCCGCGCCCGCGGCCGCGCCCGCGGCCCCGCCTGACCCCATGGATGTCCCATCGCTGGCGCTATAGCCCCCTCGATGGGACATCCATGGGGCCGAGGCTGCGCGGGACACGTCCCAGCCGGTGGCGGCTAGCGATTCGACCAACGTGCGGGCGGCGGACTCGAAGTTGTCGGCGGCGGCCAGGGAGGCGGCGGTGCCTTCGGGGTAGCCGAGGGCTTCGCGGAGGCCGGGGAGTGCGCCCCAGCGGGTGGACCAGAGCTGGCGGGCGCGGAGGATCACCAGCACCAGGTTGATCAGGGCCTCCCCCTCGGGGGCGGCGCCCAGGATGTGCAGGCCGTCGCGGATCGCCGCGTCCTTGACCTCGCACAGGTAGCCGTCGATGTGCAGCACGAAGTCGTCGAACTCCACTGCCGACGGCTCGGCCGCAACCCCCAGGTCGGAGTCCAGCGACGCGCCGCGCACCAGCGACCAGATCCTCGCCCGGATGGTCGGCAGCTTGTCCGGGTCGAGCGCCAAGAGGGTGGCGTACTCGTCGAGCAACTGCTCCAGTTTGGCCAGGTCACCGTAGGAGTCGGCCCGAGCCATCGGCGGAACAAGGTGGTCCACCACCACGGCGTGCCCGCGCCGCTTAGCCTGGGTGCCCTCCCCCGGGTCGTTCACGATGAATGGGTAGACCAGCGGCAGGTCGCCCTGCGCGATGTCGGGATAACACGAGGCCGACAGCCCGAGCCCCTTGCCGGGCAGCCACTCCATCGTGCCGTGCTTGCCGAGGTGAATGATCGCGTCGGCCTCAAAGGACCGGGTCAGCCACCAGTACGCGGCCAGGTAATGGTGCGACGGCGGCAGTTCCGGGTCGTGGTAGATCGCCACCGGGTTCTCCCCGAAGCCCCGCGGCGGCTGGATCATCAGCACCACGTTCCCGAACCTCAGGGATGCCAGCACGATGTCGGAATCATCCACATACAGCTGACCCGGCGGTGAGCCCCAGTGGTCAAGGACGGACTGGGCAGCGTCGTTATGGATCAAGGAAAACCATTGTTGGTACAGCGGGAGCGGGACGCGCGCCGGCGCGGACCTGAGCTGCTCTTCCGTCAGCCACTCCACGTCGTGGCCACCGGCCGCGATCAGCGAGTGGATCAGCTCATCGCCCGACAACGGGAAGTCGCCGACCTGGTATCCGGCGTCCCGCATGGCCGACAGCAGCGCGACCGCCGAGGCCGGGGTGTCCAGCCCCACCGCGTTCCCGACCCGGGAGTGCTTGGTGGGATAGGAGGAGAGCATGATGACCACGCGTTTGTCGTGGTTTGGCACTCCCCGCAGCCGGGCGTGCCGCACCGCGATCCCGGCCAGTCGCGCGGCCCGCTCCGGGTCGGCGACGTAGACGCCGATGCCGTCGGGGCCGGTCTCCTTGAACGAGAACGGGATCGTGATGATCCGGCCGTCGAATTCCGGTATCGCGACCTGCATGGCGGCGTCGATGGGAGCCAGCGCGGCCGACGACTCCGACCATTCGGCCCGCGACGAGGTAAGGCACAGGCCCTGCAGGACCGGGATGTCCAGCGACGCCAGGATCCCGGCATCCCATTCCTCGGAGACCCCGCCCGGCGATGAACCGCCGGCCGCGAGCACCGTGGTGATCACCGCGTCGGCGGGCTTGAGCAGGTCGAGCAGCCCCGGGTCGGTCTGGCGCAGCGAGCCCGCGAACACCGGCAGCGGCGTGCCGCCCGCCGCCGCGATGGCCGCCGACAGGGTGTCGACAAAACCGGTGTTACCCGACAATTCGTGCGCGCGGTAGTAGACGATCGCCACCACTGGCCCGTCGCCCGGTGAAGGGGGGAGGGGAGGTGGGTGGGGGGCACCGTGGGACGGCATCGGTGCCGGCGGCTCGAAGCCCTCGCCGGTCAGCAGCAGGGTGTCGGACAGGAACCCGGCGAGCTGCCGCAGGTTGCCCGGGCCGCCCTCGCGCAGGTACGCCAGCGCCTCGGTGGCCACCCCCGCGGGCACCGAGGACAGCGCCATCAGGTCCGCGTCCGGCGCCGCCTCCCCGCCCAGCGCGACCAGGGGCCTGCCAGCAGCGGCCAGGGCGGCGACTCCCTCCGGCCACGCCTGCCGGCCGCCAAGCAACCGCAGCACCACGACGTCGGCCTGGGCGGCCAGGCCGGTCGCGGCGGCCGGGTCGAGGCGGGCCGGATTCGCGGTCAGATACGACGCCCCGCTCGCGCGGGCGGCCAGCAACTCGGTGTCGGCGGTGGAGAGCAGCAGTATGGTTGGCACGATCTGATCTTGCCAGACGGAACTATCCGTAGAATGAGTCGTGATGTGCCATGGCAGACGGTGACCAGATACCCAACGTGCTGGTGGTCGACGACGAGCCGAACATCCGGGAACTTGTTCAGGTAGCCCTGAAATTCCACGGATGCTCGGTGACCACCGCGGCGACCGGCCGCGACGCGCTGCGCCTTGCGGGCGCTGGCGTGCCCGGCGGGCCGGGCGGCACGCCCGGCACGGACGCCGACCGACCCGACCTCATCGTCCTCGACGTGCTGCTCCCGGATATCGACGGCTTCGAGGTGTGCCGCCAGCTACGGGCGCACGGCAACGAGGTCCCGGTGATCTTCCTCACGGCCCGTGACACCGCCAGCGACACGGTGACCGGGCTCACGCTGGGCGGCGACGACTACGTGACCAAGCCGTTCTCGGTGGAGGCCCTGGTGGCCAGGGTCCGCGCGGTCCTCCGCCGCACCCAGCGGCAGACCAAGGACGATGACGTCGACGGCGACATCCTCGAGGTCGGCGACCTGGTGCTGGACGAGGAGCACTGGTCGGTACGGCGCGGTCCGACCGCACTGGACCTGTCACCCACCGAGTTCCGGCTACTCGCCTACCTGATGCGTAACCAGGGGCGCATGCTCACCCGGCAGCAGATCCTGGAGAACGTCTGGGGCTGGGAGTACGTGGGCCAGTCGCAGGTGGTGGAGACCTACATCAGCTACCTGCGTCGCAAACTCGATCCACTCGGGTCACCGCTGATCCATACTCAGCGCGGCGTCGGATACACGCTGCGCGCGGAGCAATGACGCGATGAGAAGGCCGGGCCCGTCGGTACGGCCGGGCCCGTCGGTACGGGCCCGCCTGCTGACCGGTCTCGTCCTGCTGACCACCGTGTTCCTCCTGG
>JBEKHI010000184.1:0-23186 GCA_050012355.1 Streptosporangiaceae bacterium | reverse complement strand
ATTGCTGGGCACCTGGGGCAGCCGGCGGTGTCGTTCCTTGGTGAACCGCTTCCTGACCGGCCCTGACAGGAGCCAGCCCACGACGATCGCGTCAACAGCGATGACCCACGAGCCTGCGATATCCCTGGCTGCGGCGACCTGCGCCAGGTCGGCTAGCGAATTGGCCCCGATGATGACGATGCTGAGGACCCATCCACACCGCCGGCTGGCGATCCAGCCGGCCGCCGCGAAGGACAACGAGGCTGCGAGCAGGGTAAATCCGGCTCCGAAGATCAGCCGGTGTCGGAGGAGTTCGTGGTAGACAGACTCCTTCGAGTCCCAGATGCCGCTGATCGGGGTGCCGCGTACGAAGAGCGTGACAGCGGATGCTGCCGCGATCAGGGCGGCGATGATCAGGAAGCCCGCGAAGAGGGCTTCTAGGACTCCGGTCACGCTTGCGTGAGAAGGCCTTCTCATGGCACGCCCAGCCTCTCTATGTTAGTTAATAACATGTTACTTACTAACATATCGCTGACTCGGTGGGCCAGCAACCGCGGCCGGCCGCCTCGCTGCCTCTCACCCATGGGTGTCACACCCGAGGCGGCTATCCCGTCTTAGGGAACATGAGGATCGCTATTGCCGGTGGAACCGGAACTCTAGGACGGCACGTCGTCGATGAACTGCGGGAGCGCGGGCACGACGTTCGTGCGCTAAGCCGCCGGTCGCTTGACTTTCCGGTGGACCTGACGACCGGGGCGGGGCTGGCCGAGGCGCTGGAAGGCTGCGAGGTGGTGGTGGACGCGGCCAACGCCTCGTCAGGCAAGCGCTCCTCCGCGACACTGGTGGCCGGCTCGCGGCGGCTGCTCGCGGCCGAGCAGAAGGCGGGCGTTAAGCACCACGTGTGCGTATCGATCGTGGGCTGCGACAAGGTCCCGATGGGTTATTACGCCGTCAAGGTGCAGCAGGAGCGCGTGGTCGCTGGCGGGTGCTGCCGCTGCCCAGCGCCCGGCTCCAGCCGATCGCCGCGGCGGAGGTGGCGCAGACAGTCGCGGACGTTGCCAGCGGCGATGCGCGGATGGGCAGGATCGACGTGGCCGGGCCCGAGGTCGACGATCTGCGGGAGCTAGCTCGGGCCTGGCGCGCAGCCACCGGGCGGCGGGCGCTCACGGTGCCCCTGCCGCTGCCCGGCAAGCTCGGCAGTGCGCTGAGGTCGGGCGCGCTGACCTGCGATCACCCGGATGTCCGGGGCAGGACGCCGTTCTCAGCCTGGTTCGCCGCGTAACCATTGCCGCGCACTCGGGTGCCAGGCGCCGGCGTCCTGGCCGTCGCCCTCCCAGACCTGCGGAGAGCCGGTTATCTCCAGCACGTCCGCTAGCCAGAAGGTCTCGTCGGGATCCCAGCCGGCCAGCATGGTGCGCCCGTCGCCGACCGCAACGGGGCGTCCGGCCGCGGACAGGTAGGCAGCGGCACTGACATGAATACCGTCGTACTCAGCGGCCACCGCCTGGTAGTCCGGGATGAGCCAGCGACCAGACAGGCCGGTGACTCGCCACCAGTCGTGGCGGCGCGAGTACGACACGTCCAGCGGGAAGCGGCCGACGAGCGCTGCCCACGAGTCGGGGCTTGTCACCTCGTAAACCCTCGCATCGGGGCTGGGCGAAACCGGCCAGGATCGTGCACTTGACCAGCCAAGCCCGTCCTCGACCAGGCCCAGACCGACTGCGCCTGCACCGGGAAGGTCACGGGTCGTCGTTGGCACACCGGACCCTACCGGCGTGGACCACCAGTGACCGGTCAACTGAGCGGACGGATCATGCGGTTGCTCGCGGAACGCTTGCTGCTCGCTGGACTCGGTGTCCGCTCGCCACTTAGCCAGTCCCTGGGCGGCTCCCGCCAGCTTCGGCGGTCCGGTTTCCTCCCGTTCCACGATCATCTGAGCGTGCCGGGCAACCGGGTCGTCCCACCACCGCGTCGCCGGTGATTGCACGATCAGCTCGGCGAGTGGCAGCAGCGCGTCGCGGACTTCGTCTCCATCCAGGGAATGATCTCGCTCCTGCCAATAAGCGGCCGCGTCGACCGCGCGACCGAACGCGGTCAGCATCAGCCTGTCGTCCATGGCGGCAAGGCCAGGCCGCGCGTAGCCAACGCACGCGCTCAGGTCATCCGCGTGACCGCTGAGGCCCTCTCCATATACCGCATTCCAGACCGCCGACCATTCGGGATAGTCGGCATCAGGCATTGCCCCCCACAACAGCATCCAGCAGAATTCGCGGCCCTGCGGGCCTGCCAGCAGGGTGTCGGAACTGATGGTCACGGTCGCTCACCTGGTCGATCTTTAGCGATTCGCATTGCTCACGGTACATGTGCTGCTTGGTGGACTGCTGGCCGGTTAGACACCGGTGACCTACGGGGACATGGACTACGTGTCCTCGGATCATCCGGGCTGATGGTGTCGCGGTGGGCCTGGGCATGATGAGCTACGGCGACCCAAGCACGCAGAAGTGGGCATTGCACGAAGACGACTCCGAGCCGATCGTCCGGCACGCCGCGGACAACTCACCTCGGCTGACCCAGGAACTGTCTGGCCGTCACCTTGATAGAAGTACTAAGTACTGTTCGGCAACTGCCGGTGCCAACTGAGCGTGCTGTCTATGCGGCCCCTGCGGCATGTCCAGCGAGCAGGTTAGAAGCGAAGCCAGCAATGTCGTCCGCGAGTCCCGGATAGGCGCGCTTGTGCGGCTTCTGCGTCTGCGCTAGTTGAAGCACTGTGGCGAGTGTCTCCTCGGCAAGGTCGGCGGCGTCGGCAAGTCCCCATGTGCGTCCCTCTGCTTCGAGGTCGTTCATGGTGATGGCAGCGTGACGATATTCTCCTGCGATCGCGAGGGCGACCTCACCATCGTTGGGCTGATGCGCTTGCGGCACGACGTCATAGGCGGGGCTGAGCGTCATTGCTCCATCGGGGAGGTGCAGCAACGAAATGTTCTTTGCATGCATATCGAGGTTGCCCACGGCGACCGAGAGCACGACGAGCTTGAACAGGCGGCTTAGAGAGTCATTGTCCCCGGAGGCGGAAAACACGTGGGCAACTCGTTCGAGGCTCACCCGGCCACCGTACTTCTGATACTTCTGGTTCCCCGCCGCGCCCAGAATCTGGTTGAAGTCCTCCTGGTGGATGCGCCCCTGGGGAGCATCCGGGGAACGGTCGTAGCGTTCTATGACCACGGCCGGTACTCCCTCAAACTCCTCGATCCACGTCGAGAAGGAGGTAAGTTCAGCGGCCCGGACGAAGCGCGCCCCGAACTCTTCGTCGTAGATCGAGGTGGGGTAGTCACGCGACTCCGGCTTGAGGATGTGGGTAGACGGCCAGCCGTCGATCACCCGGTTCCAGCCGCCGTCGGTCCTGGCAAGGACGATCTTGTCCTGGACTCCGGCCAGCGATGTCTTGCCGCCCGGCGGCTTGTTCCCAAGGGGGTTCTGCTGAACATGATCGAGCATGTCGGCGACTCCGGCGCCGGACAACGCCTCTAGCGCGGGCTGCTTCGGCTCACCGGGGACATTGGGATCCCAGATCTGCAGCGCCCCAGCAACATCGCGGCCGTGTCCGCGCAGCAGGCCGATGACATCCTGCTCAGCAACACCAGCTTGTTGTGCCAGGCGGGTGAGCATCAGTCCTTCAGGGAGCAGTTCTCGAAAGAAGTTCTGCCGCCGCTCCTTGCGCGCCCGCACCGGCACAACCGTCAGCGGGATCGCAAGGGACAGGATCTGGCTGTCGATGCCGAATTCGGCGACCGCGGCTGGGTCCGTCAGGAAGTCGAAGGTCTGCCACGGCCCGGCAAGCACCCCGACCCGCACGCCGTACAGTTCGACAGTTAGGTCAGCCATCTTCGCCCCGCGGCGTGATCGTTGCGGTTAGTTCCATACCGGTCTCGCGCATGGCCGCGAACAGGCGGTCCATCACGATCGATGGCTTGCCAGCCTCCAACTCCCAGACATACTTCTGCGTGGTACCCAGGCGTCGGGCAAGCTCGCGCTGGCTTAGCCCGGCAAGCAGCCTGGCCTGCTGCAAGATGCGTCCCAGAGACTCTGCGCTGGTGACCTTCCCCGTGTACGCCATCACACCCCCTGACTCTGATATCGAAGTCAGGATAGATGACTACTTTATCGAAGTCAACCACTCTGACGTCAATATCGACGTCATAACTTGAGATCTCATGCGTGCCCGGCCTGATCCCGCTCGCTATCCTCGAAATTCGGCGCATCACTGCCGCGACCAGGACCGCCCCGTAACCATCCTGATGCGCTACGCCACTTTGCGACGATTTGACATCTTTTGCGGCAAGCAACATGTGCGGACGTTACAGTCACTCTCGTCCGAACCGGGATGGTTCGAGCCGGAGCGGGGCCTGCTAGCGGCATGAGGGACGGGACATCATGGGGAAAGCGCGGCATGGGCGTAAGCGTGCGCGCAGTGCGGTGGTCTGGTTCCGTGCCGGGCGCTTCCGCGTCGCGACGACAGCGGTCGCCGCGATGGCGGTGGTCGCACTAGCGGGCTACGGATTCTCAGCAACCGGCGGCACGCACCCCACGTCCATCGGCTCGTCCGGCTTGGACGCGGCTACCTCGGCGAGCCCGTCGGAGGGCCATTCGCCACAGCTGACGAAGGAGCTTTCCGGCCCGCTGTCCGGAACCGGCACGGCCAGAACCGCTTCGGGCATATCGGCGGCGGTGCGGCAAGCGACAAGCAGCGCCGCCAGCACGATGCTGAACGGGATCGACATCTCAGCGGCCCAGCATCCGAACGGCGACACCATCGACTGGGCAAAGGTCGCCGCCGGGTATGACTTCGTCGCGATCAAGGCGACCGAGGGCGACTACTACATCAACCCGTATTTCAAGGCTGATGCCGCGGCCGCCGCGACGGCCGGGCTATACGTCGCGGCTTACGCTTTCGCGAACCCGGACAACCCCAAGTCGACCGGCGCCGATCAGGCCCAGTACGCGGTGGACAACGCGGTGGTGAACGGGGCCAAATACACGGTCGGCGGCCAGTACCTTCCGCTCGTACTCGATATCGAGTACGACCCGTACCCCGGCACCACCGAATGCTACGGGCTCAAGCCGTCCGCGATGGTGAGCTGGATCTCCAGTTTCATGACCGAGGCCACCACGCTGAGCGGCGCCACGCCGATCATCTACACGCCGCAGGCCTGGTGGGATACCTGCACCGACGACAGCACCGCCTTCGGCAACGACGTCCTCTGGGTACCCGCCTACGCGTCCGGCAGCCCGGGGACGCTGCCTGCCGGGTGGAATACCTGGTCAATCTGGCAGTACAGCAGCACCGGCCCGGTCAGCGGCATATCCACGGAGACCGACCTGGACTACTTTGACGGCGGGCCGGAGACCGAGACGTCGGCGCTGAACGTCCCGGTCTCGATCCAGATCCAGACGCTGAACTCGCTGGCCGGGCAATCCGTCAGCTACACCGCCACCGGGCTGCCGCCCGGGGTGTCGATCAGCTCGTCGGGCCTGATCACCGGCGCCGCTACGGCCCCTGGCAGCTACACGGTGACCGTCACGCCGAGCGCTTCCTCGAGCTCGGACACTGCCATGCTGCCCGCCACGGTGTCCTTCGGCTGGACCGTGCCCAACGACGTGGTGACCCCGACCTCGCCGGGCAACCTGAGCACGGTCGCGGGCAGCCCGGTCGATACCGACATGACGGCCACCGACTCGGCTTCCGGCTACGCGCTGTCGTTTTCCGCCAAGGGACTCCCCCCGGGCCTGTCGATCAGTTCCTCAGGGGCGGTCACCGGATTGCCCTACACGACCGGCACTTACGACGTGACCGTCACCGCGACCGACTCGCTGGGCGCGACCGGGACGGCGTCGTTTACCTGGACGGTGAGCCAGGCGCCCGACTCGGGTGGGACCGGGGAACTAGTGCTCGCCAACGGTGGCAAGTGCCTGGACGACACCGGATCGTCCACGGCCAACGGCAACAGGATCCAGATCTGGACCTGCAACGACAACACCGCCCAGAAGTGGACCATCGTCCAGGACCAGACGGTCCGCGTCCTCGGCAAGTGCCTGGACGAGGGCGGCACCGGCAACGGCGCGGTGGTGGAACTGGAAACATGCGCCGGCGGAAACACCGCTCAGCGCTGGCAGGCCGGCACCGACGGACAGCTGATCAACGTCGCGTCGGACCGATGCCTGGACGACTCAGGGAAGAAGACGGCCAACGGCACCAAACTCGACATCTGGGCGTGCAACGGCGGAACCAACCAGCACTGGACGTTGCCGGCCGCGGAACTCGCCTCCGGTCTCGCGGGCAACTGCCTGACCGATAAGGGCGGGTCGACGACGAACGGCAATCCGATCGTGACCGCGGACTGCGCCGGCGCGTCGTCGCAGAAGTGGACCATCGAGAGCAACGAGACCATCCACGTCGACGGCAAGTGCCTCGACGTGAAGGGCAAGGGCACCGCCAACGGCACGCTGGTCGATCTGTGGACGTGCACCAGTGGCGACGTCGCGCAGGACTGGACCATCACTTCCAGCGGAGAACTGGTCAACCCGCACGCGAACAGGTGCCTGACCGACCCCGGCGACTCCACGTCCGGCACAACGCAGGCGGAGATCGAGACCTGCCCCGCGACCATCAACACAGGCACCGTCTGGCACGTGATCTAGCGGCCTCTACAGGGCCGTCGATGGCCCACTGCTGGGCCTCTGGCGCTATCGATGACCCATCGATAGCGTCGGGGCTCCTGCGGGCTTGGGGACGCTGAAGCTGATAGCCGGGGCCAGCAAGATCTGAGCGGTCCGCGCTGTACATCCCCTTCGTGCAAAGGAATGTAGCGAGAGTCACACTCTGGTGACCTGTGGTCGGGGCTTCGAGGGAATAAGTTCTTTTCCAACGGATGCGGTCCTTTCGAGGGCGGCACGAGGCAGCGAGGACGCTGAAACCGATGACACAAGCTCCCGAAGCTCCCGCACGTTCGCGGGCGCAGATATCTCAGCGCACCCTGCGGACCGACCCTTGGTGGAAAACGCCGCGTATCGTCGCGACGCTGCTTACCATCTGGGTCGCGTACGCGACGGTGCACGTATTGCTGGGTAAGTGGTACTACGTTCCCCAGTACCACTACCTGACCCCTTTCTACTCTCCATGTATCAGCGGTGAGTGCGTGCCGGGCTCGTCGACGCTCGGCCACTGGTTCCCGGCACTTCCGCCGATCATCCCCTACGCCCTGGTATCACTGCCGTTCGTGCTCGGCTTCCGGCTGTCGTGCTACTACTACCGGCGGGCTTACTACCGTGCATTCTGGCGGTCCCCCGCCGCCTGCGCGGTGCGCGAGCCGCACGCGAGCTACTCGGGCGAGACCAAGTTCCCGCTGATCATGCAGAACATCCACCGTTACTTCTGGTTCATGGTGCTGCTGATCTCGATACTGAACACGTACGACGCGGCCCAGGCGTTCCGCGGACCGAACGGGTCGTTCGGGTTCGGTCTCGGCTCGATCATCATGCTGGCTAATGTGGTGCTGCTGTGGTGCTACACCCTCGGATGCCATTCTTGCCGGCACATTACCGGCGGGCGGCTGAAGCACTTCTCCAAGCATCCCGTCCGATACTGGATGTGGACGAAGGTGTCGTGGCTGAACTCGCGGCACATGCAGTTCGCGTGGATCACGCTGACGTCGCTTCTGGTGACCGACCTGTACATCTTGCTGGTGGCCAGCGGCGCGATCTCCGATCTTCGCTTCTTCAACTAAAGGCGTGGCAATGTCTACCGAAATCGAGCGTTATTCCTACGACGTAGTAGTGATCGGCGCCGGCGGGTCCGGGCTGCGCGCGGCGATCGAGGCGCGGCAACAGGGCAAGAAGACGGCGATCATCTCCAAGTCGCTATTCGGCAAGGCCCATACGGTCATGGCCGAGGGCGGCTGCGCCGCCTCGATGGGGAACGCCAACCCCAACGACAACTGGCAGGTGCACTTCGGTGACACCATGCGCGGCGGGAAGTTCCTGAACAACTGGCAGATGGCCGAGTTCCACGCCAAGGAGGCACCCGAGCGGGTCTACGAGCTCGAGGCGTGGGGCGCGCTGTTCGACCGGACGGCCGACGGGCGCATCTCCCAGCGGAACTTCGGCGGGCACTCCTTCCCCCGGCTGGCACACGTGGGCGACCGGACCGGCCTGGAGATCATCCGGACGCTGCAGCAGCGGGTGGTCGCGCTTCAGCAGGCCGACTCGATCGAGCTCGGCGACCCGGAAGCCATGATCAAGGTCTTCGCGGAGACAACGATCACCGACTTGCTGCTGTCCGACGGCGGTGCGATCGCAGGAGCGTTCGGGTACCGGCGGGACACGGGCAACTTCGTTTTGTACGAAACTCCTGCTGTGGTG
The DNA here is from genome assembly GCA_050012355.1 of Streptosporangiaceae bacterium. GTDB lineage: Bacteria > Actinomycetota > Actinomycetes > Streptosporangiales > Streptosporangiaceae > JBEKHI01. Next base: position 14,792 of record JBEKHI010000184.1, on the reverse strand, counting down.
CTCGCAACCGGAGGTATCGGCAAGGCCTACAAGGTCACGTCGAACTCCTGGGAGTACACCGGTGACGGGCACGCGCTCGCGCTCCGCGCGGGCGCGTCACTGCTGAACATGGAGTTCGTGCAGCTGCACCCGACCGGGATGGTGTGGCCGCCGTCGGTGCGCGGCCTGCTAGTCACCGAGGGGGTGCGCGGCGATGGCGGCGTGCTGCGCAACTCCGAGGGCAAGCGATTCATGTTCAACTACGTGCCCGACGTGTTCCGCAACCTGTACGCGGAGACCGAGGAAGAGGCCGACCGCTGGTACAAGGACGCGGACAACAACCGGCGCCCGCCGGAGCTGCTGCCGCGTGACGAGGTCGCCCGGTCGATCAACGCCGAGGTCAAGGCAGGCCGCGGTTCACCGCACGGCGGCGTTTTCCTCGACGTGTCGACCCGGCTGCCCGCCGACGAGATCCTGCGGCGGCTGCCGTCGATGCACCACCAGTTCCTGGAGCTGGCGGACGTGGACATCACCAAGGAGCCCATGGAGGTCGGGCCGACCTGTCACTACGTGATGGGCGGCGTCGAGGTGGATCCGGGTACAGCGGCCTCGTCGGTGCCTGGCCTGTTCGCGGCCGGCGAGGTGTCGGGCGGCATGCATGGCGCCAACCGGCTCGGCGGCAACTCGCTGTCCGACCTGCTGGTCTTCGGGCGGCGGGCCGGGCTCGGCGCGGTGTCCTACATCGACGGGCTGGCCGCGCGGCCCGCGGTACCGTCCGCCGCGCTGGAAGCGGCCCAGGAGGCGGCCCTTGCGCCGCTGGAGCGCGCCGAGGGCGAGAACCCTTACGCCATCCAGGCCGACCTGCAGGTCATCATGAACGACCTGGTCGGGCTGATCCGCCGCGAGTCCGAGATGAAGAGCGCGCTGGTGGAACTGGACAAGCTCCGCACTCGCGCCGCGACGGTCGCGGTGTCTGGCGGTCGCGCGTACAACCCGGGCTGGCACGTGGCGCTGGACCTGCGGAACCTGCTGCTGGTCGCGGACGCGGTCGCGCAGGCCGCGCTGGAGCGGCAGGAGTCGCGCGGCGGGCACACCCGCGACGACTACCCGGAGATGTCACCGGAGTGGCGCAAGGTCAACCTGGTGTGCACCCAGTCGGCCCCGGGTGCCGAGACTGTCGTACTGAAGCGGCAGCCGATGGAGCCGATGCGGCCCGACCTGCTCAAGACCTTCGAGCGCAGCGAGCTGAAGAAGTACATGACACAGGAAGAACTGGCGGTGCTTGACTGATGGGTTACCAGGCAAAGCTACGGGTCTGGCGCGGCGACGCCGGCGCGGGCGAGCTGACCGACTACGAGGTCGAGGTCAACGAGGGCGAGGTCGTCCTCGACGTTCTGCATCGGCTGCAGGCTACCCAGGCGACCGACCTGGCGATCCGGTGGAACTGCAAGGCCGGCAAGTGCGGCTCCTGCTCGATGGAGATCAACGGCCGGCCGCGGCTGGGCTGCATGACCCGGATGTCGATCTTCGAGGAGACGGATCTCCTCACGATCACGCCGATGCGCACCTTCCCGGTGATCAGGGACCTGGTCACCGACGTGTCGTTCAACTACACCAAGGCGCGGTCCGTCCCGTCCTTCACGCCGGACCCCGCCATCGGGCTCGGCGAGTTCCGGATGATGCAGGAGGACGTGAACCGGTCGCAGGAGTTCCGCAAGTGCATCGAGTGCTTCCTGTGCCAGAACACGTGCCACGCCATCCGTGACCACGAGGACAACGAGCAGTCGTTCGCGGGGCCGCGGTTCTTGATGCGGGTAGCCGAGCTGGAAATGCACCCGGCCGACGAGGCCGACCGGCGCGAGATCGCGCAGGACGACTTCGGCCTCGGGCTGTGCAACATCACCAAGTGCTGCACTGAGGTCTGCCCCGAGCACATCAAGATCACCGACAACGCGATCATTCCGATGAAGGAGCGGGTCGCGGGCCGTAAGTACGACCCGCTGGTCTGGCTCGGCGACAAGATCCTCCGCCGTTCGCACACCGACACGCCCGCCGTACCGGCGAAGCGCTCGTAGCGACCTGGCGTCAGCCCCATGGATGTCCCATCGATGGCGGGATAGCCCCCTCGGTGGGACATCCATGTGGTCGGTTCTACGGCGGCGTTAGGGACTCCGCCCGCCAAGCACGCGCTAATGATGCCGCAGATGGCGGTGTTTCCGATGGTGCCGATGGTGTCCGGTCAGCGTTGCGAAGAAGTCCGAGGCATAGCTGAGATCGGCGCCGCCGCGGTAGCTGATGCCGTTGACGTGTGCCGCCTTCCGGTACTGCCAGAACGTCCAGCTTCGCCAGCCCGCGGGCATCTCCGGGCGGCTAATGTCGTACGCCGCCACCCATAGTGGATCTCTGCGCAGCGCCGCGCTGTTCCAGGTGCACTGCTGCCACCAAGAGGCAGTGGTGTAGATGATCGGCGACCGGCCGGAAGTCCGGCGAGTCTGGGCCGCGAACGCGGTGATCCACCCGGTCATCTGCCTCTTCTTCAGGCCATAACACGCGTTGACATGTTCCTGCCGGGTGTACGGGTCGGATTCGAGGTCGACCACGAGCGGCAGCATCGGGCCGCGCAACGGGTACACGGTCCGTGCCAGCGCGAAGCGCGCCTGACGCGCACCGCCGGAAGCGTACGGATTGGCGAATACGTACGGTGCCACGTACAGCCCGGCGTGAATCGCGGCCCGCGCGTCGGAGGCGTAGTACGGGTTCGTGTAGTACGTACCCTCGCTCACCTTGATCGCGACGAAACGGACGCCCGCCCGGGCCGCCTGCCGCCAGTCGATCACCGCGCCGCGCGCATGCTGGTACGCGGACACGTCTATGCCCAGCACCCTTGGCAGCGCCGTCGCGTCCGCCGGTACCGCTGACGCGCACAGCGCGCTCACGAGTACGGCGGCCCCCACCCCGTAACGTAGTCCCCCGACCACGATTAGCAGCGTAGCAGTCTGAACTGCACAAACGCGGGACGCGACGAGACTAAACTGAGGCGAAGAGCCAGCCTCACCCCCCGAGTGTCAGGTATCCTCACCATATGCCCCCGTTTGATGATGTATCTGACGACATTCCGGATATGTCCGGGATGGCGTTGTGGCTGGCGGGCGAGGCCGGGCAGACTAGCCTGGCGCGTTCGGCGGAGTCGGCGGGCGCCCGGGCCTACGTGGATCAGCACGCGGCCGAGATACGTTCCCTGCTGGGGTCCATCACGCCGGAGACGCTGGCATCCTACGCGCGCGGGTTCGTCGAGGCGGCGGTCGGGCGCGGCTGGTGGCCGCCGCACCGGGCGCGGCACCTGGACAGGTACGAACTCGGCGGCGAGGAACTCGACTGGGAGTCGCTACGGCTAGCCGCCGTCTGCCACCTGATGATCGAGGCCCAGGGCCTAGCGCTGTAGCCCCTTACCAAAAAGTGTGGGCTTCCCTGGGTCATCACCCCGGGAAGCCCACACTTTTGCCGCGTTTTACGGGTTGGAGCCGTACTCGTCGTGCGCGGTGGGCTGCTGCATCGGCGCGTTCATCGCGTCCTGGCGGCCCTGCTGGTACGCGCTGACCTGACGGGTCGTCTCGCGCTCGGCGCTGGTCAGGATGCGCTCCCAGCGGTCCTGCATCGGCTTGATCGCGCCGCCGCCGACGCCGATCGCGAGGATCGCGCCGATGGTGGCGAGCGCCGCGTACAGCACCGGGTTGGTGATGCTGTTAGCGATGCCGACCTGGTCCAGCGCCGCGAACACGCCGAGCACGATGATCAGCAGCGACGCCGCGTTGGCGATGACCCGGCCGTAGGACAGGCCGCCGAGCATCCCGGTGAGCAGGTCCTTGACCACCTTGGCGATGGCCGAGGCGACCACGATCAGCACGATCGCGACGATCAGCTTCGGAATCCAGCCGACGATCGCGTTCAGCATCGTGGATATCGGGTTGGTGCCGAACACGCCGAAGGCCATCTGCAGCGTTATCAGCAGGATCGCGTAGTACACGATCATGCCGAGCAGCGTGGACGCGTCGTACTTGGTCCGCTTGAGCGCGTCGCCCACGGCACCGCGCTCGGCGAATTTGTCGAAGTGGACCCTGTGCAGGATCATCACGATGGCCTTCTGAATTACCTTGGCGATAATCCAGCCGACCACCAGTACAACCAGGAACACCAGAATCTTCGGCAGGCTATTGAAGACCGTGTCGAGCAGGTTCTGGAAGCTCTGGCTGACGCTGACCGAAGCCAGTGGCTGCGTCATTTTCCCCCCTTGCCAGCTCGCCGCACTGCCCCCTATTGCTGCACGGCGATCACTTAACGTGATCATTTGGATACCCAAGAACCACGGTAACCATGCATCGGGGGTTTTCCCCACCGCAAAGGACGGGGCCGACGAGCAATCGGCCAGGTCATGCTGCGCTGGCAACGCGGTAGTTGCCTGGCGCCCTCCCGGACTCGCGCTTGAACGCCTTGGCGAAGGCGAATTCAGAGCCGTATCCGGTGCGCTCCGCGATCGCGGAGAGCGGCAGTTCGGTCTCCCGCAGCAGGCGCCGTGCCGTCGTCATCCGCCAGCCGGTCAGGTAGGCCAGCGGCGGCTGGCCCAGCACGCTGTTGAACCGGCGGGCGAACGCGGCGCGGGACAGGCGGGACTCGCGGGCCAGCGTCTCAACGGTCCACGACACCGCCGGCGAGCCGTGGATAGCCCGCAGCGCGGGTGCGATGGCCGGGTCGGCGACCGCGGCGGCCCAGCCGGTCGCGTGCTCGGCTGGCAGCTTGTCATGCCAGGCTCGAAGGATCCGCAGCAACAGCACGTCGATGAGCGCGACCACGATGCTCGCACTGGTCGCTCCCGGGTCAGCCGTCTCATCGATGATCTGCCGGATCGAGATCTCCAGCGCCTGGCCGCGCTCCGCGCTGGCCGGGAAGTGGATGACGTCCGGCAGGCTCGCCAGCAGCGGGTGGGAGCTGGTCACGTCGAGCTTGTAGGCAGCACAGGCCAGCACGGTCCGTTCCCCCGCGCCATCGATCCGGAGTTCCCCGAACGCGGCGCCGTGCGCGACCCGGTCGTGGGTGTAGTCCGCTGGCGGCAGCGCGGAATCGGTGCACAGCGTGTGCTGGCCGCCGCGACGCACGAACACCAGATCACCGGAGACGAGCGCGAGCGGCTTGCCGTCCTCGGGGACCAGCACGCAGCTGCCGTCGGCCACCACATGGACCCCCGCTCCCGCGAAGGCCGGGAGCCGCATGCTCCATGGCGCGTGGCATTCGCAGCGGGTGACCACCGGGCTGCCGGTGCGCAACGCGGCGAGAGTGTCACCGAACAGATCCATCGTCATCCCCCGAAGACGCGCGGACATGCAACCGAGCTTTTCGGCCATTCTTTCACGTAGTCCTCATATCTAGGCTCAGTTCTCGTAGCCATCGATGATCGGAGGAAAGCTATGAAAGCACTTGTCTCGGCCGTGCAGGAGCCCGGCGGGCTGGCGTTCGCGGACGCCGGTGAGCCGGAGCCTGCCGCGGATCATGCGGTCGTGACCGTTGCCGCGTTCAGCGTGAACCGGGGCGAGACCTACCAGCTCGAGCAGCCCCGGCCGGGCTGGCGCCCCGGCAAGGACATCGCGGGCGTGGTCAGCGTCGCGGCCGCGGACGGCTCCGGCCCGCCCGCCGGGACGCGCGTGGTCGGCCATGCCGAGTCAGGCGGCTGGGCGGAACAGGTGGCGGTGCCAACACGCCGCCTGGCCGAGCTGCCGGAGGAGATGCCGTTCGTTATCGCAGCGGCACTGCCGCTGGCCGGCCTCGCGGCGCTGCGCCTGCTGCGCGTCACCGGGCCGCTGCCAAGCCGGACGGTTCTGCTGACCGGCGCTTCAGGTGGCCTCGGGCACTACTTCACCGAGCTCGCGGCGGGGCAGGGCGCGCTGGTGACCGCTATCGCCGCGTCCGCCGACCGGGGGACGCGGCTGCGCGAGCTCGGCGCCGTCTGCGTGCTACCCGATGTCGAGTCGGCGGCCGCGCCGTTCGACATCGGGATCGACTCCGTCGGCGGCGCCACCACCAAGGAAGTCTGGCACCGCCTGCACGAGCACGGGATGCTGATCTGGCTCGGGCAGGCCAGCCGCGTCCGGCCAGACCTCGACTACTTCGACTGGGACGGCGCGCTGAGCGTCACGATCCGCAAATTCAACTACCTGGACAGCACCCACACCGAGGCGGAAGACCTCGCGACCCTGGTCCGGCTCGTCGCGGCCGGTCGACTGCACCCCGAGATCGGCCGGGTCGACGACTGGTCTGGTACCGGGGACGCGATCGCGGCACTGCTGAACCGCGAGGTCCGCGGCAATGTCGTGCTCACCATCGGCTGAAGACCACAGGTGAAGCGAACGGACCCGGCAAGCCGGGATGATGACGCTGCTGCGCTTCGCCTTCCACGGCGGGGAGAGTTTTGTCACTCTGATGGGGACGGTGGCCTGTCTCATGCGTTAGGCCGGACGGTGGCGTCGCAGGACTCGAGGTCCGGTGGCCCGGCGAGGCTTGGCTTGCTAGGCGGCGGCAGCGTGGCGGCGGGTGCCCTGCGGGCAAGCAGGCAGCCGGTCAAGGCGGCGGCCAGGCCCGCCAGGCCCGCCACCGCGAAGCCGCCGGCCGGCGCGGACAGGCCGATCGCGACCCCTGCGATCGGGGATCCGAGCGCGACGCCCGCGCTCATCGCCGAGGATTGCAGACCCGTTGCTTCGCCTCGCACGCTGGCGGGCGCCAGCCGGCTCACCGCGTCGGCCACTGTTGAAAGAGCCGGCGCGGTGAGGATGCCGGCTCCGATGACGGCCACGCACAGCCAGTGCCAGTCGCGGGCCAGTCCGGCGAGAATCGTCACCAGCCCGAGCAGGCCGAGCAGCAGCCAGGTGGGCAGTGGCCTGGGCAGCAATGACCACGGCGGCCCAGGACACCTGACCGGCCTCCCTGAGCGTGGCGATGATGGCCAGGTCGACGCCGCTCAGCAGCATTGTGGTGCCGGACGCCATGGTGAGGGCGGCGATCATGGGTGCACCCAGCCACTGCCGGCGACGGGGTTGTCCGGCCGCGGCGGCGGCCGCCTCGTCCCCGGCGCGGAGCGGCGGGTTGAGCAGGGCGATGCCTGCCCCGCCAGCCACGATCGCGGCGCCGACGCTCCACGCCATGACATCAGGCGACGCCTTCGCCGCGCAGAGGACCACGACCGGCGGTCCCACCATGTATGACAGTTCCCCCTGCACCGATTCCAGTGCGAACGCGGCGGCCCGGAGCTGCCCTACGGTCGTCATCGCGGCGATCGCCTGCCTGGTCACCGACTGGGCCGGCACCATCAGCAGACCCGTTGTGAAAGCGGCGCCCAGCAAGATCCAGTACGGCAGTACCGGCACGCTCAGCCAGAACACGATCTGCGAGACGACCGTGGTCAGCAGCACGGCCCGCAGGCCCCACCGGTCGATCATCCGTCCCAGCAGCGGCGAGCCCAGCGCGATCCCGGCGGTCAAGGCCGCCGCCACGCCGCCCGCCGCCGCGTAGCTCATGTCCAGGCCCAGCACGACGTACATCGTCAGCGCCATCACAACGGCCGTGACCGCGACGCGGGCGAGCAGCGAAATGCCCAGTAGCGGCGCCATTCCCGGCACGGCGAGCACCCGACGATATCTGGCCACCAGCTGACGCTAGATCACCCGCCATGCCATAGGAAGTGGTTATTTGGTAGGACCTGACATAATGAATGCTTATGGCCCGGGATCTTGAGACCGTATTGCTGCGCTCGTTCGTCACCGCTGCCCGAGCGGGCAGCATCAGCCGTGCCGCGGCGGTGCTCGGCCACACTCAGCCCGCGCTCAGCCAGCAGTTGCGCAAGCTCGAGAGGGCCGTCGGCCGTCCGCTGCTGCACCGGTCGCCGTCTGGCGTCTCGCTCACCCGGGCGGGCGAGGAACTGCTGCCGTACGCCGAGCGCATCCTCTCGCTGTCCGCGCAGGCCCTCGCCGAGACCGGGCGTGCGCTGACCGGGCACTGCGGTGTCGGCCTGCATGAAGACCTCGCTGCGTCCCAGCTTCCGCAGGCCCTCGCCGACCTCACCCGGCTGCACCCCGGCGCGACATTGGAGGTGCTCAGCCTCTCCAGCACCGCGATGCGGGAGGCCTACGACGCGGGCCGCGTCCAGGTCGTCCTCGACGAGGCCCACGATGTTCCGGGCCCGCCGCGCTGGGCGGCGCGCCGCCCGCTGGTCTGGGCGGTCGGCCAGGGCGTCGACGTAGCGGCTCATCCACTGCCGGTGGTGCTGTTCTCGGACCCGTGCGCCTTCCGCACCTCGGTCCTGGAGACACTGGAACGTGCCGACCGGCGCTGGCAGGTAGCGTTCGAAAGCAACAGCCTCATCGGCGTGCTCGCCGCGGTAAGGGCCGGGCTCGGCGTCACGGCGCTCATGCCCGCCAACCTCGAACCGGTCATGGCCTGCCACGACACGGACGCTCTGCCCACCCTGCCGGACGTCGAGTTCGGCCTCGTACGCCATCCCCGGACCGAGGGTGATCCGCTGATCGATGCGGTGGAGACCGCGCTGCGGCGGATGATCTGAGCCTTGATCCAATGCCCGGGGCACGAGGCCCCGGGCATTGTGCTGGCTGGTTATCCGATGCTGGCGGTGTCGATGTCGGTGGTTCCGCCGTTCGGGGTCGGGTAGAGCTCGAACCGCAGGTCGGAGTATGCGCTGGGCAGGTCGTAGACCATCTGGACCTCGGTGTAGCCGCCGGCCGTGACGCTGTAGGCGACGCAGTTATCGGTGCCAGGCGAACCCAGCCCCCACACGCACAGCCGGCCGCCGGCGCACCGTCCCCGACCTCATAGCGACTGATGTTCGTAGACCCGCTAGACGGTTGCAGCACGTCCCAGCCATCAGCCGAGCGCGGGTTTTGAAGGTCGTCGCAACGGTGCCGGTATATGACCCTTTCCGTGTTCACGATACCGGTGGCTTGCGGGTACGCGGAGGAGACACTCGCGACGCTCGCGGGTGTCTCCTCGCTCGTAAATATCAGGACCCCGCCCCGCCTGCGATCGGCAACAGAACCTGCTTAATTCCGGCCGACCCGTCCAGCACCGTCTGGTATGCCTCGGCGCTCTTCTCGAGCGGCCACGTCTTCACAGCCGGGGGAGCAAGGAAGCCGCGGTCGAACAGCGGACGGAGCTGGTCGAAGATGCGCGCGACGTCGGCCCCGTCCATGAACACGCTGGCGAGTCCCGTCAGGTGCAGCTGCCGGCTGTAAATCTCCGCCGGGGTGAAGTTGACCGGTTCGGGGGCGCTGAAAATCCCGGCCATCCGGCCGTCGAACCGCAGGCTGCGAAGAGCGGGATCGAACAGCGCGCCGCCGACTGTGTCCAAGACCAGGTCAGCACCGCGCCCGTCGGTGAGTTCGAGCACGGCCTCGGGTATGTCGGTTGTGCTGGTGTCGATGAAGTGCTCAGCGCCGTCGGGCTTGCGCCGGCCGGCGATGATCGGCTCCGCGCCGCGCCAGCGGGCGATCGCGGTGGCGGCCTGGCCGACCATGCCTGCTCCGCCGGTGATGAGGATCGTCTCGCCGGGCATGAGCTGCATGGTGTTGATGACCGTCTGCCAGGCCGTGAAATACGATCGGCCGATAGCGGCGGCTTCGGTCATCGAAAGGCGCTCGGGCTTGCGTGACAGCCACGTCTCGGGAAGGGCGACGAAGCGCGCGTGCGTGCCCGGTCGCTTCCCTCCCAGCGCCATTCCCAGCGCCGGCCCGCTGCCCCACACCTCCTGGCCGGCGTGGTCGCCGCCGGAGACGACGATGCCGGCGTAGTCGCCGCCGGGGATCATCGGCAGCGGCGTGCCGAGCCGGCCCGCGGCGTTGACGACGTCCAGCGGGTTCACCGCTGCTGCGTGTACCTCGACGAGCACCTCCCCCGGGCCCGGCTCCGGCACCGGTTCGGAACGATAGGCCAGCGACTTCGTTGGCGGCCCGGCAGCCAGGATGACGACTGCGTCCATCTGCTTGGTGTCGGTGGGCATGTTCAGGTCCTTTCGTTGTTTTCACTTGACTGGCGGTTGCTGCCGTCCTCAGGACAGGGGCGCCTCCGCGGCGAGGCCGACCATGGACTGATAGGCGGTGTAGCTCAGGAGACTGGAGTCGTAGATGACGGTCAGGCGGCTGATCTTGCCGGCTTCGTCGAGCTCGACGCAGGTGTGGCCGCGGCGCATCGGGGCGGCGTCCGGGGCTGCCGACCACTCGTAGCCGCCGCCCTGGCGGCCGCCGTCGGCGTGGACCAGAGCGGCACCCGGGCCGAACGGGAGCTGTCCGAGCGCCCGGGTGTAGTAGCGCTGGACCTGGAACTGGCCGCGGACGCGGGTGTGCGCGGCCATGTCCTCGTGGACCACGTCGTAGGACATCAGTGCGACGGCCGCGGCCGCGTCGCCGGCCGCGAACGCGGCCTGGAGTGCCTGGGCGGCCTGGGCGGCGGCGGGATCCGCGTTCTGCTGGGAGTCCTTGAAGTCGGCGGGGTAGGTGCTGGTGATGGTGTTCGGGATGAGGGAGCTGCGGCCATCCCAGTAGTCGACCCAGCGGATGATCTTGTGGTTGCTGTCGAAGGTGACGGAGGACAGGGCGCGTATCTCCTGGCCGAAGAAGAACGCGGGGGTGTCCACGAACTCGATCGCGGCGCTTTGCGCGTCGCCGACGATGCGCAGCGGATAGGAGATCGCGGCGGCCGGCAGGCTCGCGAACGAGGAGAACTCGTCGTTCACCGCCTGCCAGCTTGGCAAGCTGACGCCCAGGCAGGCGTCTATGTAAGTGGTGTTCGCCTGGGAGAAATAGGACATGAGCTTGGTGACGTCGTGCTCGCTTTTGGCGGTGAAGAAGCCCCGGAAGATCCCGGCGACCTCGGGAGTGCAGTGAGAAGTGTCGGTGACACCGGACGGGTAAGGAAGCCCCCCGGTCCCGCTGCCCGCCGTGGTGTCCGCGCTCGACTTTCCGGCCGCGAAGATGCCTGCGGCGCCGAGAGCCGCAGCGGTCCCGGCGGCCGCCCCGGCGCGGAGCATCGTCCGCCTCGAAGGTCCCTGCTGATTCACGTGCTGCATTTGTGGTGTCCTTTCCGTGTTGGGTGGTGCACGGAGCTGGCAAGTGCTACTCGGGCTGCCATGTCACCAGATCGAACTCGTGCCCTCCGGGTCGGCGAACGTGGTCCAGCGGACCGCCGGGAGCTTGGTCTCGTTGAGCGACCTGGCGCCCCGACGCCGGCCAGCCGCTCGATCTCCTCGTCGTAGTGGGCGCTCTGCTGACTTAAAGTGTTAACTGAAGGTATCTCTAGATGACTTCACGATGCAAGTCATCGGGCTGGCGAATTACTTCAATTGTTAAGTTATTCTGTCCTCATGGACGCCCCGCAGGATCCCCGCTGGCTCGACGCCGAGGAGAGGCAGGCCTGGCTCGCCCTGGCCAGCGCGCTGAACAGGCTGCCGGCCGCGCTCGACGCGCAGCTGCGCCGCGACGCCGGGATCAGCCACTTCGAGTACCAGGTACTGGCCCTGCTGTCGGAGGCCCCCGGCCGCACCCTGCGGATGAGCGAACTCGCGACGCTGGCCGAGGGATCGCTGCCGCGCCTGTCCCAGGTTGTCGCCCGGCTGGAGCAGCGCGGCTGGGTGCGCCGCACCCCCGACCCGGCCGACGGCCGCTACACCCTGGCGACCCTGACCGACCAGGGCCAGGCCAAGGTGACCGAGGCCGCGCCCGGTCATGTCCAGGAGGTCCGCCGCCTAGTCTTCGACCCGCTGACCAAGACCCAGGCCCGGCAGCTGCGCGAGATCAGCCGACGCGTCATGCGCGCCATCGACCCCGACAACCATCGCCCCTACGACTAGCCTGGCTGACCCCACGGCATTTTCTCGCCAGCCAGTTGCAGTAGCCACCGCCTGTCGTCTACTGGCAGCACGGCTGCTGGTTTCCCCTGGTCAGGCGGCCTAGGATACGCAACGGCGCCGGCAAGTCCACTATGCTCCGCAAGCTCATCGGCCTTGATCGGCCCGATTCCGGGCAGGCGAGCATAGGGAGCCGACTACACCGAGCGGACATCCCCGTTGCGTGAGGTCGGGGCCATGCTGGAGGCTAAGAGTCGCTGGCAGCCGGTAGCGCGATACCCGTCTGCCGCGACGTTATGGTCAATGAAAGATTTTCGCCGGCCATCGAGAGCATGGCGTTTTTCTGCGCGGCCGGAGCGCCGTAGGGGTCGTCTACCTGCTGAACGACCGGCTATCCGACATGGCCGAGTTCAATTTAGGCCCTGCTCGCCCGCCCGCGGACCCGGCCGCGCTCCTTCGCGTCAAGGACGGTCTTGCGAATCCGGATGGCGGTCGGCGTCACCTCGACGCACTCGTCGTCGGCACAGAACTCCAGGGCCTGCTCCAGGCTGAGCACTCGCGGCGGCACCAGCCGCTCGAGTTCCTCGCCGGTGGACTGGCGGACATTCGTCACTTTCCGCTCGCGGCAGATGTTGACGTCCATGTCGTCAGGGCGGGAGTTCTCCCCCACGATCATGCCCTCGTACACGGTGGTTCCCGGCTCGACCATCAGCGAGCCGCGCTCCTGGAGGTTGAACATCGCGTAGGCGGCGGCGACACCGGTACGGTCCGCGACCAGGGACCCGCTCGCCCGGCCGCGGATCGTCCCCGCCCATGGCTCGTAGCCCTCGAAGACGTGGTGCGCGATCCCGGTGCCGCGGGTCTCGGTGAGGAACTGGGTGCGGAACCCGATCAGCCCGCGGGACGGAACCAGGAACTGAAGACGGACCCAGCCGGTCCCATGGTTGTTCATCGACTCCATCCGGCCCCGCCGGGTGGCGGCGATCTGGGTGACGGCCCCGAGATACTCCTCGGGCACGTCCACCGACAGTCGCTCCACGGGCTCGATGATCTTCCCGTCGACCTCCTTGGTCACGGCCGACGGGCGTCCGACGGTGAGCTCATACCCTTCCCGTCGCATCGTTTCCACCAAAACGGCGAGGGCTAGTTCCCCTCGTCCCCGCACCTCCCAGGTGTCAGGGCGCTCGGTGGCCAGCACCTGCAGGGAGACGTTACCGATCAGTTCGCGGTCCAGCCGGTCCTTGACCAGCCGGGCGGTGACCTTGGTGCCCGAGCCCTTGCCCGCCAGCAGGGAGGTGTTGGTGCCGATCGTCATGGAGATGGCCGGCTCGTCGACGGTGATCAACGGCAGCGGGCGCGGGTCGTCGGGGTCGGTCAGCGTCTCGCCGATCATGATGTCCGGGATGCCGGCGATCGCGACGATGTCGCCAGGACCGGCCTGATCGGCGGGCACTCGCTCCAGCGCCTCGGTGCGGAACAGTTCGGTGATCTTGACCTTTTCCACCGATCCGTCGCGGCGGCACCAGGCCGCCTGCTGGCCCCTGGTGATGATCCCGTTGCGGATACGGCATAGCGCGATACGACCGAGATAGGACGAGGCGTCGAGGTTCGTCACATGCGCCTGAAGCGACGCTTCCGGGTCATACCGGGGCGCCGGGACGGTGCTCTTGATCGTGTCGAACAGCGGCTCCAGGTTCTCGCTGTCCGGAAGCTGGCCGTCGGCCGGGCGGTCCAGGGACGCGCGGCCCGCCTTGGCGGAGGCGTAGACAATCGGGAACTCGATCTGGTCCTCGCTGGCGTCCAGGTCGATGAACAGCTCGTAGCACGCGTCGAGGACCTCGGCGATCCTGGCGTCCGGCCGGTCCACCTTGTTGATCACCAGGATGACCGGCAGTCTGGCCTCAAGAGTCTTGCGCAACACGAACCTGGTCTGCGGCAGCGGCCCCTCACTGGCGTCCACCAGCAGGACCACGGCGTCGACCATCGACAGCCCGCGCTCCACCTCGCCGCCGAAGTCCGCGTGGCCAGGCGTGTCGATGATGTTGATAGTCAGCCCGGCGTGCCGCACCGCGGTGTTCTTGGCGAGGATCGTGATCCCCTTCTCGCGCTCCAGGTCATTGGAGTCCATGACTCGCTCGTTGACGTGGGCGTGCGCCCCGAATGCACCGGATTGCCACAGCATGGCATCGACCAAGGTGGTCTTACCGTGGTCGACGTGAGCGACGATGGCGATGTTACGCAGATCGTCGCGAGTGGCAGTGTTGGTCTCAGGCATGCGAAAGTCTCGATCGCTCGGTAACGGATGGTTGCGGCCCCCGGCCGCCGTGGCAGATGGTCCCTGCTAAGTGTATGAGCGCTAGAACAGCCGCTGGCATTCCTTCCGCTACTCGGAGGCCCGGGTGGGGCCCGGACGGGTGGTCACGGCGCGCAGGTGGGTGGTGCGCCGGGTCGCGAAGGGTGGTTGTCGGCTAGTGCGGGCGAATGAGCAGAACATAACTCTTCGCGTACCTTGTCGCTGATCACGCCGTGCGGGGCCTAATAGCTCTTTGAGGTTATATACGCGGAATCGCCATTATTACGCGCAAAGTCGGGATTACGGTCCGATCATGCGACGATTCACCGCGTTCCTGGCCACCGCCGCGATCTGCCTCGCGGCCACTGGTTGCCTGAGCTCGTCCGGGGCCGCGACAACCGGTGTGGAGAAGCCTAACCTGACAGTTGCCGTGGTCCCTGCCGTCGACTCGGCGGGCTTCTTCATTGCGTTGCACGAGGGACTATTTTCAGCCCAAGGGCTTAACGTGACATTTGTTCCCGCCGTCAGCAGCGAGACCGTGATTGCTCAGCAGGTCGAGGGCAAGGTCGATATCTCCGGCGGAAACTACGTCTCCTACCTGCAGGCGCAGCAGGAGAAGACCGCCAA
>JBEKHI010000183.1:0-15355 GCA_050012355.1 Streptosporangiaceae bacterium | reverse complement strand
CCGTACTCGGCGGTGTCGGAGACCGACCAGTACATCTTGGAGATGCCGCCCTCGTACATGAGGTCGACGATCAGCTTCATCTCGTGCAGGCACTCGAAGTACGCGGCCTCTGGCTGGTATCCGGCCGCCACCAGCGTGTCGAACCCGGCCTTGATCAGCTCGGAGACGCCACCGCAGAGCACCGCCTGCTCACCGAACAGGTCGGTCTCGGTCTCCTCGGTGAACGTGGTCTTCAGCGCACCCGCCCGGGTGCCGCCGATCGCCGCGGCGTAGGACAGCGCGAGCGCGAACGCGTTGCCGGTGGCGTCCTGCTCGACGGCTACCAGCACCGGGACGCCTCGTCCGGCCGAGTACTGACGGCGGACCAGGTGGCCCGGGCCCTTCGGCGCGACCATGCACACGTCCACATCGGCGGGTGGCTTGATCAGCCCGTACCTGATGTTGAGCCCGTGCGCGAAGAACAGCGCGTCCCCCTCGACCAGGGACGGCGCGACGGCCTCGGCGTACACCTGACGCTGCAGGTGGTCCGGGATCAGGACCATCGTCAGGTCGGCTTCCTCGCAGGCCTCCGCCGGGGTCAGCACGCGCAGCCCGTCGTTTTCCGCCTTCTCACGGCTCTTCGAGCCTTCCGGCAGGCCCACCCGCACGTCCACCCCGGAGTCACGCAACGACAGGGCGTGCGCGTGCCCCTGGCTGCCGTAACCGAGCACCGCGACATGCCGCCGCTGGATGAGGGACAGGTCGGCGGAGTCGTCGTAGAAGATTTCTGCCACTGATATGGCCTTTCTGATTGCTTAAGCGGTCTTCTCTAGCGGACGGAGAGCACGATCGGTGATGGAGCGGCCGCCTCGGCCGACCGCGACCATCCCTGACTGGACGAGTTCCTTGATACCGAAGGGCTCGAGGACCCGGACCAGCGCCTGTAGTTTGTCGGTGCTGCCGGTTGCCTCCACGGTCACCGCGTCCAGGGCGACGTCCACCACCCGCGCGCGGAACAGCTCTACCGTCTCCAGCACCTTCGACCGGGTCTCGGCGTCGGCGCGGACCTTGATCAGGATCAGTTCGCGCTGGACGGCCTGCCCGGGTTCGAGCTCGACGATCTTCAGCACGTTCACCAGCTTGTTTAGCTGTTTGGTCACCTGTTCCAGCGGATGCTCCTCGCAGTTGACGACGATAGTCATCCGGGAGATCTCCTCGTGTTCGGTGGGCCCGACCGCGAGGGAGTCTATGTTGAAGTTACGGCGGGAGAACAACCCGGCGATCCTGACGAGGACGCCCGGCTTGTTCTCCACCAGCACCGACAGCGTGTGCTTGGTCACTCCTCTGACCCTCCCCAGTCGGGCGCTAGGTCGCGCGCGTACTTGATGTCGTCATTGCTCGCGCCCGCCGCGACCATCGGCCACACCATGGCGTCCTTGTGCACGATGAAGTCCACCACGACCGGCCGGTCGTCGATCTCCATGGCGCGCTCGATCGTGACGTCGACGTCCGACTGATTGTCACAGCGCAGGCCGACGCAGCCGTAGGCCTCGGCCAGCTTGACGAAGTCCGGTATCCGGGTGCCGTTGTGTTCCTTGGCGTGCAGGGTGGTGTTCGAGTAGCGCTGGCTGTAGAACAGGGTCTGCCACTGGCGGACCATGCCCAGCGCGCCGTTGTTGATGATCGCGACCTTCACCGGGATGCCCTCGATGGCGCAGGTGGCCAGCTCCTGATTGGTCATCTGGAAGCAGCCGTCCCCGTCGATCGCCCAGACCGTCGTGTCCGGCAGCCCGGCCTTGGCGCCCATCGCGGCCGGGACCGCGAAGCCCATCGTGCCGAGTCCTCCGGAGTTGATCCAGGTGCCCGGGTTCTCGTAACCGATGAACTGGGACGCCCACATCTGATGCTGGCCAACGCCGGCCACGTAGACGGACTCCGGGCCGCTGATCTGCCCGATCCGCTCGATGACGTGCTGCGGCGATAGCGATCCGTCCGCTGGCTGGTCGTAGCCGAGCGGGTACCGGTCACGCCAGCCGTTCAGCAGCTGCCACCACTCCTGGTAATCACCCTGGTGGCCGGCCTCGTATTCGGCCCGCACCGCGCTGATCAGGTCGCCGATGACCTCGCGGGCATCACCCACGATCGGCACGTCGGCCCGCCGGTTCTTGGAGATCTCCGCCGGGTCGATGTCGGCGTGCACGATCTTGGCGTCCGTGGCGAACGTGTCGAGCCTGCCGGTCACCCGGTCGTCGAAACGCGCGCCGAGCGTGATGATCAGGTCCGCTTTCTGCAGCGAGCCCACCGCCGCGACCGTCCCGTGCATGCCCGGCATGCCGAGGTGCTGCGGGTGGCTGTCGGGGAACGCGCCGCGGGCCATCAGCGTGGTGATGACCGGGATCCCGGTCAGCTCGGCGAGTTCCCGCAGCGGCGCCGACGCCTTGGCCTTGATGACGCCGCCGCCGACGTACAGCACCGGGCGGCGGGCCTCGGTGATCATCCGCGCCGCCTCCTTGACCTGGCGGGAGTGCGGGCGGGTCACCGGATGGTAGCCGGGCAGGTCGTAGGGAACCGGCCAGCTGAAGTCGGTCATGGCCTGCATCGCGTCCTTGGCGATGTCGACGAGGACCGGGCCTGGGCGTCCGGTGGACGCCAGGTGGAAGGCCTCCCCGATGGTGCGGGCGATGTCCTGCGGCTTGGTGACCAGGAAGTTGTGCTTGGTGATCGGGTAGGTGATCCCGGAGATGTCGGCTTCCTGGAACCCGTCGGTACCGATCAGGCTGGTGGCCACCTGGCCGGTGATCGCCACGATCGGGACGCTGTCCATATAGGCGTCGGCGATCGGGGTGACCAGGTTGGTGGCGCCTGGGCCGCTGGTCGCCATGCACACCCCGGTCCGCCCGGTCGCCTGTGCGTAACCGGTGGCCGCGTGGCCGGCGCCCTGCTCGTGGCGGACCAGGATGTGCCTGATCAGCTTGGAATCGAGCAGCGGATCGTAGGCCGGCAGCACCGCTCCGCCCGGGATACCGAAAACCGTGTCCGCCCCGACCCGTTCCAGGGCCATGACCAGCGCCTGGGCGCCTGTTAGCCGGGGGGACGCAGTGCTCCTTGGGGACACCCCAGACCCCGATGGCCCCAAGACCCCCCCTGATTCACGACCGGCGCCGGGGGGCGCCTGACGCCGGTCGTCTCGGCCTTCGGCCTCGTGGAGCGGGTCGCGGTGCGGGTCCCGATGCGGGTCGCGGAGCGGCGCCATCCGCGCGGCTAGGTCACGGGGGGAGGGATGGGCCGGGGATGGGCCCGTATGCTCGGTCATCGGGTGGCTTCCTTGTCAGCGATGGTCTTCGATCCTCGACGGTCTTAGCTGCCTTGTGCATTAAAAAACCCCTCGTGCCTGGTGGCAGTCGAGGGGCGCGCGCAGCAAGCTGACTGGTCAGCTCGCTACGCGCCAGCAAAGTACGAGGATGTGGGTCCGCTTCACGCCTCACACTGTAGTCCCGCTACGGGCGGTCGCGTCAAATCATTCCGGTCGCGATCTCAGCATGTGAGACACCGTTTGTCGCTGTTCGGATGAGCGATTCCACGCTCGGCGCCGCCATCGGCCGCGCGACAAGGAAACCCTGCCCGAAGCCGCAGCCCATCTCGCGCAGCGCCGCCAGCTGGCGCGGCTGCTCGATGCCCTCCGCCACGACCTGCATCCCGAGGTCGCTACCCACCGAGACGATCGTGCGGGTCAGCAGCGTCAGCGTCTCGTCCTGCCCCAGGCCGGCCACGAACGACGGGTCGATCTTGATGATGTCGATGGGCAGTTGCCGCAGGTGGGCCAGCGACGCGTAGCCGGTGCCGAAGTCGTCGATCGCCAGCCGCACGCCCAGCGCCCGCAGCGCGGCCAGGTGCTCCACGATCTGGCCAGCGTCCGCTACGAGCACGCGCTCATTGACCTCAATCGTGAGCGCCCCCGGCTCCAGGCCCGTCTCGGCCAGCACCGCGGCCACCTTGGCCGCGAAGCCAGGCGAGTTGAGCTGTCTGAGGGAGACGTTCACGCTGACGCCCACGTCCCAGGACGCGCCCCGCCACGCCGCACCTTGGGTGCACGTCTCGCGCAGCACCCATTCGCCGAGCGGCACGATGAGCCCGGTGTCCTCGGCGACCGCGAGGAATTCCCGGGGCGTGACCAGTTTGCCGTCCCGCCACCAGCGGACCAGGGCCTCCGCCCCGGTGACCCGGGAGGTATTCAGCTCGACGATCGGCTGGTACTCCAGCGCGAGGTGACCGCCCGCGATCGCCTTCTGCAGGTCGCTAGCCATCTCCAGGCGGCGGACCACGTCGGCGTGCATGTGCGCCGCGTATACCTCGACCCGGCCGCCACCGCTGTCCTTGGCCCGGGCCATGGCGACGTCCGCGTTCCGCAGCGCCACACCCGGCTGATCCCCGTCGGCCAGCGCCACGCCGACACTGGCGGTCAGCGCGATCTCCCGTCCGGCCGCCTGGAACGGGTCACTGGCGATCGTGCCCACCAGCCGCTCCGCGATCTCGGCGATCTCCTGCGCGTTCGCTGCCTGCTCGACCAGGACCGCGAATTCGTCGCCGCCCCAGCGGGCCACCGTGTCGTGGGCCGGGACCGCCGCCCGCAGCCGCCGCGCGGCCTGCGCGAGCACCAGGTCCCCGGCGCCGTGCCCCACCGAGTCGTTCACCGCGGTGAAACCGTCTATGTCGAGGAAGATCACGCCCGACTTCAGGTCCGCGTGGTGCTCGCGGAGCGCCTCCCGGGCGCGTTCCTCGACATAGGTGCGGTTCGGCAGGCCGGTGAGCCCGTCGTGGAAGGTCAGGTGGGTGACCTGCTGGCGCAGCGCCACCTGGGCGCTCACGTCACGCGCCGTGACCAGCAGCTGGTCCGGTCGGCCCGGCACCCGGTACCTGAGCACGGTGCCCTCGACGTGCCGCCACGTGCCGTCAGCGGCGCGGACCCGGCACGGCATCCGGCCCGACTCGGTTTCCGGGCTGGTGAGCGCGGCCTTGGCCGCGTCCACCACCGCATCCCGGTCCTCGGGGTGCAGGTAGGACTGGAGTTCCTGGCCGCGCAGGTCGGCCGGCTGGTAGCCGTATTCGGCCACGGCCGGGCTCGCGTAACTGATGATCCCGGTCAGGTCGCAGATCAGCACCACGTCGCTGGTGCGGTCGGCGAGGTCGCGCACGCTCTTGCTGGCCTCATGCCAGATCCGGACGGCGACCGTGTTCTCCCGCACCAGCATGAGGACCCGCGCGGCCAGCACCAGTACGGCCGCGCCACCCGCGATGACCAGCGCGAGCCCAGTCGCCGGAGCGTTCGCCAGGCCGCTGGAGATAAGTACGAGCGCGGCCACCACGACGGTCGCGGCGGCCACCACGGTCGCGGCGCCGGCGCCGGTGATCCCGCCTTCGTTTGAGGTAACCCGGCTCGCCGCGCCCTCACGACGCCACGGAGGCCTGGACAGCCGCGCACCCGGGGATGTCACCCACGGCCCGGCGCCCAGCAGCGCGGCCGCGGCGATCATGGCGAGTTGCTGGAGGATGCCCTCGTGACCGCCAGATACGCGGGTACCGACGCCGAGGGAATCCGCGAACGTCAGCATGGCCAGCGATAGGTAGGGCAGCAGGAGCCGCCGCCAGGCCGTAGTGAGCAACGGCAACAGCGCGCCGAGCACCGCCAGGTCGGTGAGCGGGTGCAGCAAGTCGAGCAAGAAGGTGCCCGGTCTCTCGCCCGATCGGTGGAACTCGCTGCCGAAATCGACTACCCAGCCGATCACCAGCAGGGCGACCGCCATCACGTACCCGTCGGCGAGACCAGGCAGCACCGAGCCGGAGAAGGGATTCTGCGGGTGCTCGCGATCGCTGGCGGTTTCGTCCGGCGTCCCGAGCACGGTCATGCCGATGCCGAACGCGCCCAGGCTGAGCAGCGGCGCGACATCCGCGAGCGACAGCGAACCACCGGAGGAACTGACCGAGCTGACCAGAGCCATCGTGACGATCAGCCCAACGCAGCCAAACAGCGCGGCACCGCCGAGCCAGCGGTAGCCGCGAGCCACGGTACCGGTGTGCCGGCGCGCCCCATACCACAGGCTGACCACCGCCGCGGCGAACGCGACCACGGTGAGTACGCTCACCGCCGGTCCCCCGACATGTCCAGGTGCACTGGGCTCCTTCCGAGCATGGTCAGCTGAATAATGGTTACGTCTTCGTAACGCAGTGCCTTCACGACACAGGGTCACCGTCGCCAGGCACCATGTGCCCCTAGGTTCCCGCCGGAATCCGTCGGCGGTGCCATTCGGATTCCCAGTCGTGTCGCTCACTCTACGTACCCGAGGTCACGCTTCGGTTGAGGAAGGGCGTACACCGGGAGACAACTGCTGTCACGGAGAGGTAGAGGATGCCTTTCGCTGGTCAACATCCTAGATTGCGCGGTGAGTCGTTGATGGCCCAGTTCGAATGGTTAACGGGATACGTGCACCCGCCCATTCCGGCGCCGCTGCTCAGCGCCGCGGGCCCGGCTTGGACCGTCAAGTGTGACAGTCGTCACATAGCGGATGACGCGGCCATCGGTTGCCACTCAATCCTTAGCGAACCCTTAGCGGCCGCCGCAAGGATTCTCTGACATGAAGATCACACACCGATCTCGCGCCCGGCGGGTCGCTCGCTGGGCGGCGACCCTGTGCCTCGCGGCGGGCACGATATTCGCCCTCCTCCCCGCAGTGACCAGCCAGGCAGCCAGCTACGGCACTCCCTATTACTCGGACATTATCAACGCCAACAGCAACCTGTGCCTGTCGGTACCCGGTGCCAGCAAGGCGACGGCGGTAGACCTGAACCAGTACTACTGCGGAAATGGCGACGGGACTGACTACCCTGACCAGGACTGGACCCTCTACCTGAACAATGGCGGCAGCACCTTCGTCATCGTCAACGACAACAGCGGCCTGTGCATGTCGGTTCCGGGCGCCAGCACCGCCGCCACGACCGACGTGAACCAGTACCCCTGCGGCCTCTACCAAGACCAGTACTGGGCGCTCACTGACGTGTACGACTCGAACATCGGCGGCTACGCGTGGGAGATCCAGAACGAACACAGCGGCCTGTGCCTGTCGGTACCGGGCGCCAGCACCGCCGCCACGGCTCACGTGAACCAGTACCCCTGCGGCCTCTACCCCGACCAGTACTGGGAAATCGGCGGCCTCGACTCCACCACTACCTGATCGGCGCCTGATCCAGGGACTCCAGCCGGGCACGGAGTTCGGAGGCTTTTTCGTCGGCCACGCTCTCCGCGAGAAGCAGCGCTTCGGTCCAGGACCGGCGAGCGTCATCCACACGGCCCATGTCGGCCAGGGTGGCGCTCAGCCGGTCCATGGCGGCGATCTGCTCCCGGTGCCCGGTACCCAACTCGCCGAGGACGGCCAGGGCCAGACGGTGCTGGTCGAGGGATTCTCCGAGCCGGCCCACGGCCCGCAGGGTCTCACCGAGACCGGTCAGCGCCATTCCCTCCGTGTGCCTGTCCCCCGACTCATGGCTGAGCTTGACCGCGTCGCGGAACCGGACCAGCGCCCCTTCGAGGTCTCCCATCTGGTAGCAGGCATCCGCGGCGTTGTTGGCCACTACACCAAGCAGCACCTGATCGCCGGTTTCCCCGGCGATCACCATGACCCGCTCGGATTCTTCCAGCGACTCCGCGTAGCGGCCCAGATACTGATACGCGATGGCGAGGTTGCTGCGAGCCCCTGCCTCTCCCGAGCGGTCGCCGTCCCGTTGGCACAAGGTCAGGGTCGCACCGAAGCATTCGACCGCCTCGGCATAGTTGCCTTGCTGGATCAGGGCACCGCCGAGCCCGTTCTGCAGGGTGGCGTAGGCCGGCTCATCTCCGAGCCGCAGGGCACTGGCAACGCCGAGCCGTTGCGTCGTCTCGAAGGCCCTGGGGTTACCGGCGACCACGTAGTAGTCCCACAGGTGACACGCCATCAGTACGACGATGTCATCCCAGCCCCGTTCGGCGGCGGTCCTGATCGCCCATAGCAGGACGGGCTCCGCGGCTTGGCACCAGCCGAGGGCCTGCCGGTAGCTAGCGAACACCGTGGACTCGAGGGGTACGCCGTCGCCATCCTGGCCGGGAGGCGCCTCGCGCCCCGAGGGCAGCGCCCGCGACGCGGACCGGATGGTGGCGGCATACCACGTCACCAGGCGGCGCGTGGCGCGATCCCGTTCGGCGTCGCTGTGTTCCGTCGCGGCGAACTCCGAAGCGAACAGCCGGAGCAGATCGTGCAGCCGGTACCACCCAGCCCGCGGCGCCTCCAGCATGTGCGCGTCGGTCAGCGCGTCCAGTACCGGCTCGGCTTCCCCAGGGCTCACGCCGAGCAGAGCCGCCGCCGCGGCCAGTTCGAAGACGCCCGGCGGAGCCAGGCCGAGCAGGCCGAACGCACGTGCCTCGGCGGGAGCGAGACAGGAATGGCTGAGCAGGAAACTGCTCCGGACCGCCATGTCGCCGTAGCGCAGTTCGGCCAGCCGGTCCTGGTCGGCGGCCAGCTTCGCGGCCATGCTCGCGACGGACCAGCCGGGCCGCCCCGACAGCCGGGCCGCCGCGATCCTGATCGCCAGCGGGAGCCCCGCGCATGACCGGAGTATCTGACCGGTCGCCGCGGGTTCCGCCGCCACCCGGCCGGAACCGACGATTCCGGCGAACAGCTCCCTGCCCTCATCCGGCTCCAGTTCCGGCAGGTCAAATCGCTTGGCACCGGCCAGATCGGCCATCCTGGCCCGGCTGGTGACCACAACCGCACAGCCCGCCGATCCCGGCAGCAGCGGCCTGACCTGAGCGGCGTCCCTGGCGTCGTCGAGCACCACGAGAACCTTCCGGCCGGCCAGGATGCTGCGGTACCTGGCAGTCCGCTCGTCCGCGGCGACCGGAATGTCCTCGGCCGGAATGCCCAGGTCACGAAGCAGCCGGGCCAGCACGTCCGCCGGTGCTGCGGGATCGGCGGATGTACCAGCCAGATCCGCATACAGCTCCCCGCCCGGGAAATTTCCGGCGGCCAGATGAGCGGCGTGTACCGCGAGCGCCGTCTTCCCGATCCCCCCGATGCCGCAGATCGTCGTGACCACGACTGTTGTCGCTAGCCCGGCCGGCTCGAGTGCCGCGCATAGCTCCGTCACCAGCCTCGAACGACCGGTGAAATCCGCGAGGTCCGGCGGCAGCTGAGCTGGCCGGACGACCGGAGACCCCCTCACCTCGCGGTCACCGGAGAGCAACCGCTGAAACAGGTCCTGCAGTTCGGGGTTCGGATCGACACCGAGGTCTTCGGCGAGGGCAGTGCGGAGTTCGTGATAAGCGGCGATGGCGTCGGCGGTCCGGCCGGATCTGGCCAGCGCCCTGATCAAGGATGCATGAAGCTGTTCTCGCAACGGCTGCTGGCCGGCCGCCGCGGCCAGCGGGACGATCAGTGACGTATGGTTACCGAGCCGCAGCTCGACACGGGCGTACTCCTCCAGCGCGCTGAGGTATTCCTCCTCGATGAGGTTCGCGGCGATATCCAGTTCCGAGGCGGCCAGATCGCGGAATGGCCTGCCTCGCCACAGGCCGAGTGCTTCCTTGAAGCCGGACGCCGCATCTGGTAGCTGCCCGTGTCCCGCCTGGTCTCGCGCTTGCCGGATGAGTGCCCGCATTCGCATCAGGTCGACCTCTTCGGGTAGCGCCCGCAACGCGTAGCCGTCACCTTGGGTCTGGATAAGATCACGTCGCCCGAACGCTCGCCGCAGCTCACTGATGTAGCCGTGCAACTGGGTAACAGCGTTCCTTGAAGGGGTCTCGTTCCACGCGACATCGATGATCCGGTCTCTCGGGATGACCTGCCCCGGTGCGGTGCACAGCAGCGCGATGACAACCCGCGCCCGTCCGTAGGGCAGCTTGACGGCAATCCCGCCGTCGCCGATAACCTCCACCGGGCCGAGAACCCTGAACTCCACCAAACACTCCCTGACAAGCCACGTCCGACTAAATCAGTATGCTTCGGTGATCACGTTTTTCAGCGGCTCTCCCCGAGAGAACGCGATGACCTGCGAACGGACCAGTTCGGCCGCCCGCTGGAGCGACACCGGGGTGGACGCCGCCACGTGCGGGGTGATCAGCGCGCCGGGCGCCGTCCACAGCGGATGGCCCGCTGGCAGCGGCTCCGGGGCGGTCACGTCAAGCGCCGCCCGTAGCCGCCCGCGTCCGAGTTCGGCCACGAGCGCGTCCGTATCCACGACCGGCCCGCGCGCGGCGTTGACCAGCAGCGCGCCGTCCTTCATCGATGCGAGGAACGACGCGTCCGCCATTCCCGCCGTCTCGGGGGTGAACGGGACGAGCAGCACCACCACGTCGGCCGACGGCAGCAGGTCGCGGAGCCGGCCGGCGGGCTCCACGCCCGGGCGAGCCGCCCGGGCCACCCGGAGCACGGTGACCTCGAAGCCGGCCAGCCGCCGCTCGACCGCCGCGCCTATCGAGCCGTATCCGGCGATCAGCACCGTTTTCCCGGCCAGCGAGTCGGTGTGCCGGTACGTCCAGCGGCCCGCGGCCTGTTCGCGGGCGAACAGCGGGAAGTCGCGCAGCGAGGCCAGCATGGCCGCGACCACCCACTCGGCGGTGGACGCGTCATGCGCACCGCGCGCGTTGCACAACGTCACCCCCGCGGGCACCGACGGACGCAGCGCCTCCACGCCCGCGGTAAGTGTCTGCACCACCTTGAGTTCCGGCATGTGCCCCATCGCGGACACAACCGGCGGTGACGGGAAGAAGCTTGGCACGTAGAACTCGACGTCCGCGACGCTGCCAGGCAACGCTTGGCGCGCCGGGTTAACGATCTCCACATCCACCCCGGGCAGCTCCGGCAACCCGTCCGACGCCCAGTCCTCAGGCACCCACACCAGCATGCGCATCACCTCACCCGGCCCAGCGTATGAGGAAATCGCGGCCGCTTTACCCGCGGGCGAAAGCCGCTAGGCGCAGGTCGCGCGATCGCTCCAGGTGAGCCGCTAGAGCGTCTCGGGCCGCGGGGGCGTCTTGGGCGACGATCGCCGCTAGTACCTTGTCGTGCTCGGCCTGGGACGCCTCGATCTCGGCCGCGGCAGCGGTCTCGTCCGCCGGTGGCCGCGATCCGCTGTCATAGATGCGCAGCCGGGTGGTGAGGCTGGTCAGCAGGAATTCGATGGTCGCGTTGTGCGCGGCCCGCCACAGCGCCACGTGCCACTCGCTGTGCGAATCGCGGGTCGCGGACACGCCGCCGTGCAAGTGCCGGAGCCGGGCCAGGTCCAGGTCAGTCCGACGGCGGGCCGCCGCGAAGGCCGCCCCCGATTCGAGAGCGATCCGCGCCTCATAGATCTCAAGCACGTCCTCCGCCGTACCTGAGCACACCTGGTAGCCACGGATCACACGGCGTAGCAGGCCATCCTGTTCCAGGCGAGCCAGCGCCTCGCGAACCGGAGTGCGGGACACCCCGTACTGACCGGCCATCACCGTCTCGAGCAGCGCTGCCCCGGCCTCGAAACGTCCGGCCAGGATGTCAGCCCGGATCTGTTCGTAGCATGAAGTTGACACGGCTGTTACCTCCGGGGCAAATGGTGCTTGATAAGCGTATACGCACGTATCCTCGTGTATGCTCACACTAAACCTACCGGATAAGTCGGATATCGGAGGGGTCGAAAGTGAAGGAACGACGTATGGAACGACAGTTGTCTCGCCGCACGGCGATCGGCCTGGCCTTCGGCGGGGTGCTGGCGGCAGCGGGCTGCGCGTCGTCCTCGAACGCGAGCAGCGGCAGCGGCAGCGGGACCCCGATCACGGTGGCTCTCGACTGGACTCCGGACACCAACCACACCGGCGTGTACGTGGCACAGCAGCTTGGCTATTACTCCAAGCGGGGCATCGACCTGAAGATCATCCCGTACGGCTCGACCGCACCGGAGACGCTGATCAACCGGGGCACCGCGGATTTCGGATTCTCGTACCAGGCGGGCACCGCCTATGCCCAGGCGGCCGGCGACGACGTCGTCGGCGTATTCGCGCAGTACCAGCGCGGCTTGTATGTGATCGCCTACGCGGCGGATAACAAGGCCATCGAGACACCCAAGAACTTCGACGGCCTGACCTACGCGGGCTTCGGCACCCCCGACGAGAAGCCTGAGCTCGAGTACATCATGAAGAAGGCGGGCGGCACCGGAAAGTTCACCGAGGTGGTGCTCAACACCGACGCCTACGACGCGGTGTACAACGGCCAAGCCCAGTTCACGATCGCCCAGATCAGCTGGGAGTGCATCGAGGGCAAGCTGATCGGCAAGCCGCTTAAGTGGTTCGAGCCGACCGCGTACGGCTTCCCCGACTCCTACTCGACGCTGATCTCCTCCAGCCAGAAGTTCCTCACCAAGAACCCGGCGCTCGCGAGGAACTTTCTCGCGGCCACCGCCGAGGGCTATCAGTACGCGGCGACGAACCCGCACGCGGCGGGCGGCCTGCTGATCCAGGCCAACCCCGGGGTCTTCGCCCAGACGGCGCTGGTCTACGACTCCGAGGCGCTGCTGAAGGCCGACGGCTACATGACCACCGCCAGCGGTCAGGTCGGCACCCAGTCCGCCAGCAAGTGGGAGGAGTACGGCGAGTTCCTGTACAGCAACAAGCTGCTCACCGACAGCTCGGGCAACCCGCTGACCAGCAAGCCGGACTGGGCCGACTACTACACCAACGCTTACCTCCCGGCCGCCGACCAATGACGCACGTGAAGGTCGTGCTCGAGTACCTGCACCCGTGGACGAACTCGGCCGGTCTCATGCTCGCCGCGCAGCAAGGCTGGTACGCGGACCTCGGCCTGGACGTGGAACTGGCCGTCGCCGACCCGCACCGAGGCGACTCCCTCGAGTACCTCAACCGCGGTGAGACCACGTTCGCCGTCTTCCCGGCCAACCGGCTGCTGGTGCGCAGCGACCAGGGTCAGCCGCTCGTCGGCGTCGCGGCGGTGAACCACCGTGCGATGGAGACGATCAAGACCGCGAAGTCCACCGGCATCACCCGTCCCCGTGACCTTGAGGGCCGCCGCCTCGCCTACAACCCGACGCCGCGCGGCATCGCCATGGTCCGGCACCTAGTCGCCGCCGACGGCGGCGACCCGGACAAGGTGATCACCGTGGACAGCGGAGCCCGCGAGCTGCAGACCGAGGACATTCTCGGCGGGATCGCGGACGCGACGTTCGGCACCTACTGGGCCTGGGACGTGCTGTTCGACCCGTCACCCGAGCAGCTCTACTGGCCGGTGGACGAGATCGGCGCCCCGCGGTACCACAGCTACCTCATCGGAACCAGGGAAGACGGCGACCCCGGACTAACGCGCGCCTTCCTCGCCGCCACCGCTCGCGGATACCTGAGCGCCATTTCTGAGCCAGAACGAGCGCGCTCAGCCTTCGAGCGTTACATCCCGTACTTCCGGGCAGACATCCTCTCCCGTTCGCTTGACCTGGTCGCGCCGACCTGGACTCACGACGGGCAGTGGGGCACCCAGCGCCCCGAGCTGATGGAGCCCTACGCGGCCTGGCTGGCCGACGCGGGCATCCTGTCGCGCGCCGATGTATGGCAGCGAGCGACCACCAACGAGTTCCTGCCGTGAATTTCGCGGTACTCGCCACGCAGAACGCCGACGGCACGGTCCACCAATGCGTAATGTGGTACGCCGAGGACGGTAAGAACCTGGTCATGGCTTCCAAGCGCTACCGCCGCCAGTGCCGGAACATCGCCGCCAATCCCAGGGTCAGCGTCCTCATCCATGACCGCGATGCCCCTGAGCGCTACGTGCACGTGCAGGGCACCGCGACGCTCGCCGCCGACGGTGCCCGGGACCTCATCGAGCGACTGTCGCTGGCCTACACCGGCCGGCCGCATGGTAACCCCGAGGACCACGAGCGCATAGTGATCCGTGTGACTCCAGAAACGGTGACCATTCGATGAGTGACGCGGGCACCCACCCCAACGATGGGACATCGATAGCGCGATCACGCCAGCGATGGGACATCGATGGGCGTGCGGCAGGGGCGGGCGCAGCGGACGCGGGCGCAGGCACGGCGGGGGCGGGGGCGGAGGAGCTGGTCGGGTTGCTCAGGGACGCCGAGCCGAGGGCCGGGCGGACCAGGGTGCTGGCCATCGACGGGCGGTCCGGGTCGGGCAAGACGACGCTGGCCGGCCAGGTGGTCGACGCGACGGGTGCCCCGCTGGTCCGGCTTGAGGACCTGTACGGCGGCTGGGACGGGCTCGAGTACGGCATCGACCTGCTGGTCTCCGCGGTGCTCGAACCGCTGGCACGGGACGAGACCGCGTTCGTCCCGCACTACGACTGGATCAAGGATTCCTGGGACGAGCCCGCGCCGCTCGCCCGGCCCGAGTTCCTGGTCGTCGAAGGGGTAGGTGCCGGGGCCCGCCGTGCCGCGCGGTACGAGTCGGTGGTGGCGTGGGTAGAGTTGCCGACCGTCGTTAGGCAAAGAAGGGCTTTTCAGCGGGACGGGGACCTGTATGCCCCGAACTGGGAGCGCTGGGCACGGCAAGAAGAAGAAATGCTCGCGCGCGAGGGGACACCCGAGCGCGCCGATGTGGTGGTGTCATGCTGAAACGAGTCGTACCGCCCGCGCTGATCGTGCTGGCGCTGGGAATCGTCTGGGAGATCTGGGCGGTGAAGGGGCATCTGGGCGCGGACGTGCTGCCCACACCCGTGCAGGTCTGGCAGCAGGGCTGGGCCAACCGGGGCCTGCTGTGGGACAACACGCTGCCCACGTTGCGGGAGACGCTGATCGGGTTCGCGTTCTCGCTGGTCATCGGGTTCGTGCTGTCGGTGCTGATCGACGCGTCCGGCACGTTGCGCCGGGCGTTCATGCCGGTGCTCGTCATCTCGCAGACGCTGCCGCTGGTGGCGATCGCGCCGGTCATGGTGCTGCTGCTCGGCTTCGGGTTCTTCCCGAAGGTCCTGATCGTCGCGCTCGTCACCTTCTTCCCCATCACCGTGGGACTGATCGAGGGCTACGCGGCGGCCGAACCGGAGGCCGAGACGCTGCTGCGCACCATGGGCGCGGGCAAGTGGCGGATCTTCCGGTCGCTGCGGCTGCCGACGGCGCTGCCGTACTTCTTCGCCTCGTTGCGCATCGCGGTCACCTACGCGGTGGTCGCCGCGATCTTCTCCGAGTACGCGGGTGCCATTTCCGGGCTCGGGATCCTGATGGAGAACGCGAAGAACGACTTCCAGACCGCCCTGATGATGGCCGCCGTCGTGGTGTCCGCCGTGCTGACGCTGGTCCTGTTCGGGCTGACGTTCCTGGTGCAGCGGGTCGCGGCGCCCTGGATCCACCTGCAACG
>JBEKHI010000182.1:0-28912 GCA_050012355.1 Streptosporangiaceae bacterium | reverse complement strand
GCCGCGTTGATGGCGTCCTGGATCGCGGTCGTCGAGTCGGTCGTGCCGGTCGGGTCGGCGTCATAAGGCGCGGCCGTGGCGTTGATGTACCCGGATGGCGACGCGGTCGCCGCCGGGACGACCTCGAAGTCGGCGGTGTTGATGGCGTACCAGGGCGCGTTGTCCCCGGCGTCGATCTTCAGCGTGACCGTGGTCCCGGCCGGGAGCGTCGAGCTGAACATCGTCCGCACGTCGTTGTAGAAGTCGTGGCCGAGGCCGTTGCTCGGCGTGTTGGTGAACGGATACGACCCGTACAGCCAGCTGTAATCCGACGTCAGCGACAACGCTGTGTCATAGGTGCCGTTGACGTAAAGGCTCAGCGGGTCGGTCAGTCCGGTGCCGTCCGCCGAGTCGGGGATCGAGTAGTGGAAATCCACCGCGTTGGCGGGCGCGGTGAGGGTGAACGTCACGTACTCGCCCTGGCCGGTGAGCAGGTCAACCTCACGGCCGGTGGCCTCTGATGGCAGCGATCCGAAGGAGTAGTCGGGGCCGAGGATCGTGCCGTTGGTGGCGGCGTTAACCGCGTTGTACTCGGTGAACGGGACGTCCGCGCCGGGTGTCGACTGGGCGGCCGCGGGCCGGGCGAAGCCGATAGCCGTGAGGAATGCAAGGCCAGCCACGATAGCGACCATGGTGGCCAGCCACCGCCATGGTCGGCCACGCGAGCCGCCGTTGGCTCTGATGTGAAACATGCCGTCATCCTTGGGGGCCAGGCCCGCGCGACATGCCCGGGCCGCGGATAGCTGTGGGTGTGCTGTCTGGCGACGCTCGTGAGGATCTGCGTGTCCAGTCGGCGGGTGCCGGACGCCGGTCAGCAGAAGTTCCGCGGGGAGCTGGCCGGCGGACGGCTTGGGATGATGGCTCGAACCGCCTTTAACGTATATAAAGTCTTCTTTGGCTGCAATAGATTGACAGTAAGAGAGAAAAAATCAATCAAACTTTGACAGAACGGCGAGTAGTGCCCCTGTGCTGGAAATATCCATGTATCCACTGGAGTCATAAAAGATTACTTTCGCAACATTGAATGCCTGAGACATCAGTTATTTGAGAACAAGGTCCGTCGCGGCAGCTGCGGGAACACTGAGAGTGTTCATCAGGACATTGCAAAAAACAGACAACCAGCGGCTGCGCCGACCTGCAGGCAACGATCAGCTGTCAGCGCTGCCAGGTGGCGTCTGCGCTTCGTTTTGAGCGATATCGGGTTGGGTTTCGAGGGTCAGTGCTTCCTTGCGGTGGTGCTCGGCCTCGTCCCGGTTGCCCAGTGCCGTGTGGGCGTGGGCGAGGCCGCGGTGGGCGCGGGCCTGCTCGTCGTGGCCGCCGGTCTGCCGGGACAGGTCGAGCGCGGCGGCGTGCCGGACGCGGGCCTGGTCGGGCTCGCCCGTGGTTAGCAGGGCTTCTCCCAGGCCGTTGAGCACCGTGGCTTCCAATAGTTGCAGGCCGAGTTCACGGGACAGGCGCAGCGCTTGCTCAAGGTGCGTGAAGGCCTGCTGGTGTCGGCCAGCCTGCAGATCAGCCAGGGCGAGGCGGGCCAGAACCTCACCTTCGCCCTCCCGCTCCTTGATCTGGCGGTAGATGGTCAGGGCGCGTTGCTGATGCTCGACCGCCTGCTCGTGGCGGCCGCTGCGCAGATGAGTCAGGCCGAGCCGGGAGAGTGCCTCGGCCTGCCCGCTGGGGTTGTTCGTCTCGAGGCACAGCGCCAGGGCCCGCCGAAAGTACTCGGCCGCCAGTTCCAAGTGGCCCTGGCCGAGTTCGATGACGCCAAGGTCCTTGACGGTCACTGACTGGCCGAGCCGGTCTGCCAGTGCATCGAGCAGGGTCAGTGCCTGGCGAAGATGGTCGCCCGCCTCGTGGGAGCGGCCCTGGGCCTGCCGTGTCTGGCCGAGGCTTTGCAATGCACGTGCCTGTCCAAGCCGATCCCCGTCCTGCCGGGTGATCGCCAGGACCTGCGCAGCGTGCCCGGCGGAGGCCTCGAGCTGGCCGAGGGAGCGTTCGACCAGGGCGAGGCGGTGCAGCGCTCGGGTCTGCCCGTGCCGGTCCCCGGCCCGCTGGAACAGCGCCAGAGCCTGCTGCTGATAGTCGAGGGCCTGCTGGTAGCGGTTCTGCATCAACGCGATGAAGCCAAGGTGGGTCAGCGAGGTCGCCTCGGCGGCTAGGTTGCCGCCGTGCCGTGCCGCGTACAGGGCGTGGCGGTGGATCGCGCTCGCCTCGGCCAGGTGGTAACCAAAGCTGAGATAGCGTTCCACGGTGCCTGCCAGAGCGATGGCGTGGCCCGGCCAGCCGTGCTCGGCCGCGAGCGCGGCCACGGCGATCAGGTTCGCGAGCTCGGCATCCAGCCACGCCCGCGCCGCGGCGGGCTCCCCCACCGGCGCGACGATGCCGGTCGGGGCGGCAAGGCGGGGCCGACGGCGGGCCTCAGCGGGGTAGAGCGTGTCCATTGCGGCCGCGGCGGTGTGCAGGTAGTACTCCAGCAACCCGGTGAGGGCCGCATGCCGGTCACACTCGCCATCGTGGGTGTCGGCCAGTTCACGGGCGTAGACGCGCAGCAGGTCGTGCATGCCGTACCGGCCCGGCGTGGCCGCGTGCAGCAGATGCGCCCGCGAGAGCCGACCGAGCAGCCGACTGGCTTGCTCGCCTGAGGTGGCGGTCAGCGCAGCCGCTGCATAGAGATCGAAATCCGCTCCGGGATGCAGAGAGGACAGCCGGAACATGCGGGCGGCATCCGTCTCCAGGTTCCGGTAGGACCAAGAGAACACCGAGCGCACCGCGGTGGCCTCGTCTGCGTCGGCGTCCAGCACGTCGAGTCGGCGGCGCAGGTCAGCCAGCTCCCCGGCCAGCCCGCTCAGGGGCAGGGTAGGGCGCGAGGCCGCCACCTCGGCGGCCAGGCGCAACGCCAGCGGTAGCCGACAGCACAGCTCGGACAGTGCCGCGAGCGCGTCCGGATCGTCGCGCGCGCGGGGCCCGAGCAACTCCCGCAGCAGGGCGACCGCATCCCCGGGCGCCAGCGCGTCTAGCCGCAGGCGCACGGCGCCGTCCCGGGCTGCCAGCCCGGCCAGACTGCCGCGGCTGGTCACCAGCGCCAGGCAGCCGACCGCGCCTGGCAGCAGCGGTCGCACCTGCTGCGCCTCGCGTGCATTGTCCAGCACCACCAGCACCCGCCGCCCGGCCAGCAGGCTCCGGTACATCGCGGCCCTCTCTTGCTCGTCGGCCGGAATCCGCCGTCCGTCCGCCCCTAGGGCCCGCAGGAAACCGCCTAGCGCGTCTGCCGGGGACACCGGTTCGCGGGGGTCGTAGCCGCGCAGGTTCACATACAACTGTCCGTCCGGAAACGCCCCCACCACCCGATGGGCGAAGTGCACCGCGAGGGCTGTCTTGCCGATCCCGGCCATCCCGTCGATCGCCGAGATCACCACCGTGCTCCCGGTCTGTCCCGGCTCGGCCAGCAGACCAGTCAGCGCGTCGAGTTCGGCCCGTCGGCCGGTGAAGTGCCGCACCCCAGCGGGCAACTGACGTGGCACCAGCACATCGGTCCGCTGCTGAGAGCTTTGCTCGGCCGGATCAGGCGAGCCGCGCGGCGCCACGGCTGTATCTGTGCTGTTGAAGGTATTCGAGCCGGCAAGGGCGTGGGCTGCGAACTCCTCGGCCGCTGCGCCTTCCAGCCCCAGCGCGGCTGCGAGCATTCGCACCGAATGCCGGAACGGCCGAGTCGTCCGGCCACGCTCCAAATCACTGATCGCGCGCACACTTATCTCGGCTCGACCGGCCAGCTGCTCCTGTGTCAGGCCCGCCGCGAGCCGTTGCCGCCGCAACATCGCCCCGAACCCGTCGGCACCCACCGCCTGATCCACCCCGCATCAACACAATCCCCGACACAAAACCGGCAATCTGACACGCGCCCTCATTCTGCTCCTATTCCAGAAAGCTGACAAAGCTCACCGCGGCGACGTCGTGCAGGCTCCCGCAGCCTGGCCTGATGCTCCACCAGCCCGGGCGCCGTCGGCAATCGATTGAGAACGCTCATCTCCGGATCGGCACCCTGGATCAAGATGGCCAGCGGCGTCTTCGAACCCGCCCTGCTCGGCTTCCTCACCGTCGTTGCCCGCGGCCGCATCCAACACCGACACTCGCGCCCCGCCCGCTCACCGAGGCTTCAGGATCCCTCGTCCGCCGCGAAGAGAATCCGACGATGACCGCAGCCAGTGCGTACAGTCGATGCGCGACCACGGCGGCGACTAATCGCATCGGGCGGGCCACTCGGAGTCGACCGGCTGACCAACCAGGGCTCGGCGGGTCATCTCCGGAGGATTTCGGCCGACCGGAGTACAGAGAGACGGTTCGGATCGAACGGTCCAGACGGCCCAACTCTGCCGATGAGATTGCCACAAAACTTCCTGGTCCGTGTCGTCATACAGCAAATACAGTGAGCTGCAATCAGGGCGGCCGGATGACACGCGGGCCGTTGGCCAGCCCTAATAACCGCCTGCCCCCTCCGCGCCGAACCACCCTCACCTCGGATGAGAGGAATTGTGCATGAGTACTACCAGAAAGGACCTGGCGCAAGGAATTATTTAAGGGCGGTACCTGGCCACGTTTTCCGCGCACTTTAATAAAAAATGCAACTTCCTGATGGGGGGCCGAAAGGAAGCGATCAAATGCTCAGCACCGGAGATTATCCGATAACCGCTCCCGCTGCTATTATCGGCATCGATTTGCTAGGCCCGTTCCGGGTCCGCGGCGACGGCCGTGACATACCCCTGACACCGACACAGGAACTGGTACTGCTTGGACTGGCTGTTGCGCGGCGCTCAGGATTCCCATGGTTTGACCTGTGTGCGGCGTTGAGCGTGCCGATGGGATGCGTCGGCGGGTCGGTCGGGTCGGCGGCGGCACCTTGCCGATGAACCGCCTCCGGGCACGGTGACCTGCGGCCCGGCGGGCCGGAGCGATCGTGCGTATCGGCGTGGTGCCAGTACCAGGCGGCCGGGACGCCTGAGTTGCGCGGGAGCCCGTGTGGTGCCAGGCTGCAACACCAGTTCCCCCTGTCGCGGAGTGGACGGCCGGGCTGATCCTGGCGGGATGGACGATGATCGAGGTCTTCGACACCGCGGCGGCCGGCATCGCGCTAGCCCGCCGCAAGCTGGGCTGCCCGGACTGCGCCGGGCCGCTACGGCCGTGGGGGCATGCCCGCGAGCGCACGGTCCGCGACCGGGCCGGCGCCATGATGACGGTGTGCCCGGACCGGGCGCGGTGCCCCGGCTGCCAGGTGACGCACGTCGTGCTCGACGCCGCGCTGCTGCCGCGCCGTGCCTACTCCACAGCGCTGATCGGGCAGGCCCTGGTCGCCTCGGCCCGCGGGTCCGGGCACCGCCGCATCGCCCTGGACCTGGATGTCCCGGCCGGGACGGTGCGCGGCTGGATCCGCGGCGCCCGCCGGTCCGCCGTCGAGCTGCGCGTCACCGGCATCCGCGCGGCCGTGGCGTACGACCAGGACGCGCTGCCCGCCCCGTCCGGCGCCGGTGAGCTGCGCTTCGCGCTGGAGTGCCTGGCAGCCGCGGCCGTTGTCACCCGCCGCCGCCTCGGCGTAGAGCACGTCAGCCCGTGGGCGATGATCAGCATCCTGACTCGCGGCCGGCTGCTGGACATGGCCCCGGCCGGCTGAACCCAAGCGCCGTTCCCGGCTCTCGCCTGCCCTGATACAGGGATCACGGCTCTGAACATGCCGTCAGACCGGCACCGTGCCGATGTAGCCGACACCACCCCCACGGCAGTGCCCGAAATGCCTGATTTTCCATGGGGATCATGAACGCCGCCAAGATGGGGATTTTCAGTGTCGCGCAACACCGGATGGGCCGCAGCCGCCGCGCCCGCGGCGAGCGCCGCCACCGCAGCATGCGGCAGCGGCTGCGTCTCCCTCTACAACCTCGACTACGGCAGCAGTTACGTGGTCGCCGCCGCCGATGGCAGCAGCCCATTTAACGGGGAATTCATCGACCTGCAGACCGCCAGCGACAGCAACCCCGCCGAAGACTGGTACATCGACTTCGAGGCGCCCGTCATCGACCTGTACGAAGCCGGGCTAGTCTCCGAAGCAGTCAACCAGCACTACAGCAACGACGAGGCCTACGAATTCGAGTACACCCCTGACGGCCAGGAATCCGGGTTGTGCCTCGGCACCCCGAGCACGGCCAGCAACGGGCTAGTCCTCTCCCTCCAGCCCTGCGGCGAGAACGCCGACACACTGTGGATCAACGATGTCGCCGACCAGTACGAGCGCAACGTCCCCCTCATCAACGGCAGCGACACCAACTTCACCTACCCCTATGTCCTGACCAGCAATACGACCTCCGGTTACCTGACCACCACGGAGCTCACCGGCGGAGACGGTGTCATCGACACCGGCCAGTACTGGTCCACCGAATACGGCGTCCTGCCCTAGCTGCCCGAAATCCGCCTGGCCTGGGCAGCAGCGACCGTCCGGGCCAGGCACGAACGTCACAAAGCTTGCCGGTGCCTCCTCTGATGCGCGGGCACGACAATGGAGGTTCCCGTGCACAACGACCAGAACGCAAGCCAGCCGGACCAGAGCCACGCAACCGGGACGCGCAGGAAGTTCCTGCGCCGCGTCGGCATCGGCGGCGGCGTCGCGGCGACCCTTCTGGGCCTGACGGAGGTCACCGAACCGCCGTCGGCAGCCGCGGCGACGCATGGCATGCTGCAGCCGTCCGGTGACACGTCGGGTGCCACGGATACGGCGAACATCACGGCGGCGCTCGCGGATGGCCTAGCGTCGCTATCGCCGTCCGGTACCTGGTACATCAGCAACCTCACGCTGGGGTCGAATCAGACACTGGAGGGCAACGGGGCGGTCCTGAGCGTGGTTGCGGGGACGTCGGGTGCGGTCGTGTCGCTGGCGTCGGCGTCGTCGACGCGGGAGGTGGCGATCCGGGATGTGGTGATCGACTGCAATTCCATTAGCGGGGTGACGGGTGTCAGCCTGGTGAATACCGGGCTGCCGTCGTCGGCACCGGGGAATCACCGCATCTGGAACGTGGTCGTCAATAATCCCGGCCTTGACGGCATCTACCTAGATGACGTCATAGAGACGTATACCGGGTTCACGGCGGTATTCAATTCTGGGCGGTACGGGTTCAACGTGCAGAACGGGGCGACTGACGGCCGGTTCGTCGCGTGCACGAGTGGGGCATCCGCGAGCCATGGCTGGTACGCGTCGGGGTCGAATAACCGATACAGCCTGTGCAAGGCCTATTACGCGGGCTACAACGACGGTGTTTTCAGCGCTGGACACGGCTGGTACGTGACCGCTGTCGAGACATATTTCTCAGCAGGTATCACTTGGAGTAACTGTGAGGCGCAGGACTGCGCGCAGAACGGATGGTGCTTCGACCCGTCGAACGGGCCTATCTATGCCGTGTCCGTCGTCGGGTGCACGGTCGACTCATGCAATGCGGTCGGTGCCTCGGCGAGTCCGGCTGCGTGTGGTATTCAGACGAATGACCTGACCTATTCCAGCATTACCGCGAATAACATATTCAACCGGCCGGGGGGTGCGGGGGTGATGCCGTACGGGATCAGCGTGAACGGAGTCCAGACCGGTGTTGCCCTGAACGGCAATGGGGTGAATGTCGCGAATCAAGGCATTTACTATGAGGGTGGTTACGGGTATGTGCTGACGGAGCCGTATCAGTATGACGTGTCGGGACTGGCGACACAGAAGATGAGCCAGCTGACCCTGACTAGCTACCTGGATGTCGCCTCCGCCGGGGACGGGATAAGGATCGCGGAGGGCAGTAACGCGAAGGTCGGGACTGCGTCCCTGTCCGGCGGGACGGTCACTGTCACTAATACGTCGGTGACGTCGTCCAGCCTCATTTTCCTGACCGACACGAGCGGTGGCACGAAGGTAGGCGCCCTTCACCTGGACGGCATATCGGCAGGGGCGAGCTTCACGGTGAAGTCGACTAACTCGTCGGATTCGTCGTCGTTCAATTACCTGATCATTGAGCTGGGCTGAGACTCCCGGCGTCTGTACCTGTGGGGGCCGCCCAGCGGGGCGGGTTAGACGAGGGTGTTCAGCCGCTTCCACTCGCGGCTGGCGTCGGGAGACCACTGCTCGTGGCGTTCGGCGAACAGGCGGGCGGCGGTGAGGCCGCTCCAGCGGCGCGGCAGCAATTCGCGCGGCAGCGCGGGATCGATGGAGGGGAACCGGCGCCAGGCGTGTACCAGCTCGATCTGGCGGGTCAGGACGTCCTCCGGAACACGGGGACGGAACTCCGCGATGAACTGCTCGTAGTCTTCCTCGATCGCGGGGAGGTCCCAGGCTGACTCCACCATGACACGGACATCGGCCAGGCCGTGCCGGGTCGCCACGAACACGTGGGCATCGTCCGCGACGCCGGCCTCGTGCAGTGCCTGCGTCGCCTCCGCCTCATGCTCCGGGTGCGGGCTGATCCACAGGCCCGCGCCGAGCGACCCGAACCCCGCCCAGCTCAGCCGGGTCCGGACAACGTGCCGGGCGCGCCGGTCGCTTTCCGGTATCCGGACCGAGACCAGCAGCCAGCGACCGTCCCACTCCTCCACCGGGCCGGTGAACGAGTAGATGCGCTCGGCGCCTTCGGTCAGCAGTTGCCGCGCGCTGGCGGTCAACCGCCATCGCGTGCGGCGGCCGATCTTCTCCGCATCGAGCCAGCCTGCCGCAGCGGTGCGCATCAGCGCCTGCCGGGCCGCCTTCTCTTCGATACCCAGGCGGGCGAAGGTGGCCAGGACCGCCGATGTCCATGCCGTACCGTCCGCGGGCAGCACGAACTCACCGAGCAGCGTGAACAGCAAGCCACGCGCGCTGGGGGCACCTGCCGCATGCCGACGGGAGAGCTCCGGCGTAGCGGTGGCCGCCGGGGGTTTTCTGGGCGACATGACTACCGAAGCGTATCAACCAGGGCCCACGTCCAGCCGCTAGGCCGAGGGCACGACGCAGGCCAGCAGTTTCGTCTGCGCTCGGTAGTCACCCTCCGGAGAGAGCAGCCCTACTGAGAGCCGCGGCGGGCGGCTAGCAGCACCGCTACAGCTAGCAGCCCGGCACCGGCGATTCCGGCCGGGCCGAGACGGTTGCCTAGCAGCAGCACGGCGAGCACCGTGCCGGTCAGCGGTTCGAGCAGCGACACCAGCGCCGCGGTACGGGCGGGCGCACCGCGCAGCCCGCGGAAGTACGCCGTGTACGCGACCGCAGTCGGCCCGATCCCGAGAGCGAGCACGAGTCCCACGGTCGCCGGATCGATCGCGAACCCGACCCGCCCGACCGCGGCGGCCAGCGCCATCAGGAGAACGCCCCCGACGGTGAAGCCGAACCCGGTTACCGTCAGGTCGTCGAGACCTGGCACCGGACGGGCCGAGATGAGGGTGACCGCCGAGAAACCGCCGGCCGCGAGCAGCGCCAGCGCGCCGCTGGACAGCATCGCCGTCGCGCCGAACCCGTCGCCCGGTACCCCGACGAGCAGCACGAGCCCGGCCAGCGCCAGCCCGGTGATCACCGTCGTACGGCGGCCGCCGCCCCGGCCACGAGCGGCCTCGACCGCGCCGACGATGACCGGGCTGGCACCGATCGTGACCAGCGTGGCCAGGCTGACCGAGGTCAGCGAAACGGCGAGGAAGTAACAGCACTGGAACTCCCCGGCCAGCAGGCCGATAACGATGACCCGGGTCCAGGCCCGGCGCCCAGCGGGCAACCGCCCGCGGGCCAGCAGGTACCCGGCGAGCAGCGAGCCGCCCACCAGCAGCCGGTACGCCGCCACCGAGACCGCGGGCAGGCCCGCGACCCGTTCCAGCACGGTGCCGGTGAGACCACCGGTCCCCCACAGCAGTCCGGACATGACAAGAAAACCCACGCCCCCACGGGCGCGCGAACGCATGAACATGAAAATCGCTCCAGCGACAAGAGGAGAAAAGGCAAGGTCGCGGAAGCGAGGCGCACCGAACACCGAAACAGAACACAGAATCAACGCACCGGCTAATCCAGCCCGGTCCGTGCGTGAACAGCCGCCTCGCTTAGGAGCGCGGCGGCGGGGTGATCGGGAAGAGCCGGTGCATGGGACCAATGTTAACGCGCGCACCCTCACGGGTTAGCCGGTTGCCAGCTGAGGGTGAGGTGTTCGCGCTTGCCGAGCTTTTCCAGGCGGGCGGTGAGCAGGTCCTGGATGCGGCGCAGACTGGCGGTGCTGTCGGATTCGGCGCGGATGGTGAGTGTGCCGGGACCGGCTTGCAGGGTCCACTGACCCCAGTTCAGGGTCACGGTTCCGGTGGTGGCGGTCCATTCGGCGTGCTGTATCAGCGGGGATCCGGTGTCGCGGTGGCGCAGGTGCTGGCTGATCTGGGTGGCGTGGCTGCTCATCTGGGTGGCGTGCCGGCATAGCCGGGCGATGTAGCGGGACGCGTTGGGGGTCTGGACGACGGCCTCGGCGGTCACGGTGGTGCTGGCCGCGTTCTGGGGATCGCCGCTGCCTGGGGCGGGGTGGGTACCTGTCATGGTTTCCTCCTGGTGCGGTCAGGCGTCGCGCTGCCCGGCCAGGATGAACCCGGCGGTGAGGGCAGCGGCGGCGTACAGGCAGAACAGGCCGAGTCCGGCCCAGGGCTGGAGGGTGTGTGCCTGGTGCTGGACGGCGTAGGCGGCTTCGGCGGCGTTCATCGGCAGCCAGGGGGCGATGGTGTCCTGCCAGGATTGCGGGAGCAGCGCGGCGAGCAGGGTGGGCACGAACAGGGCACCGAGCAAAACGGCGACGGTGCCGGCGCTAGAGCGGATGATGGTTCCGAGGGCGAAGCCGAGCAGGGCCAGGACAGCGAGGTAGAGGCCTGCGCAGGTGACGGCGCGCAGCACCCCGGGGGTGGCCAGCGTGGTCCGCATCGGGTCGGCGGCGGGCAGGACTGCCTGGAAGAGCAAGTAGGCGGCGAAACACGCGGCGAGCCCGGTGGCCAGGGTGACGACGCCGAGCACGAGGGCCTTGGCTGTGAGCAGGAGGCGGCGCTGGGGGACGGCGGTGAAGGTGGCCCGGATCATACCGGTGCCATACTCGCTGGTGATCGTCAGAACGCCGAGCAGGCCGATGGCGATCTGGGACAGGTGCAGGCCGCCGAGGCTGAGCCGGGTGGAGTCGATGGCGACCTTGTCGTGGGCGCTGAGGTGGGCAGGCAACAGCGCGCCGAGCAGGATCGCGGTGGCGATGTTGAACCCGACGGCGGCCAGCAGCGCCCAGTACGTGGACCGGACGGTGTGCATTTTGCGGGCCTCGGAGCGCAGCAGTCCGGCGAACAGGGACGGGAGCCTGACCGGCTGCGGGGCGGGTGCGGTGGTCTGCATGGCCGGTCTCATGTCCGGGCCGGGGACAGCGTGCCGCCGGCCCGGTAGTCGGCGGAGTCCTTGGTGAGTTCCATGTAGCGTTCCTCCAGGGTGGGCTGGCGGGCGGACAGTTCGGCTAGCGGGATCCCGGCGGCGCGGGCGGCTTCACCGACGGACTCCGCGGTGATCCCGGTGGCGGTGAGCGTGTCCCCGTCCCGGCTGGTGATGGCGGCGCCGCGGGCGGTCAGCAGCCCGGCCAGCTCGCCGGCCTGCGGCGAACGGACCTGGACGCGGCTGCCGGGTCCCGCGGCCAGGAAGTCGCGCATGCTGGCCTGGGTGATGAGCCGGCCGCGGCCGATGATGACGAGCCGGTCGGCGGTCAGGGCCATCTCGCTCATCAGGTGGCTGGACAGCAGCACGGTACGGCCCTGGGCGGCCAGCGATTTCAGCAAGGCGCGGATCCAGGCCACTCCCTCGGGGTCCAGCCCGTTGACCGGTTCGTCGAGGATCAGCACCGGCGGATCGCCGAGCAGCGCCGCGGCGATGCCCAGCCGCTGGGCCATCCCGAGTGAGTAGCCGCCGGCGCGGCGGCGGGCGGCGCCGGACAGCCCGGTTAGCTCCAGCACCTGATCTACCCGGGCCGCGCCTATGCCGTTGCTGGCCGCCAGGCACAGCAGGTGGTTACGGGCGGTGCGGCCGGGGTGGAACGAACGGGCCTCCAGCAGCGCGCCCGCGGTGAACAGCGGCCGGCGGATCGCGGAATACGACCGGCCGGTGACGGTGACCGACCCGGCGTCTGGCGCGTCCAGGCCCAGGATCAGCCGCATCGTGGTGGATTTCCCTGCCCCGTTGGGGCCGAGGAACCCGGTCACCTGCCCAGACGGCACGGTGAACGACAGGTCGTCGACAGCCGTCGCGGGGCCGTACCGCTTGGTAAGGCCGCGTGCCTCGATCATCGCCGGCCTCCAGGCCGGGCCTGCCCGCTAGCCATTGGTGCCCGATCCGACGACGCCGGTCACGTGCAGGATGATCATTACGGCAAGCAGCGCGACCACGGCGACAAGGATCGCGACCGTCTTCCATCGGGCCCGGCCAGCGGGCTGGCCGCCGTCCCGGCCGGTACTTGCGAGGCTGTCCGGGCTACCGGGGCCGGGGTAGCGGGGCGGGTCGGTCATGAGATGGTCCTTCCGTCGCGGTGCGGTGCCTGACTCGAGCAGTTTTATCTATACAATATGTCGTAGTCAAATCAGGTTGTATTACTCGCGACGTAGTGTACACTCGCGAGGTGCCGAAGCTGTGGACTGACACGATCGAGGAGCACCGCCAGGCGGTGCACGACGCGGCGCTGGACACCGTCGCCGCACTGGTACGCGAGCATGGGCTGGCGTCGGTGACGATGTCGAGAATCGCGGCGGAGGCCGGGATCGGGCGCGCCACGCTGTACAAGTACTTCCCCGACGTCGAGGCCGTCCTCGCTGCCTGGCACGAGCGGGAAATCACCCGCCACCTGGCCGAGCTCGCCGCCGCCCGGGACGCCGCCGGACCCGACGCGCAGCTGGATGCGGTCCTGAGCGCCTGGGCCCTGATCCAGCACCAGCATTCCGGCCATGACGCCGAGCTGGCCACCCTGCTGCACCAGGGCGAGCACGTCATCCGCGCCCGACAGCACCTGCACGACCTCGTCGCCGACCTGATCGCCGACGGCGCGGCGGCCGGGCAGATCCGCGACGACGCCGGACCCGGCGAGCTGGCCAGCTACTGCCTGCACGCACTCACCGCGGCGAGCGCCATGCCTAGCCCGGCCGCGGTCGGCCGGCTAGTAGCCGTCACTCTGGACGGCCTGCGGCCAGCGGAATAGACAATGTGATTTGACAGC
Organism: Streptosporangiaceae bacterium; assembly: GCA_050012355.1. GTDB lineage: Bacteria > Actinomycetota > Actinomycetes > Streptosporangiales > Streptosporangiaceae > JBEKHI01. Next base: position 15,656 of record JBEKHI010000182.1, on the reverse strand, counting down.
GACATACTGTCTCGATAAAACTCCTGTCCTGGCGAGGGATGCGCATGCCCTGCCGAGGAGGTCCGGAATGGACACGAAGGCGATCACGGCGACATTGCTGACGCCCGAGGGCCGGGCCGACCCCTATCCGCTGTATGCCCGCGCTCATGAGCTGGGAGCGGTCCTGGACGCCGGAGACGGCTGGTACCTGGTGGCCGGGTACGCGGCAGCCAGCCAGGTGCTGCGCAGCCCGATGTTCGCGCCCCCCGTCCAGGACTCCCGGCCGGACCGAGGGCAGCGGCCCGCGCTGGCCCTGATGACCCGGTCGATCCTGGAAGCCGGCCCGGAGGCGCACGGCCGGATGCGGCCCGCGATCGCGGCGGCGTTCACCCCACGCCGGATCGCAGCCCTGGAGCCGGCCATCGCCGCCGCCGCCGACACCCTGCTCGGCCGCCTCGCGGCTACCGACGGCGAGCCGGCCGACTTCATGGAGGAATTCGCCTACCAGCTACCGGTCACCGTGATCTGCGAGCTGCTCGGCGTCCCGGCCGCCGACCGCGGCCGCTTCCGGGTGCTGGCCGGCGACCTCACCGCCGCCCTGGAACTGCTGCCCGATGAAGACCGCTTGGACGCCGCCGCCGCCAGTGAGCTAGGCGACTACCTCACCCTGATGATCGCCGCGCGCCGCGCCGCCCCCCGCGATGACCTGGTCAGCGCACTGGCCAGCACCAGCGACGGCGTTCGGCTGCCCGACGACGAGCTGCTCGCCAACCTGATCCTCCTGCTGGTCGCCGGCTTCGAGACCACCACCGACCTGCTCGGTAACGGCACCGCTCTCCTGCTGGACTACCCGGACACCGCGGACGCCTTCCGGTCAGGCACCATAACCGCCGGGGGGTTCACCGACGAAGTCCTTCGCTACGAGTCCCCCGTCCAGCTCACTACCCGCCAGGCCCTGGCGGCCGGGCAGGTCATCGACAGCATCCCAGTCCCGCCCGGCGCCCGGCTGATCGTGCTTATCGGCGCCGCCAACCGCGCCCCCGCCCGCTGCCCCCGCCCCGGTGCCTTCGACCCCGCCCGCGCTGGCAGCAAGCCACTCAGCTTCGGCGCCGGACCCCACATCTGCCTTGGCAACGCCCTGGCCCGCCTCGAAGCCGCCATCGCCTTCCCCCGGTTGCTCCGCCGCTTCCCCCGCCTCGCCGCCGTCCCCGGGGTACCCCGCCTCCGCCGTGACCGGCTCACCCTGCGCGGCTACCACACCCTCCCGGTCACGACTGGCGCGTAAGCAGAGCCGGCACCCGGGTTACGTAGCGTCGGCCGCGGGCCCCTTGTCGCCGAACGGCGGCTGGCCGTGACCGGGCAAGACATCAGCGGTGAGGTGCCCAAGTTGCCGGGCGGCGTCGCCGCAGACGTAGTGCAGCAGGTGGTGGGTTTCCTGGGCGAGCCTGAGCCGCTCCTCCTCCATCTTCTGACGCTTGCGGCTCTGCGCGATCAGATGCAGCGTGCCGCCCGCGGCGATACACGCACCGATGTCACTGGTGACGTTGGTGTAGTTACCGCCAATGAGTTCGGAGCTCGAGCTCACGTGAACACCGACAATTGGCAGCACGATGAGGTAAATGCCCAGCAGCAGCAAGAACATCACGTGCGGCTTGCTGGACAGGATCCGGGGAACCCACTGCAGGATCCGGTCGAGGCGCGAAGCCGGTTTCTCATCGGCGAGATCATTGGTCGAGCCGAGGGCAGCATTCAGGCCATCGGCGTTGTTCCCTACCGTAGTGCTATCTTCGGCTGACAATTCGTTATCTCCTGGGTTCAATGACACTGTGCCCGGTCGGGCGACAGCGTCATTGTGCCAGGCCAATCATCACAGGCTCTCCGGATGCCGGGTTTAGGGCAGCTCTGGACCTTGGTGCCTGCCCGTCGATGCCGCTGTCTACCGTCCAGAACTCCGGCCCGTCATCCTGGTTAATGCGGCAGCAGATCACACCAGCAACATCTACACCGTTAGCACCGCGATCATCAGCGGTGTATGCCTCAGGCCGCGGGCGCGGCAGCAGATCCGGGCCCGCCACCACCCCGCGGCCCTCGCCACTTTCACGCCACCGCAACCGTCCCCCCGGGACGAGGCAGGCTGACCGGAAAGTCCCCATTGTCGCGTGCGCGGAGACGGACCGTTCCTGGGCGGTGCGGCCCTGCCCGCGAAAGAGCCAGAGCAGAGCCGCACCGCCCACTTTCACACCACCACGACCATCCCCCAGGATGAGCCAGGCTTTGCTGGTTACCGTCGCATCAACCAGCGGCGATGACCTGGTCGTCAATGACTCATTTTCATGGGCCGACCGGATGCCAGACAGTTTTGATCTCCAGGTAAGAACGCATCCGGTCGATGCCGTCGCCGCCGCGCACCACCCGCTTGAGGTTGTCCGCCGCCGCGACGACCAGCGAGTCGGCCAGCTCAGCAGGCGCTCCCGACACGTCGATGGCGTTCACGTCCATGTGCGAGGCCAGCGGGGGTGCCAGCTCGGCGAGCCGCCCCGTCAGGATGTTCACCACCCCGGCGGGCACGTCGGAGACCGCGAGCACCTCGGCCAGCGTCATCGCGTCAACGGGCGAGGGAGCGACGAGCACCGCCGTGCAGCCGGTCGCGATCACCGGCGCCAGCACCGACACGAGCCCGGGCAACGACTCCGGCGCGAGCACGACGACCACCCCGGTCGGCTCGGGGGCGGACCACGAGACGAACGGCCCGGCGACCGGATTGGACGTGCCGAGCACCGCGGCGAGCTTGTCGGTCCAGCCGGCGTACCAGACCCATTGGTCGATGGCTTCACCGGCGGAAGGCCCGAACTCGGCAGCCCGCGACTCCATCATCTCCGCGATCCGGTACAGCACCTGGCCCCGGTTGTAGGCGGTCGCGCCCGACCATCCGCCGAACGCGCGCCGCGCCGCCACCACGGCGTCACGGGCGTCCTTGCGCGACCCGAGGGCCGCGTTGACCGCGTCCACCACAAACGTCCGTCCACTCTCGGACCTTACGAACGCGCCGCCGACGTACATCTTGTACGTCTTCCTCACCTCAGTGCGCAAGGTAGGCCCCCAGACCGTTGCGGCCGCCTTCCCGTCCGTAGCCAGATTCTTTATATCCGCCAAACGGCGCAGCTGGATCGAACCGATTGAACGTATTCGCCCACACGACACCCGAACGCAGCCGCTGGCTCATCCAGAGCATCCGCGATCCTTTCTCCGTCCACACCCCGGCTGACAATCCATATGGGGTGTTGTTCGCCTTGGCCACCGCTTCCTCCGGGGTGCGGAACGTGAGCACCGACAGCACCGGGCCGAAGATCTCCTCCTGCGCGATCCGGTGCGCCTGGGTGACCCCGGTGAAGATGGTCGGCGGGAACCAGAAGCCGCGCTCCGGCAGTTCACACGGCGGCGACCAGCGCTCGGCGCCATCGGCGTCGCCTGAGTCGGTGAGCTCGCGGATCTTCGCGAGCTGGGCGGCCGAGTTGATCGCGCCGACATCGGTGTTCTTGTCCATCGGGTCACCGACCCGTAGCAGTTCCACCCGGCGACGCAGCGCGGCCAGCAGTTCGTCCGCCACCGATTCCTGCGCCAGCAGCCGCGAGCCCGCGCAGCACACGTGCCCCTGGTTGAAGAAGATCCCGTTCACGATCCCCTCGACCGCTTGGTCAAACGCGGCGTCGTCGAAGACGATGTTGGCCGCCTTCCCGCCTAGCTCGAGGGTGAGCCGTTTCCCGGCCGCCGAACGCGCGATCTGCTTGCCCACCTCGGTGGACCCGGTGAACGCGATCTTGTCGATCCCCGGATGATTAACCAGCGCTTGCCCGGTCGAGCCGTCACCGGTGACGATGTTGACCACGCCGGGCGGCAGGTCCGCCTGCTGGCAGATCTCGGCGAACAGCAAGGCGGTCAGCGGTGTCGTCTCGGCCGGCTTGAGCACCACCGTGTTGCCGCAGGCGAGCGCGGGGGCGATCTTCCAGGCCAGCATCAGCAGCGGGAAGTTCCACGGGATCACCTGGCCGCACACCCCGAGCGGTTTCGGGTCCGGCCCGTAGCCCGCGTAGCCGAGCTTGTCGGCCCAGCCCGCGTGATAGAAGAAGTGCTGCGCGGCGAGCGGGATGTCGGTGTCGCGGGACTCCCTGATCGGCTTGCCGTTGTCCAGCGTCTCAAGCACCGCCAGTTCGCGAGAACGCTCGGCGAGAATGCGGGCGATGCGGAAGATGTACTTTCCTCGTTCTGATCCAGAAAGATTTGACCATGGCCCGAACGCGGCACGGGCAGCGGCTACGGCGCGGTCCACGTCCGACGGCCCGGCTTGGGTGATCTCGGCGAGCACCTCTTCAGTGGCGGGGTTGACGGTCTTGAAGCTCGCCTCCCCCGGGGTGAACTCACCGTTGATGAACAGGCCGTAGGAGTCCTTGATGTTCACGATCGCGCGGGACTCGGGGGCGGGTGCGTAGTCGAACATTTCAGTCCACCGTGAAGTAGTCGGGGCCTTCGTACCGGCCGGTGCTCAGTCGTTCGCGCTGCATGAGCAGGTCGTTCAGCAGGCTAGAGGCTCCGATGCGGAACCAGCGGTTGGTGAGCCAGTCCGGGCCGGCCGTCTCGTTGACCAGCACCAGGTAGCGGATCGCGTCCTTCGCGGTGCGGATGCCGCCGGCCGCTTTCACGCCGACCTGGCGGGTATCGCGGAAGTCGCGGACGGCCTCCAGCATGATCAGCGTCACCGGGAGGGTGGCGGCGGGCGAGATCTTGCCGGTGGAGGTCTTGATGAAGTCGGCACCCGCCAGCATCGCCAGCCAGGAGGCGCGCCGTACGTTGTCGTACCCGCCGAGTTCGCCGGTCTCCAGGATGACCTTCAGGTGCACGCCGCCGCACGCGTCCTTGACCTGCACGATCTCGTCGTGGACCTTCTCGTAGTCCCCGGCCAGGAACGCGCCCCGGTCGATCACCATGTCCACCTCATCGGCGCCGCTGGCGACCGCGAACTTGGTGTCGGCGAGCTTGACGTCCAGGCTCGCGCGGCCGGACGGGAACGCGGTCGCGACCGACGCCGCCTTGATGCCGGTGCCGGCCAGCGCCTCGGCGACGGCGGCGATCAGGTCCGGGTAGACGCACACCGCAGCGACCGGCGGCGCGCCGGCACCGGGGTTTCTCGCCTTAGCGCACAGCGCGAGGACCTTGCCGCGGGTGTCCTGGCCCTCCAGCGTGGTGAGGTCGATCATGCTGATCGCGGTATCGATCGCCCACGCCTTGGCCGTCGTCTTGATCGACCGGCTGGCCAGCATCGCGGCCCGTTGCTCAGCCCCGACCTTGTCCACGCCGGGGAGCCCGTGCAGGAAACGTCGCAATTCACTCACAAGGCCATTGTCCCCCTTGCGAACGCGATGAGCTCCTCCTCACCGTTGGCTGGTCCGACGACCTGCAGCGACGCGCCCGGCAGCGGGATCGCGAGCGCCGGGTGGCCGGTGAGGTTGAACAGGGCGGTGAGCCGGGTGAGCGGGATGCCGCGCTGGCCAAGCAGCGGCGGGGGGCCGACGAGGACGGGGAGGACCAGGAAACCGTGTTCTGATAGCAGGTCATCGATGGTGCGGCGGAAGCCGGCCGCGGTTTGGTGCGCCGCCGCGATGTCCTCGTCGGTGTAGGCCGCGCCGCCGCGCAGGTTGAGCTGGTTGTGCGGCTCGAGCTTGTCCGCGTAGGGCGTCAGGTGCTCGTTGGACCGGTAGCCCTCACTGTCGATGATCACCCCGGCGGCCCACACGGCTTCCTTGGCATCGATGGTGCCCGCTTCGGTGATCGTCAGGGCGGCGAGTGCGGCGTCAACCGCAGCGTCGATTTCGGTCGCGACGCCGGGGAACCGGAGCCGGCCGGCGTTTCGCGTGGTCTTGGCGGGCACGGTGAAGCCGGGCTCGATGAGCCGCATGCCGAGCTCGATCGAGTCGAGGTCCTTGCCGAGCCAGCCGACGGTGTCCAGGCTCGGCGCCAGCGGGTACACGCCGTCTCGTGGCACTCGTCCCCAGGTGGTCTTGAGTCCGTAGACGCCGCAGCACGCGGCGGGCACCCGGACCGAACCACCCGTGTCGGTGCCGAACGCGACGTCCGCCTCGCCGGTGGCGACGGCGACCGCCGAACCGCTGGATGACCCGCCGGGCAGGCGGGTCGGGTCTTTGGGATTGGTGGGCGTGCCCGACCAGTTGTTGGTCCCGGCCGCCGACCAGCACAGCTCGGTGAGGTTGGTCTTGCCCGCCAGCTGCGCACCCGCCGCCCGGACCGCCGCGACGACGGCCGCGTCCTCGGCCGCCGGTTCCGCTAGCCCGGCGATCACCCGGCAGCCGACCGTCGTGACGCTCCCCGCCACGTCGATGCAGTCCTTCACCGCCACTCGCGGTCCGATGCCGGTGGTTTCCCACCGCTGCAGCCAGGTTGTCATGGCTTGCGGGCGAGAGCGGTATAGGTGGGCAGGTGCCCTGGACCGAGGTCGTCCGCCGTCCTGCCGGGCGACCACTCCCCCAGCGGCGCGACACCGGGCGGGACTAGCTCCAGCCCGTCGAAGAACCGGGCGAACTCCGCACGGGAACGCAGCGTGATGCTGGTGGCCGAATGCCCGTTGTACGCTCGAGCGCCCGCCGCGACGGTCTCGTCGGCGGTATCGCTGGCGGCTTGCGATATCGCCAGGTAGCTGCCCGGCACCGTTGCCGCCATGACCCGCCGGGTGAGCGCCCACGGGTCATCGGGATCCGGGATGAAGTGCAGCAGCCCGAGCATGACGACGGCGACCGGTTCATCGAACCGCAGCGTCCGCTCCGCCTGCTCCAGGATTGTCGTCGTATCGCGGGCGTCGGCGTCGACGTAGGCACACGCGCCGCGCGGATCGCTTTTGAGCAGCGCGTGCGCGTGCGCCAGCACGATGGGATCGTTGTCGACGTAGACGATCCGCGCCTGCGGAGCGGCTCGCTGCGCCACCTCATGGGTATTGTCCGCGGTGGGCAGCCCGGTACCGATGTCCAGGAACTGCCGGATTCCCAGGTCCGCCGCGAGATGGCGCACGACGGTAGCGAGGAACATCCGGTTCGCCCGGGCGACGCTCGCCATGACGGGCATGATCGCCAGCACCTCTTGCGCCGCGCGCCGGTCAGCCGCGAAGTTGTCCTTGCCGCCGAGCCAGTAGTCGTATATCCGGGCCGGATGCGCCACGCTGGTATCGAAGTCGCCCACAAACGGGAGCTTACGCGGGCCGCAGCAGCTCCGGGCTGCGCATTTCGATCCGGCCGGGACCGACGATGAAGATGCCGAACACGATGACGTCCACGTCCGACGGCACCCGCGCCGAGACCTCGTGGCGGGTCCAGCCAGTCGGGCAGCAGCGCGGGCTGACCTCGCCGGTGCAAGCCCCGGCAGACGTTCGCCGTGACCCCCGCCAGCCACGGGGCGAACTTGTCCGGGTCCCGGAGCCTGTCCAGCGCGATGAACGCGCGCAGGAACGTCTCTTGCACGACGTCGTCGGTGTCGCTCGGGTTGGCGCAGAGCTGTTTGGCTCGTGCCCGGATCATGGGCTGGTGTCGCTCGACGAGCAGCCGGAAGGCCACCGGGTCGCCGTCGCGGGCCAGGTGGACGAGGTCAGCGTCGTTAAGCTCAGGCATTGGCTTGTCGTAGTTCCGGGTTCCTGAGCTGCAGGCGGCCGCGCCCGGTCAGCACGAGGCCGAACTGGATCACATCCGCGCTCTCTGGAACCTCGATAGAAATCGCGTCCCCGGTCCAGTCCTGGCTGCCAGCCACCGTGGCGACCCGCTCCTGCGCGCGATCGGCGTCCTGCGGGCCCTTTCGCAGGTGGAGTCCTCGGCCATCGCCGAGTAGTCCTCGGGACCGTCCAGCTGCCACCCGGCTAGCCCGTCGGCGAAATCCAGGTTGCGCGGCTCGAACCGGGGCCGCACCCCGGAAAGGTCGGCCCCCGGTACGTGCAGGGCACGCCTGGTGCCCCGCTCGACCTCGATGATGACGCGGCCTGGCGGCGGAGGCGGCTGCCGGAACGGCGCGGCCGGATCGTCGGCTGGTACTCCCGCCGCGAGGCGGTCCATCAGCGTGTCGTCGACCCGCACCGGGGCGCCGGTGACCACCGCTAGCGTCAGCCCTTGGTCCAAGCGTGCCGTGACGTGCGCGGCGCCGAGCGCGACCCGGGCCGCGCAGGTGTCCGCGTTCACCTTGTCCGGGTTCCTGGTGACCGGCTGGATGTCAACGCCGGTGACGCTCGCGCCCGCCGCGTCCAGCAGCCTGCCGCCGAGCCCCTCGGGAATGTCGGCCGTCGTCCAGATGTCGTCGGCGGGACGATCCAGGAGATCCGGTATCTCGGTGGCGCCGGGTTCCTCCGGCAGCCACACCGGCAGCGCCCGATGGCCGCCATCGTCGGCGAGCACGACGAGAAATCCGCGCTGGTGCAGCCCCCGCGGCTGGACGACGGGTCCCAGCCGGGGTTCGGCGTGCACGATGGATACGTTGATCACACTGTCTAGTGTCCAGCGGACGCCGACGTGTTACCCCATCTGCTAAACTAGCAGAAATTAGCAGCTAATTAGCTGCTAGCAATTGCTAAGTTAGCAGGTGCGTGATGAGGATTCCGCAGCCGCCGCCCGTGCTGGACGACGTGGCGGATCGTCTGGCCGGCCCCAATGGCGCCGCGCTTGTCCGGCATGCTTTCTCTGGCACCGCGGGCGGTGCCAGGTACCTCCCCTGGGATGAGCTCCGCAACAGGAAGCCTCCCGAGGGACTGACCCACAAGGAGTGGTGGGTCTTGGTCAAGCTAGCGCGCACCGGCATGCGCCGGACCCTGCCGCTAACCGGCAAGGACGGCCAGCCCTTTTCCTACGCGCTACCCGACGAGGTGCTACGCGGCATCGAATCGGTGGATAAGCACACCAGCGGCCGGATAGAGGTTCCGGATCCAGTTCTGCCCGACGCACCTTTTCGGGAACGCTACGTCATCAGCTCACTGATCGAGGAGGCGATCACCTCAAGCCAGCTCGAAGGCGCCGCCACCACCCGCAAGGTCGCCAAGGAGATGCTCGAGACCGGGCGCAGACCGCGGACCAGGGACGAGCGGATGATCCTGAACAACTACCTCGGCATGCTGCGGGTGCGTGAGCTTCGCGGCTTGCCAATCAGCCCCGCTCTGGTCTGCGAGTTGCACGGGATCGTGACGGATGGCACGCTCGATGACGCCGCCGATAGCGGCAGGCTGCAACTCCCCGGTGACGTACGCGTGGTCGTCAGTGATTCCTACGGCACAGTCGTGCATGAACCTCCGCCCGCGACGGAGCTCCCAGCACGTCTTGAGCGATTGTGCGATTTCCTAAATGGTGACCCGGATGGCGCGTATGTTCCTCCTGTTGTCCGTGCCATCATCGGTCACTTCATGCTCGCTTACGACCATCCGTTCGCGGATGGCAACGGCCGGACAGCTAGGCTGCTGTTCTACTGGGCCATGCTCAGGCAGGACTACTGGCTGGCCGAGTTCCTGCCGATCTCCCGGCTGCTGCGCAAGGCGCCTGCCCAGTACGGCTGCAGTTTCCTACATTGTGAGCAGGACGAGGGTGACCTCACATATTTCGTGCTGTACCAGCTTGGCATCGTCCAACGAGCGATCAAAGACCTCCATGAATACCTGGGTCGCAAAGCCGACGAGACTCAGCGGCTGAGGCAGGCGCTCAAGTCAAAATCGGTGGATCTCAACTATCGGCAGGTGGCGCTGCTAGAGCACGCCATTAAGAACCCGGACGCGGTGTTTACCGTGACATCGCACGGTCGCAGTCACAACGTTGTTCCGCAGACGGCACGTGCCGATCTTCAGGGTCTGGAGCGACGGGGATTCCTCGTCCGGACCACGTCGAACCGGGCTTACTCATGGTCGCCGGCAAATGACATGGCCAGCCGCCTAGGTGTGGGTTAGGCTCATTCGTTTCTGGCTGCCTCCGGGCCGGTGATGCGGCGCAAGAGCGGGAACGTGGCGGCGATGATGGCGAGGGACGCGGCGATACCGGCCGCGGTAATCAGGTAGTACTCGGGGCCGGGGGCCGCTAGCGGGAGATGCATTTCCGCGGACGCGTACATCGCGGCGGCGCCAAAGCCAGCGCCGATCGCGACGGCGGCCACCACCAGGAGCGGGACGGCGCTCTCCAGCGCCACCACCCGGCGCAGTGTGGCGAGCCGTGCTCCCGTGAGGCGGAGCGTGCTGAACGGGCGCTTACGGTCAGCCAGGCCGCCCGCGATGCTGGCCGCCAGCGTGCAGCCGGCGACGGCCAGGCTGATCAGGATGACGACGTCCGCGAGTTGCTTGTAGGCGTCCGCGAGCGGGTACTGGTTCCCGCTCGGCCCACCGAACGTGGACAGGGTGCCCAGCAGGGGGTACGCGTCCTCGAGAACCGTCACCGATCGCGCGGTCGCCTGCCGCGAGCCGTTCGTGGCCACGTCGATGGCGGACAACCTGAGGCTATTCAGCCGCTGCCCGGGGATGCGTTCGGCGGGCCAGGTCGTGTTCGCGGTGTTGACGGAGACCGCGTCCAGGTCGACCGGGAACGCCGCCACGTCCGCGCCCGCGCCGCAGCGGCCGAGCGCCGGGACGCGCGCAAGCTGGGCGCAGGAGACCAGGCCCGCGCTGGTACCGAGAACGGTCAGCCCGGCGTCGGCATGGATCTCGACCACGCCACCGGTCCCGCGCAGTTCCGCGGTCAGCGCGGGAGACAGCGGCGGCACGAGGGTCACCCTGGGCAGGACGCGGGACTCCTGAACCACGAACTGGTCGCTCACCACGGTGCCAGCGATCGCTCCGCTGGACGAGTCGCCGGTCTGGGTGTCCGACGTGCTGATCGTCACCGCGGCCACGGTGGTCACGAACAGCGCGAGGACCAGGCCGCTGACCGCGCGGAACCCGGCCCGCGGATCGTCGGCGAGCCGCCGGGCGGCGATCAGCGCGCCGGGACGGCTGGTGCGCCGCGCCATGAATCGCGCCCCGGCCATGGTCAGCCACGGTCCCGCGATGATGAGGCCGACGATGATCAGGCCGAACCCGGTGACGAACGCCCCGACCTGTCCTGATACCGCGACCGGGTGCCCGTGCACGACGAAGAAGCCAAGCTCGGCGATGCCCGCCAGCAGCGGGAGCAGCCGCCAGGCCGAGGGCGGCTTCGGGGTGACCCGGCGGGTCACCCCGAGCGGTGATATGTGTACCCGGCGCAGCGCGAGCCGGGCCGCGACCGCGGCCGCCACCGGGACACCGAGCGCGACGATGACCACGTCCGGGGCGCTGAGCGACATCTGGGCGGGGAAAAACGGCTGGCCGGTGAAGGGTATGGCCGCCAGCGGGACGCGTAGCAGGAAGAATATCCCGAAGCCGACGGCCATCCCGCCGACCGCGGCCACCGTGGATTCCACCCCAGCGATCAGCGAGACTTGCCGCCGGGTCGCGCCGACCAGCCGCATCGCGGCGAACCGCTGCTCACGGCGCGCGGCTGACAGTCGGGTCGCGGTGCCGATGAAGATCAGCACCGGCGCCAGGACGGCGAGCGCGATCACCGAGAAGACGAGGTCCATCGCGCCGGCCGGCATGCCGTCGATGGGCGTGCTGGCGGAGATGCCCGGGGGCAACCTGGTCGCAATCGACGTCACCCGCACCGCACCCGGGACGCGGGCGAGTTGCGTAGCGGAATGCCCTATAACGATCACCAGCGAGTCCGGCGACTGCAGCCCCGCCTCGCCGATGACGCCAGTCAGCTGCCCCGGATAGCGATCCGCTAGTTCGTCCGCCGGGGTGCTGCGCAGCAGTGCGACCAGCGCCGGGGAGGCGTAGTACTTGCCGGGACCTGGGTCCCGCGGGAGTCCCGGCGGGACCGGTGACGACGACCCGGTCGCGGCGACGTCGACGCGGTCGATGGTCTCGCCGCCGAAGGTGTCATTGCTGACCCGCCACCACAGCGGAGCAGTGGTGGTTGCCGGCGCGGCGGTGGTATGCGCTCCGAGAGAGGATCCGGACCGGAGCCATGCGGACGCGTCGTTTTGCACATTGAAGGCGTTTATGGCGGAAACGGCGGCCAGCAGCAGTCCGGTGCCCAGCCCGACGGCGACGATCAGCACCACCAGCCGGATCATCGTTTCCCGGCCGCCGCGCAGCGCCAGCCGCAGACCGAGCGGGATCATGGCTCGACCCCGGTGAGCGTGCTGATCGTGCCGTCGCGGACGATGATCTCCCGGTCGGCGTAGGCGGCGATCCTGGCCTCGTGGGTGACCACGACGACGGTGGTGCCCTGCTCGCGGACGGCGGCGGTGAGCAGGTTCATCACGACCTCGCCGGATACCGAGTCCAGGGAGCCGGTCGGCTCGTCAGCGAACAGCACCTCCGGTCCGGTGACCAGGCCCCTGGCCAGCGCGACTCGCTGCGCCTGGCCGCCGGACAACTCCCCGGATCTCCGCTGCTGAAGGCCGTCCAGGCCGAGCCTGCCGAACCACTGCCGGGCCTGCGCCACCGCCGGGGCACGGCGGGCACCGCCGAGCAGCAGCGGCAGCGCGACGTTCTCCTCGGCGGTCAGTTCGGGAACGAGCTGACCGGTCTGGAATACGAACCCGAAGCGGTCCCGGCGCAGTTCGCTGCGCCGCTCGTCGCTTTGGGTGTCCAGCCGCTGGCCGTCGAACCAGACCTCGCCCTCGTCGGGAACCAGGATGCCGGCCAGGCAATGGAGCAGGGTGGACTTCCCTGACCCGCTCGGGCCCATGACCGCGAGGATCTCGCCTCGGTTCACCCCCATGGTGGCGCCGCGCAGCGCCGGGGTCTGGCCAAAGCTTTTCGCGAGGTCTCGCGCCTGGAGGATCTTCACCGGTGCACCCTTTTCGGGGGTTCCGGGGGTCGTCCCCCGGGCAGGCAGAGCGCGAGCGTCTCCAGCCGGGCCGCCGTGTGGTCGATCCACCGCAGGTCGGCCTCCAGGCGGTAGAGGCTGTGGTCAGCGAGCAGCACGTCAAGAGGGTCGTCGCCCTGCTTCAGCTGGGTGAGCTCGCGCATTCGGCGCAGGTGCGCGGCCCGCTGGATATCCAGGTAGCGGCCGGCCGGGCGGTCCAGCATCAGGGACAGCACGACCTTGGCGAACAACTCGCTCTGCAGGTCGGGCTCCGGCGGAGCCGGCTCGGACAGCCACTCCTCGACATCGGCGATGCCCGCGTCCGTGATGGCATAGCGCCTGCGCTCGGGGCCAGCCCCTTGCTCGACCGCCCCGGGCAGCGCCTTGCCGTCCCTGGTGAGCCGGTTCAGCGTCGCGTACACCTGGCTGTAACGGAGCGGTTTGCCCCGGCCGAAGTATGCGTCGTAATCCCGCTTGAGGTCGTAGCCATGGCTCGGCTCCCGCTCCAGCAGGCCCAGCAGCGTCAACGGAACACTCATAACCGAGAGAATACTCTAAGAGTATTCTCTCGGTTAGTAGTTTGGGTGTCTTAAATTTGGACGAATCAGGTCAGATAGCTTGGGCCACAAGCTTTCATAATGTCTGATCACACCTGACGAGGACATTGACCAGGAGGAACAGTGCGGGAGTACCAGCAGTACATCGGCGGCCAGTGGGTCGGCGCGGACACCTTGTTCGACGACCTCGACCCGTACCGGGGAACCGTGATGGCCCGGATCTCCGCGGGTACCAGGGCCGATGCCAAGCGCGCGGTCGACGCCGCGGCGGCCGCGTTCCCGGATTGGGCCGCGCTGCCGCCCGCCGAGCGGCAGGAGCTATTCCTGCGCGCCGCCGACATCGTCGACCGGCGCAAGGATGACATCGTCGCCCTGCTCGCGGCCGAGACGGGCTGCGCGTCCGGCTTCGCCGGCTTCCAGGTGCAGACCGGCATCCGGCTGCTCCGCCAGGCGTCCAACTGGGGTTACCTGCCTGCTGGCGAGGTCATCCGCTCCGACATCCCCGGCACGTTCGCGATGGCGCTGCGCCGGCCGCTCGGCGTGGTGGCCGGCATCTCCCCGTGGAACGGTGCCCACGTGCTCGCCTGGCGTACCGTGGTCAACCCGCTCGCGTTCGGCAACACGGTGGTGCTCAAGCCCTCCGAAGAGGCACCGGTGTCGGCCGGGCTAATCGTGGCGGAGATCCTGGACGAGGCCGGATTCCCGCCCGGCGTGGTCAACGTCGTCACTCACGCCCCCGGGGACGCGGTCCCGATCGCCGACGAGTTCTTCGAGCGGGACGAGGTCCGGTGCATCAACTTCACCGGTTCCTCGGCCACCGGCCGCATCCTGGCCGAGCGAGCGGGTCGGGCGCTCAAGCGCTGCGTACTCGAACTCGGCGGGTACAACCCGCTGATCGTGCTCGCCGACGCTGACCTGGACTACGCGGTCGAGGCCACGACCTTCGCCGCGTTCTTCCACCAGGGCCAGATCTGCATGAGCGCCCGCAAGGTGCTCGTCGAGCGTCCGATTTACGAGACCTTCGTTGACCGGCTGGTCACTCGCACCCAGGCGCTCCGGACCGGCGACCCCGCCGACGAGGCCACCAACATCGGCCCGCTGATCACCTCCGGTGCGCTGAACCGGGTCGCCAGCGAAGTCGACGAGGCGATCGCGGCCGGGGCCAAGGCCCTCACCGGCGCTTCTGCCGACGGCCCCTGCTACCGGCCCACCATCCTCACCGACGTTCCGGCTGGAGCGCGGATCCACACCGAGGAAACATTCGGCCCGGTCCTGGTCGCGCAGCCGGTCGATGACGCCGACCAGGCGGTGAAGATCGCCAACTCAACCCGCTACGGGCTGTCGGCCGGGCTTTTCACCGGCGACAACCAGCGCGGCTTCGCGCTCGCTCAGCGCATCGACGCGGGAGCGGTGCACGTCAACGACCAGACGGTCGGTGACGAGCCCCAGCTCCCGCTCGGCGGCATGAAGGACAGCGGCTGGGGGCGGTCGGGCCCGCACTCGATGGACGATTTCACCGAGTTGCAGTGGATCACCACCCGCGAGGGCTCCGGCCACTACCCGATCTAACTGGCCCGAGTCGAACGTCCGTAGAATCTGCTGCCGGAGCGCCGGATTCTACGGACGTTCGCGGCGGGGTCAGCAGGCGATGGCGGTGCTCGTCGTCCCGGACATGGCCAGGCCCGTGCCGCTGTCCGATTCCCCGCCGAGCAGCGAGAGCTGCCCGTCCGCGTTCTCGTACGCGATCTGGTACCCGACGCCAATCGATATAGCCGCCTCGGAGGGGTTGCTGCCGGTCGCCATGGAGACGCCCTCAGACGTGCTTCCGCTCTCGGTGTTGTAGGTGTACAGCCCGCTGTCCTCTTCGTACGCGACGGTGAAGCCGGCCGCCACGGACGTGGCGTTCGGTGACGCGGCGATGGACGGGCTGGCGCCGGACTCCATGGGGGCCCCGGTGGTGATGTTGTCGCTGCCGTACAGGACCAGGTCCCCGGTGTTTGCCTGGAAGGCCGTCTCGAAGCCGCCGACGGCCAGGGCCGCGATGCTCGGGCTGGTGCCCGACGCCATGCCCTGCCCGGTGTCAACTCCGCCCGTGGAGGTCGAGTAGAACCAGAGCACGCCGGTGTTAGCCTCGAACGCGACCTCGAACCCACCGCCGGGCGAGGCGGTGATCGCGGGGCTCGTACCCGCCATCATCCCGAGGTCGGTGGTGACGTTG
>JBEKHI010000181.1:0-15387 GCA_050012355.1 Streptosporangiaceae bacterium | reverse complement strand
ACGAGCCGAACGTCGCCGCCAGCTTGATCCCCGGCGATTCGTCCAGCGCGTCGTTGACCCGCGCTGGCCACGCGCCGTCCAGGTTCTGCCGGACTAGGTCGTTGCGTACCACGACGTAGCGCACGCCCATCCGCGCCAGCACCTGGGTCAGGCCCGACGATCCGTCTCCGGCGGCGAGCCGCTGGTCGATCGCGTCGAGCAGCCGCTCGTTGCCCACCGAGCCGATCACCGACAGGTCCCGTTCGGCGAAGTCCACGTCGGTGAGCGGCTGCAGCACGTCGTCCATCGTGGAGCCCCACATGTACTGGCCGAACGTGGCACCGGGCACCACCAGCACGGCCTGCCGTCCCGCGTGCGCGGTCAGCCAGTTCGCGGCGGACGTCCAGCCAGCCGGGATGGCGGCGAAGGCGCCGTCGGCGGCGAGACCGGTCGTGAACGCGGGAACCAGCAGCACGGCCAGTGACATTCCCGCACCGGTGACCACGGCGCGCACCCGCCGCGCCGCGCCCAGTCCGGCGGTCAGTCCGCCGATCAGGTGCGCGAGGCCGAGCGCCACCGGCAACCGGATCATCGGATCGAACTTCCACAGATTGCGGAACGCCGAAGCCGGCCCGTTGATCAGCGCGTCTACCGGCTGGGCGAGCGGGTTCCCGAAGGAACTGACGTGGCCAGCGGTGATGATCACGACACCGGCCAGGACGCTGACGACCCAGAACTTCCGCAGCGGCATGTCACGGCGGAGCAGGCCGGTCAGTCCCAGCGCGGCGAGCACCCCGGTCGCGAGGGTGGGAAGGAAACCGGTCGCTAGCTGGTAAGCGAGCGGCCACCACAGCTGGCCGTTCACGTTCAGGTAGGTCAGCCAGTCGCTGGTACCGCGGAGCGCATTCGCGATGCTGGTGGTCGCGGTGGTGGTGTCCGCCGACTCGGTGTACGGCAGGATGGACACGCCGTAACGCGACTGCAGCAGCAGCGGGATCGTCCACCACGCGGTGGCCACCGCCACCGCCACCAGCCACCAGCCGAGCAGCCGCCGCCGGGCCATCAGCAGGTAGATGAGGGCGGGGAGCACGACCGCCGCCGTCGAGGACCCGTTCACTCCGCCGCACAACGCCACCGCGAAAGCCGAACGAGCGGCCACCCGCCACCGGGGTGCCCCCGATTCCGATGGCGATTCCACCAGCGGCAGCAGAATCCACGGCAGCAGCGCCGCGGGCAGCAACTCGGCCGACAGCTCCCCCGCCATCCCGAGCGCCATCGGCGACAGCGCGTACACCAGACCGCCGAGCACCCGGGTCACCGGGCTTCCAATGCCCAGCCGCCGCGCCAGCCTGACCACGCCGGCGTACGCGGTGACGAAGACGAGGCCCAGCCACAGCCGCTGCCCGATCCAGCCGTCAACGTTGACCAGCTTGAGCAACTCGAAGAACGGGCCCATCGGGAACAGGTAGCCAGCCACCTGGTCCTGGATCTGGCCGAACTGCTGGGTGTTCCAGAGGGTGAACGCCGCGTGCAAGAACCCGGCCGGGTTGACCGCCAGCTCGAACTTGCTGTCGCTGATGATGTCACCCGGGCTGGTGGCGAACGGCAGGCCCGCCAGCAGCACGACGGCCAGCAGGTGCGGCAGCCAGCGACCGCGGGGCGGCCGTGCCCAGCGCGCGGCCGCGCGCCTGACCTCGGGCGGGCGGGTGGCGATCATCTCACCAGCAGCTTCGCCATCTGGTCCGCCGACGAGTCCCAGGTGAACCCGGCCGCCCAGGCACGGCAGGCGGCCGCTATCTGGTCGCGACGGGCCGGGTCGGCGAGCTCCTTGAGCGCGCGTTCTGTCACGTCGGCCAGCGACTCGCCGTCGCGGACCAGCCAGCCGGTCTCGCCGTCCCTGATCGAGTCGCGCAGCCCCTCGACGTCGAACGCGACGGTGGGCACGCCGGACGCGGCTGCCTCGATGACGCACAGCCCCCAGCCCTCGCCCTGCGACGTGTTCAGGTGCAGGACGGATCGGGCGACCAGCGCGTGCTTTTCGTCCTCGGACAGGTACCCGTGCACCTCGATGTTCGCCGGGGCGTCATCGAGCGCCGCGGCGGCCGGGCCGTGGCCGATCACGTCGATCGTGACGGCTGGCATCCGGCGCGCCAGCGGGATGAGCAGTTCCACCCGCTTGTGCGCGACCAGCCGGCCGACCCAGGACAGGCTGGCCCGGTCGGCCGGCTGATCGGCGGGCGCCGACGGGGATTGGGTCACGCCGTTATGGACGATCGAAATGGACCCTGGCCAGCGCAGCCGGTCACGCATGGCCGCGACGGTGGATGGTGAGACAGCGGCGCATGGGTGCCGCGCGTAGGCGCGGCGGGCGACCGGGCCCTCCAGGAAGCGGCCGGCCCGCGCCATCCACGGCGGGAAGTGCACGCCGAACTGGGTGGTGTGCACGTGGTGCATCACCAGCACCACCCGGGCCCGGCGGCGCACCACCCAGGGGGTGAAGAACGGGATGCCGTTCTGGCAGTCAAGCACCGCGTCGATCGACCGGCGGTGCAGCAGCAGGTAACCGAGCACCAGCGGGTACACGGTGAACCGGCCGCCGAGCCGGATCACCGGGATGCCGTCACGGCGGTCCGTCCTCGGCTGCCCGGGCGCGCGGGCGGTGACGTACCTGACCTTCGCCCCGCGGGCGACGAGGCCGAGTGCCATCTCCCACGCGTATCGTTCCGCGCCTCCCGCTTGCGGGTGCCAAGGGTCCCGCCAGTTCACGACGGCGACGTCGAGTCCGTCCAGCCGCGTCACGTCACCGGCGCCCCGGACGGCAACGGCAGCGCTTCGGGCGCGCGCGGCAGCGGGACGAACGCCGTGGCCGGCCGATTGGCCCGTAGCCAGATCCCGGCGACGCCGCAGAACGACGCGGCCGAGTGCCGCCACACACTGAAACTCGACCCGGGAACGTCACGCCACTTGACCGGTATCTCGGTGAGCGTCGCGCCGAGGCTGAGACAGTGCGCGAGCAGTTCGATGTCGAACGCGAACCCGGTGCTGCGCAGCATCGCGGCGGCCGACCGGGCTAGCTGCCCGTCGAAGAACTTGAAGCCGCACTGGGTGTCGGTCGCCTCATGGACGACGGTCCTGGCCATCGCGCGGAACACCGCCGCCCCGGTCCGCCGGGCGATGCTGTGCCGGTCCTCCACGTCGGAGCAGCCGAGCGAGCGCGACCCGATGACCACCTGCTTGCCCTGCGCCAGCAGCGCCAGCGCGCGGTCCAGCGCGGACAGGTCGGTGGCCATGTCCGCGTCGCAGAAGCCGACGAACGGCGCGGTGGTGGCGAGCAGCCCGTCGCGTATCGCGAGCCCCTTGCCAGGACGCCGGGAGCGCAGCAGCCGGATGGGGACCGGGCCTGGCGGCCAGTTGCTGACGATGTCCGGTGTCTCGTCGGTGGACGCGCTGTCCACCACGAGGATCGCCGCGCGCACCGGAAGCGTGCCGGCCTTCGCCGCCAGGAGTTCGAGACCCCTGGGGAGCCGGCCGGCCTCGTTACGCGCTGGGACGATGATCTCGACCGTCGGAACCGGCATAGCCGGTCAGCGGTTGCCGTACTGGTACAGGCTCGCCTGTGTCGGCGTGCCGTTCGACACGGTGGTGAGGACCAGATGCTGCACGCTGATGACCGCTGCCACAGCGACCAGGGCGCCTATCACCATTGCGATGATCAGCCGGATCATAGCCGTCCTCCTTTGGCCGCCTTTGACATGGACCGTAGCTGGGCGCTGGTGCAACTGACTAGTAACTTGTCCAAAATGTAACACGTTCTACCGTGGTGATGGTGATTCATCACGATTCGGCATCGGGATCTCGAACAGCGTCACGCCGTTGGCAGTGGCGATTATGACAGAGCCGGGGAGGCGGAGGGCGGGTGACGCGCCGGCGTCGACTAGCACGAAGCGTATGCCGACGGCACGCAGCGCGGCCGTCATCGGTCCGGTGCCGGTGATAACCGTGTTCAGCCGCCGGGCGACCGGGTCGTCGGGGAGCATCGCCACGTTCCCGACGGTGGTGCCGTCGTTCCAGATCACGGGGCGGGACAGCAATCTCGGCCACGGGTCGAGCACCGCCTCGTAGTCGTTCCAGGCGGGACGGCGGTCCGCCGCCCAGGGCAGCAGCAGCACGTCGCCGGGCGCTGGGCTGGTGTCCACCGTGCGGGCGATGGCGGCCCAGCCGGGCGGGTACCAGACCGGCTGGAGGCGTCCGCCCGCGCCCCACGCGAGTCCTGGCAGCAGGAGCACGGGGACGAGCAGCGCGACCATGGCGTAGAGCATCCCGGCCGCGTCCGCGCGCACCGCCCGCGACACCACCGCGGCGAGACCCAGCGCCTCGGCCAGCGCGAGCGGCGCCACGAACTGCTGCCCGTCCCGCAGGATCGCGACGCCGGGCCAGGCGCCGATCGCCGCGCGCAGCAGGTCCTGGCCGGGGGCCGTCACCCCGGCCAGCGCGATCAGCAGCCCGATAACCGCGGCGGCGCCCAGTCCCCGATAGCTGGCGCGGGTCCAGACGACGTAGCCCGCGCACCCGATGATGACCACCACCAGCCACGCGGCCGTCAGCCATCCGCCGTACCCGGCGGGCACCGCCTGCGCGTTCCAGATCCCGCCGAGCATCAGCAGGCTCCCCGCGCTGCCGAACGGCGTGTCAGGACGGGCCGCGAACGCCGCCACCGCGCGCGGGTCGGCGTACACCGGGTGCAGCATCGACGGGATCAGCCAGGGCAGGCAGCCGGCGATCAGCACGGCGACGGCCGTGGCCGCGTCGCGCGGCGACCTTCGGAGTATGACGACCGGAACGAGCAGCAGCCCGGTGATCGCCATCGCCGCGAAGCCGCCGACGATCGCGGGGAGCATCGCCAGGGCGAGCCGCCACCAGGAAAACGGGCGGCGAAGCGCCGCCGCGAGCACCCAGGGCAGGCCGGCGTACCCGAGCAGCAGCGCCCACTGGCCGATGATCAGCCGTTCGGCGACGTACGGGTTCCAGGTGTAGAACACCCCGGCGGCCAGCCGCGCGATCAGGGGGAAATCGCGCGCCAGTGCGGCCGCTCCCCCGCAGGCCAGCGTGAAGATCGCCAGCAGCACGAGCTTCTGCACGATGTCGCCGGGTAGCACGCGTTCGGCGACCGCCATCACGACGTCGCTCGGCACCGCCCGCGGCGGCCCGCCGAGGTCAAGCGCCGCGCGCAGCGACTCGCGCGGCACGAACACCATGTCGTAACTGAGCAGGAACCCCCGCCGCAGCCCTGGCCCAAGCGCCAGCAGCCCTAGCACAAGTCCGAGCGCGAGGCCCGGAAGGCGTCCCCTCACCCAGCAATGATCGCCGAGGGGATGCCAGTGGCCGAATCGCTGGGCTGGAAGGAGCCGACAGTCACCTTCGACACGCACGCGTTCGTGCTGGTGGACAGGACGTACACCGCGTTACCCGAACCGACCACCGGCAGGTAGACCTCGTGGTGCCCGGCGCTGACCGCGACCGACTGGATGTCGGTGCCGAATCCCACCGTGAGCACGGTCGCCGGCCCGGAGTAGGTCACCCGGACCACCCAGGGCCAGCGGTACAGCGTGCCGCTCAGCGGGATGGGGGCCGTCGTCCAGCAACTGGAATGGGGCGGCAACGGCCGCGAGGACGGCCCGGCCAGCAGGGCCGGGCGCAGCTGTCCCTGGAGGTTGAAGATCATGATCTGCCGGTCGTAGACACCGCTCGGCCATGTGGTCCAGGTCAGGTCGCCGCGGCCGCGCGAGCGCGCGAGCGCGCCGATCACCTGTGAGGTGTAGCCGTTCGTCCCGAACAACCCTGGGTCCATGATGTACGGGGGCGTCGCGGTGTCGATGATCAGCGCGTGGCGCGGTGCCTCGGCGACCGCCGCCCCCGCCGTCGCGATGTAGGACCGCGCCTGGGCGGTGGACGCGGTGAAGGTCGACTCGAGCGAGACCGACGACCACACCGAGCCGGCCAGGAACCCGCAGGCCAGGACGGCCGTGATACCGCGTATCAGGACGCGCAGGCTCGGTGCCCGCAGCCGGTACGCGTCCCGCTCCCCGGCCAGCGGGACGAACGCGATCGCCACGCACACCGCCAGCACGCCGGCGCCCTCGGTGACGTATCTCGCCTGGACTCCGAGCAGGCTCGCCGGGTACTCCTGGAGCCGCCCGAGAGCCACCGGGAGGATGTCAGCGAACACGATCCAGCCCGCGATGATCGCCCAGGCCCGCCAGGCCCGCTGCCGGAACAGGCAACTCGCCACGACCGCGATCAGCGCCACCGCCCAGGCCAGCTGCGCGAGCGCGGTGGGCGGGCTGGTCTGCGCGAAGCCAAGACCCGCCTGCCACCACTGCCAGGGCCCGCCGAGGGCGCCGGTGAGCACGGTGGACCCGATCATCGTCGTCGCCAGGTCGAATACCCGGCTGGCCGATCCGATCGATCCCGGCTTGGACGTCGAGTCGTACAGCAGGATGAGGAAAATCGTCAGGTAGGTGGCGAGCACCACCGCGTACATGACCCAGATCCGCCAGTACTCGCGCAGCACGCGGATCACGGCGACCGGCCACCGGGAACTCGCGGCCGGTACGAGGAACGCCGACGTGAGAGCGAGCAGCAGGAACGGGAGCACCGCCCCCTTGTCCATCGACGCCATCGCCATCGCGGTCCAGGCGGTCGCGGCCACCGCGGTACGCATGCGGCGGGTGCGCAGGTACCTGACGTGCGCGTCGACGGCCATGAATATGGCGAGTTCCAGCGGGAGCATCTCGATAGCTACTGCCCACCAGTCCATGCCGGCCAGCGACAAGGGACTGAACAGGTAGATTCCCAGCGGGATCAGGATCAGCGGCCGGTTGCCGAACAGTGTCCGCAGCATCTTCCACATCGCCAGGCAGGCCCCAGCGAGGATGACCATGGTGACCGTGCAGGTCAGCGGCCAGTTATATAGCGACGTGCGGGCCAGGATCCAGGTCAGGACCATCGCGACGGGCAGCAGGTGCCCGGCCTCGATCCAGGTCAGGTAGTGCCAGCCGAACCCGCTGAAAACGGCGCGGTCGAGGAACCTGTAGTCGTCCTGGCGGAAGTAGGAATGCCCGAGCAGGATGGCCTTCCACCACAGCTGAGCGACGATCATCACCAGCGCGGTGACCGTGACCTTGTGCTCGCGCAGCCACTCGACGGCGTCCCGTGGCTCGGCCGCCGCGGTCGGCCGGGCGGTCTGGACCACGGCGGTTCAGCCTCTCACTTCGGCGATCACCGTGTCGGCGTACCGGCGCAGGTGGTCTATCTTGTCGCCCAGCGGCTCGGTGTCGGGACCGACGACGTACGGCCAGCGGAACCCGACGATCACGTCCGTGACGCCCTGGTCCTCGAGGCGCCGCACACCGTCAGCGGTATAGGCGTCCATCGAGATCACGTGCACCTCGAACGGCTTGCCGTCGGTGCCCTCGGCCCGGCGGAACTCGGCTAGCTTGGCCAGCAGCTTGGGCAGGTCGGCCGGGTCACCGCCGCCGTGCATCCAGCCGTCGCCCGCCCGGGCGGCCCGGCGCAGCGCGGCGTCGGCATGCCCGCCGATGAGGATGGGCACCGGCGTTTCCGGCACCGGCGAGATCTTGATCTCCGGGACGTCGTAGATCGTCCCGTGATGCTCGAAGTACTCACCCGAGGACAGCCCGCGCAGGATCTCGATCGACTCGTCCATCCGCTTGCCCCGGCGGGCCCACTCCACGCCGAGCACGTCGTAGTCTTCGCGCCACGGGCTGGTTCCGGCTCCGAGCGCCAGCCGTCCGCCGGTGAGCACCGCGGTCGAGGTCACCTGCTTGGCGAGCAGCACCGGGTTGCGCAGCGGAAGCTTGATCACGAACGTGACGAAACGCAGCGTCGAGGTGACCGCGCCAAGCGCCGGGATCAGCGAGAACGGCTCGAGGAATGGCTTGTCCTCAAGGAACTCCCGGCTCCCGTCGGCGGTGTACGGGTACACCGAATCACAATGCCGCGGGTAGCAGATGGAGTCCCCGATCACCATCGAGTCATAGCCTGCTTCTTCCGCCGCCCGCGCCAGCGTCGGGTAGTGCGAGGGACCGGTCATAGACTCCGCATACGTGAACCGCACTCCAAGAACCTAGAACACGTTCTTCTTCCAGGTCAATCCAAGGGGACGGGATGAACAGGGCAGCGAAGCTGATCATCGGAATCCTGGCGGCGATCGTGCTGTTCGGCGCGGGCTACATCGCCCGACAGCAGTCCGACGGCCGCCAGGTGGTGTACGTCTGCCCCGGGATCAAGGACGGCCAGGCCCGCGACTGCGCCAACCTGCAGGAGTTCGAGGTCTTCGACGCGAATGGCGCCCCGATCTTCTCGGTCGGCGAGTCGGGCGGAGCCGCCGTCTTCGGGGACAACGACAACGTCTTCCCGCCGGGACGAGTCCGGGACCCGTCCATCGTCGAGTCGTACACGACACCCGCGCTCTACGGGTCACGAACCTGCGTCGCGCCCGCCCTCTGGATTTCCCCGGCCGCCTTCTTCAGCTGCTACGACGGCGCCTGGGTCCAGACCCTGACGCCGTGATGTCATCAGATCTTGACGATCTTTACGCGTTCGGATCGAGGACGGTAAGGCTCGTCGGTCAGTACCGCCAGGTCCCGCGGATCGCTGGTCAGCACCACCACCGGCCTCGGCTGCGCTAGCGCGACCACCGCGAGCAGTGCGTCCATGGCGTGCCGGTGCCCCGAGAGGCCTAGCCGCCCGAGCAACTCACCCGCCGCCCGCCCGTGACCGGGGTCGATCCCGACGACCTCGACCTTCTTGAGCACCCGGTGCACCGGCACGTCGGCCCGGCCACCGCGGAGCACCTCCGCCAGCGTGGACGCCGCGGTCACGACCAGGCTCTTCTCGTCGAGTGCCGCCTGGTAGTACGAACGCGCGACGACATCCTTCTTGGCCAGCTTGGTGAACCCGTCAGCGTCGAGAACCAGGGTGCCGCGCGCTAGTCCTCCCCGAACCATATCCGCTTCGCCTCCTCGACAAGTTCAGCTGGAATTGGTCCGGCCTCGGCCTCGAACTCGTCGAGGAGTTCCTGCATGCCCTCGAGACGCACCCGCTCCTCGACGGCCTCGGTCACGTACTGACTGAACCCGCCGGGACCGGTCCGCTCACGGACCCTCTCGACCAGATCCTCTGGCATCGACACACTCACCTTCTTGACCCTCCCGTGAAAACCGGACCCCGATCCCGTCTCGATCCTGACCGAGATCTCGGGGAAAATCGCGCTAACCCGCTGGCGCACCTCTTCGGGCGCTGATTCCTCAAGCGCCCGCCGCAACGCCTCTTCCAGAGCGCTCAGCGCTCTGCCGTCTGCCCGCGTGCGCTTACGCGCCGGGCGCCCCTCGGAGGCACCGCCTCCGGCTGCCTCACTGCTCACAGGGCGATGCTACCACCGGTAGCAAGAACCCGCGCGCTATAGCCATCAACTAGAACGCGTTCTAGTATGGCGCCATGGACCATGACACCCTCGAGGAGATCCGCCAGCTCAAGTACCGTTACCTGCGCTGCGTGGACCGGAAACTCTGGGACGAGCTCGCCGATCAGTTCACCGAGGACGCGACCGTGGACTACGGCACTCAGGTGTACGGAAAGCCGCTGCGGATCACCGGCCGGGACGAGATCGTCGGCTACCTGAGAAACAAGCTGGGTCCCGAGGTGCTGACCGTGCACTCGGCGGGCCAGCCGGAGATAACGATTGACGGGGACACCGCCACCGGCATCTGGTCATTCGAGGACACGGTGATCGCCACCGAGCACCAGATCCTCATCAAGGGCGCGGCGTTCTACGAGGACACGTACGCCAAGGGCGAGGACGGCCAGTGGCGCATCGCGCACACCGGCTACGTGCGCACCTACGAGGCGATGATGTCGCTCGCGGACCTGCCGAGCTTCCGGTTCCTGGCCGGGGTGCCGAGTGCCGACACAACCACTGTCTGAGGCGCTCGCCGAGGCCGAGGCGATCGTCGCTGGCGCGGCGCACGTCCGCACCCCCGCCGATCTGGCCGAAGGGCTGGACTACCTGGCCGGCTGCGTCCAGGCGGCGCTGCGGATGGCCTGGGCGTACCAGCCGGACTCGCCCCGGTTCGTCACGTCGACCGGCCCGTACATGAAGTACGGACTGGACAACCCGGACACGCTTTACCTGCACGCATACCTGCGGCCAGGCACCGAGTACCTGATCACCGGACGCCGCGGCAGCACCGTAGACCTGAACTTCCAGATACTTAACGGCGATTACACACCCGTCGACGTGCCCGACTCTCTTACCGCGTTCGACGACCGCGAACTGGACATCGGACCTGATGGCCGGTTCTCGTACCCGCTGAAGGCACCCGAGGGCGCCTCGATGCTGATCGTGCGCGAGTGCTACAGCGACTGGTCGCGGGAGCAACGCGGGACGATAGCGATCCGGCGGGCCGACGGGGCCTCGCCCGCGACGGTGTCCGACCCGGCCAAGCGGTACAAGGTCGCGTCCAAGATGCTCATCTCCCAGCTCCGCACGTTCCTGGCGTTCCCCGAGTGGTTCTACCTCGGCGAGCCGGTCAACACGCTGACCGCGCCGCGGCGCACTCCGGGCGGACTGGCCACCCAGTTCTCCTCGGTGGGGCACTATGAGCTCGCCGACGACGAGGCGATGATCGTGACCGTGCCCCGCGCGGACGTGCCCTACCAGGGGATCCAGCTCGGCAGCATGTGGTACATCTCGCTGGACTACATCGATCACCAGACCAGCCTCACCGCCGACCAGGCCAGGACCGACCCGGACGGCATGCTGCGTTTCGTGATCAGCGAGCGTGACCCGGGCGTGGCCAACTGGGTGGAACGCACCGGCCACGACCGCGGCTATATCCAGCTGCGCTGGCAGCATCTGTCCCGCGAGCTGACCGCCGATGACGGGCCGTCGGCCGAGGTGGTGCCGGTAGCGGCGCTGCCGGACAAGCTCCCGTTCTACTCTGACGCTCGGATCACGCCCGTCGAGTACGCGGACCGCATCGCGGCCCGGCGTGCGGCGGTGGCGGAACGGATGGTGTTCTGATGGGTGAACTTACCGACAAGACCGTGCTCGTCGCCGGGGTCGGCCCCGGTCTTGGCCGGTCCATCGCGCTGGCCGCCGCCCGCGAGGGGGCTTCCGTGGTGCTGGCGGCGCGCACCGAGTCCCGGCTGGTGGAGATCGCCAAGGAGATCGAGGAGGCCGGGGGCCGCGCTCACGCCGTTATGGCCGATGTAACGGATCCGGACGCGGGGGCGCGGCTGGCGGACGCGGCGCGGGCGGAGTACGGCGAGGTGCATTGCCTGGCGTACAACGCGCTGGTGATGCCGCCGATCAAGCCCCTGATGGCGGTGGACACCGAGGTACTGGCGCCCGCCATCGAGCAGAACGCGGTCGCCGCCCTGCGGCTGACCCGGGCGCTGGAGTCCGGTATCGAATCGATCGTGTATGTCAACTCGATGGTGATGCGGTTCTCCCAGCTGCGGATGGGCCCGTACAAGATGGCCAAGTCGGCGCTGCACGCGATCGCGTCGTCGCTGGCGACCGAGCTAGGGCCGCGCGGGATCCGGGTGAACTCGGTCGCGCCCGGGCACATCTGGGGCGACTCACTGCAGTGGTACTTCAGCTACCTCGCGCACAAACGCAATGTGGACCCGCAGGTGATCTACGACGAGACGGCAGAGGCGACCGACCTGAAGCGGCTGGTGCTGCCCGACGAGATCGCCGAGGCCGTGGTGTTCCTGCTGTCGGACCGGGCGCGGGCCATTACCGGCCAGTGCCTGGACGTCAACTGCGGCGAGTTCCACCATTGAGCCCCGACGAGCTGATCGAGTGGGCGACCTCGGTGACCGGGCTGTCGGACTTCGGCGCCGATGACTTCTCCGACGGCCTGGCGGTGCTGGCATCGTCTTTTGCCGCTGAGGGCGGGCTGACCGAGCGGGGTTCGCGAGCGGCCCGCGCCATGCTGCGCGGCGCTCTGGCCGCGCGGCTGGTGTCCGAGGCGGGGTTCGGCGCTCTCCCGGCCGTCCCGGAGATCTCGCGGCCGCTGATCGTGACCGGGCTGCCGCGGACCGGGACCACATTCATGCACCGGCTGCTGGTTGCCGATCCGCGGCATCAGGGGCTCGAGCTGTGGATCGCGAATGCCCCGCAGCCGCGCCCGCCTCGCGCTGAGTGGGCAGCACAGCCTGCTTACCAGGCGGTCGCGGCCGGGGTGGCGCGCAAGGGCTTGCTGCCTCATCAGCTGGGTCCCGAGCAGGTCGAGGAATGCTGGCAGCTGCTGAACCAGTCGATGCGGTCGGTATCGTTCGGCTGCCTGGCGCATGTTCCGTCGTACATGTCCTGGCTGTCGTCGCAGGACTGGCTGCCGGCCTACCAGCGGCACCGGCGCAATCTTCAGTTGATCGGGTCTAACGACGCTGATCGACGCTGGGTACTGAAGAACCCCTCGCACCTGTTCGCGCTGGACGCACTGCTGGCGGTGTACCCAGACGCGCTGATCGTGGTCACCCACCGGGACCCGGTTATCTCGGTGGCGTCGATGTGCTCGCTGGCGGCCCGCGCGTCGTCCGGGTGGTCGACGGTGTTCACCGGGCCGGTGATCGGGCGCACCCAGCTCGACCTGTGGGCAGACGGGCTGGCGGCTTTCACGGCGGCGCGTGCCCGGTACGATCCTGCCCAGTTCTGCGACGTCGCGTACGACGACCTGGTCGCCGATCCGCTGACGGTCGTGTCCCGGGTGTACGCCCAGTTCGGCCTCACGCTGACTCCCTCGGCGGCCGACGCGATGCGCGAGCTGTCCGGCTCGGCTGGCGACTCATCCCACCGCTACTCCCTAGCGGACTACGGCCTCACCGAAACCGACGTCCTGGACCGGATCCCGGTCGCGGCCGCCCGCTAGGCCCGGGTTACTTCAGAGCCTCGAGCACCGCCGGGGTGATGCTGGGGATGGGGAAGGCTGTCAGGGCGGCTAGCGGGATGGTGCCGATCATGTCCGCCAGGGGGCCGAAGTCGGCGGGTTCTTCGCCGGTGACTTCCTTGATGGTCGCGTACAGCCGGTCACGGCCCTCGGGGTCGGCCAGCCACTCGGAGACGGTGGACATGATGGTCAGCGGGAAGCGGGGCGGCGGGCCGTCGATGTTGATCACCGCGGACAGCCGGATGTCACGCGACGACGAGCCGACCTCGACGCGGAACTCCCCCGGTTCGAGGACCCAGCCGCCCAGCGTCCGGGACCAGTAGGACAGGTCACGGTCGGTGAGCGTGAACGTCACCCGCTCCGATGCCCCGGGCTCCAGGAACAGCTTGGCGAAGCCCTTGAGCTCACGCAGCGGGCGGCGCACCCGGGATACCGGGTCGCCCACGTAGAGCTGGACCACTTCGGCCCCGGCCCGGTCGCCGGTGTTGGCGACCACGCACGAGACCTCGCGGCCGGACACCGCGAGGTCCGAGTAGTCGAACGTCGTATAGGACAGGCCGTGGCCGAACGGGTAGCCGACCTTGGTCCCGGCCTCGTCGTAGCCCCGGTAGCCGGTGAACACGCCCTCGCCGTAACGGACGTGGCCTTCTTCGCCCGGGAAGTTCAGGTAAGCGGGGCAGTCCTCGATGCGGAGCGGGATCGTCTCGGTCAGCTTGCCCGACGGGTTGACCCGGCCGGTGAGCACGTCGGCGATGGCGCCGCCCGCCGCCTCCCCCGCCAGTCCGGCCTGCACGATGGCCCGCGCGTAGATGCCCCAGGTACTGGTGCGGATCACGCTTCCTGAACAGATCACGGCCACGATGGGTGCCCGTCCTGACAGGCTCTGCAGCAGGCTGATCTGCTCGGCGGGCAGGTCGATGTCCGCGCGGTCCGCGCCCTCGGTCTCGGCGCCCGCCGGGAAGCCGAGGAACGCGATGATCACGTCAGCGTCGGTGGGGTCATCGGTGAACGTCGCGGTCGGCAGCGCGGCGGCTAGCTCGGCCACTGGGTCGTCTTCGCTGACCGGGTTCACCCGCGAGCTGCCACCGCCCTGGAAGGCCGGGTGACGCTCCCCCACCACCGCGATCGTCGGGGCGGTGAGCGGGAGCAGGTCGCCCTCGTTCTTCAGCAAGATCATCGACTCGGCCGCGGCGCGGCGGGCCAGGCGGTGGTGCGCGGCGGCGAGATCCGGCGGCAGCGCTGCTGCATGGGAGCGGGTCCCCGCCCGGAGGGTCAGGCTCACCACTCGGGTCGCGGCCTCATCGAGCGCTGATTCGTCGAGGTCACCGGAAGCCACCGCGTCGACCAGGGCCTTGTCGCTGAAGCCCAGGTTCGGCGGCATCTCCAGATCCAGGCCAGCCTTGAGCGCGACAACCCGGTCGTGCACCGCCCCCCAGTCCGAGACGACGACGCCGGCAAAGCCCCATTCGTCCCGCAGCACCTGGGTTAGCAGCCAGGGATCGTGGGATGTGTACACGCCGTTCAGCCGGTTGTAGGCGGTCATGACCATCCACGGCTCGGCGGTCGTGATGACATGCTCGAAGGCAGGCAGATATATCTCGCGGAGGGTGCGTTCATCGATATCCGCGCTGACCCGCATCCGGTCCGTTTCCTGGTTGTTGGCCGCGAAATGCTTGACGCAGGCTCCGGTGCCGCTGGACTGGATACCGCGCACCGCGCCGACGGCGAGGCGGCCAGCCAGGTACGGGTCCTCGGAGTAGTACTCAAAGTTGCGGCCGCACAGCGGGTGGCGTTTGATGTTGATGCCCGGACCAAGCACAACGGCGATATCCAGGGCCTTAGCCTGCTCGCCGAGCGCCGCGCCGACCTCGGAGATGAGCCCGGGATCCCAGGACCCCGCCAGGCAGCTCGCGGTCGGGAAGCAAGTCGCGGGCACACTCGGGTCAAAGAAGGTGCCGGTCTGCTTGCGCAACCCATGCGGCCCGTCGGAAACCGCGATCTGCTCCACCCCGTCGACCGCCGCAGTGTGCCAGAAATCTCCGCCGAGGCAGAGCGCGGCCTTCTGTTCAACGGTTAGCGTGGCAACGATGCCGCGTGCGTCCATGAGGTTCCTCCCGAGCAAACGTTTGCTTGGCACTCCTGCGATAATCACACGTGTGAGCACTACGCGCCAGGGGTCAGGCAGGCGGGCGGACGTTGTCCGGCTAGCCGGAGAGCTGTTCGCGGAGAAGGGGTTCCGCGCCACCACCGTGCGGGAGATCGCGGACGCGGCGGGCATCCTTTCCGGCAGCCTGTACCACCATTTCGACTCCAAGGAGTCGATCGGTGACGCGATCTTGTCCGCGTTCATCGACGACGTGCTCGCCGATTACCGTGCCGCCGTGGCGGCGGGCGGGGATTCACCGGAAGCCGTGCTCGAGGGGATCATCCG